>JADCFP010000066.1 GCA_020249465.1 Roseomonas sp. | reverse complement strand
CTGCCGGTGCTGGATACGGTGGTGCCTTTGGATCGGTTCTCGGAAGGGCTGGAACGGCTGGAAAGCCGGCGCGTCTTTGGCAAGATCGTGGTGACGCTGTGAAGCGCACCGCGCGACGCGGATGAATTTTCTGATCGGGCTGGCGTTGCGCGCGGGCTTTGGCCTGCTGCGCCTGCTTGGGCCGCGTTTTGGCCCGGCCTTTGGCGCGTTCCTGGCGCGCAATCTGGGACCGATCACGCCGGCGCATCGCATCGGGCGGGACAATATCGCCGCAGCCTTTCCCGAAAAATCCGCCGCGGAACGTGCCACCATTTTGCGCGAAGCCTGGGACAATCTGGGCCGCACGGCGTGCGAATATGTGCATATGGATCGGATTTGGGATTTCGATCCCGAAAGCCCGAAACCGGGTGGGCATATCAGCGCATCCGCTGAAACCGTGGCACTTTATGAAAGGCTGCGCGATGACGGGAAACCCGCCATCGTGTTTTCCGCGCATCTCGCGAATTGGGAATTGCCGGCGGTAGCGGCAGCTAAGCATGGCATTGACAGCGCAGTTCTGTATCGCACGCCAAATAACGCCGCCGTGGCGCGGGAAATCCTGCGGCTTCGCGCCGATAGCATGGGGGTTTTGGTGCCGGCGGGCATGGGGGCGCCGCTACGCTTGGCGCGGGCTCTGGAAGCCGGGCAGCATGTCGGCATGCTGGTGGATCAGCGTTTCGGGCGTGGCCCGCGCGTGATGTTCATGGGGCGCGAAGCCGCCGCCAATCCGCTGCTCGCGCAATTGGCCAGGCGCTATGATTGCCCGGTGCATGGTGCGCGCGCCATTCGCTTGCCGGGCGGGCGCTTTCGGCTGGAACTGACGGAAGAAATCGCCCTGCCGCGCGACGCGGAGGGTTTGATTGACATCAACGCCGCCACGCAAAAAATGAATGAGGTAATCGAAGCCTGGGTCAGGGAATATCCTGGCCAATGGCTTTGGATGCATCGCCGCTGGCGATAATGCGCTTCGTGTGAAAGGCGGGGTTTCATGCTCACAATTCGGCGCGCCACACCGATTGCGGAACTGGAACGCGGCGCGATTTTTGAAGCGGAAGATGTGCTGAATGCTTCAAGCGTCGCGGCGTTTTCCGTATTGTTCGGCCTGGATGACAAGGCAGTGCCGGCGCGTGCCGCGGGTGCGTTGCTTGCGCATGTGATCACCACGCGCTTTCCCGGGCCTGGCAGCCGGATCATTGCCGAAAACCTTCGCTATGGCGGCAGTATGGCGGAAGGCGATGCGCTGAAGACCGGCCTGGTGGTCTTGGATGTGGATCAGGGCGCCGGCATTGCTCGGCTTGCCTGCCGCGTCACTGGCCCTCAAGGCATGGTGCTGGCGGAAGGTGAGGTTGAGGTATTGCCACCCCTCACCGCCGAAGAACGCGCACTGCCGCAAATGACCGGGCTCGGACCCCATGCGGGCAAGGTCATGGCGGATCTTTTCGCGCGCTGCCGCGCCCTGCCGCCGGTGCCGACTGCGGTTGCGCATCCTTGCGATGCGGAAAGCCTGCGTGGTGCGATTCTGGCCGCGCAGCAAGGGCTGATCACGCCGATCCTGACGGGGCCGGAGGCACGGATACGCGCGATTGCGGCCAAGGAATCGCTTGATCTTTCTGGCATTGCGCTGATTGGCACGGAACATAGCCATGCGGCGGCCGAAGCGGCGGTGGCGCTGGTGCGGGAGGGGCGTGCGGCGGCGCTGATGAAGGGCAGCCTGCACACCGATGAATTGCTGGGCGCCGCCTTGGCCAAGGAAGCGGGGCTCCGCACAGAACGGCGCGTCAGCCACGCCTTTGTGCTGGATGCGCCGCTTTACCCCAGGCCGCTGATCATCACAGATGCCGCGGTGAATATCGCGCCTGATCTGGAAGCCAAGGCGGATATCCTTCGCAACGCCATCCGGCTGGCGCAGGCGATTGGTATCGAAACGCCTAAGGTTGCGATTCTGGCGGCGGTGGAGACCGTGACACCGAAGATGCAGGCCACTTTGGATGCGGCGGCGCTCTGCAAAATGGCGGAACGCGGGCAGATCACGGGGGGTCTGCTGGATGGGCCATTGGCCTTTGATAATGCGATCAGCCCCGTGGCGGTGGCGGCCAAGGGGATACAATCCCTGGTTGCAGGTCAGGCCGATATCCTGCTGGTGCCGGATTTGGAAGCTGGGAATATGCTCGCCAAACAATTGGCCTATTTGGGCGGGGCGGAATCGGCTGGGATTGTGTTGGGGCTGCGCGTGCCCATGGCGCTGACCAGCCGTGCCGATAATGCCATGGCGCGGCTGGCCTCAGCCGCCTTATTGCGGCTCATGGCGCCGGTGTAACGCGGGGTTGGCCCGGCTTGCGGATTCCCTTTTCAGTATCGGGCGAGATAGGCTAGAAGGCTGCTATGAACACCCTTCGCCATCTGCCCGTTTTTCCTCGTAACACCCTGCTTTTGCCGCTCGCGCTGGTCGTGGCTGCGTGTAGTGCAGATTCCTCACAGGTCCGAGAAGTGGAGCGCGACGAATACAATACCGGGAGCAGGCGCGAACAATTGCTGCGCGCGACCTCTGCGGCAGGCACCTCGGGTGGCATTACGATTTTCGGCGGCGGCACCGAAAAAGGGCAGGAGAGCGGCGGTGGTGGCGGCGGGCTTGGCGTGAATGCCTTCCTGTGGCGCGCCACGCTGGATACGCTTTCCTTCATGCCGCTTGCCTCCGCCGATCCCTTTGGCGGCGTAATCATCACGGATTGGCATGCGCCTGGCGGTGTTTCGAATGAGCGCTTCAAGGCAACCGCCTATGTGCTCGGCCGGCAATTGCGTTCGGACGGTGTGCGGATTTCAGTATTTCGCCAGGTGCGTGGACCGGGTGGCTGGGTTGATGCACCGGTCAGCACCGCCACGGCCGCAGAATTGGAAGACAAGGTACTGACCCGCGCGCGTGAATTGCGGAGCCAATCGGCAGCGCGCTGAAGCATAGGCAAGCCAAGCGATAATGCTTGGCTTTTCGCGCAACCCGCCGATGCTTGGACATTGTGCAACGGATCACAAGGTGTGATCCGAACACATGCCAGTTCAATCCCCAACAACGCTCAAGCTATTGACCGGGATATTCACAATCCCTGCGACGGTGAGTGTGACCGGCGTTGCGAGCGGCGCCCAAAGCAGCGGATTGCCCGCGGTTAGCGCATCAAATACCCCGATATGGGTTAGGGTACCTGGCGCGCTGGTAAAACTGAAACGCACTTGCGATATGTTATATTGCAGCCCAGTACCAAAAAAAGTCACAGCCTGACGCGCATAGCCTGTGCCGGTAGGTTCACCGGAAACGCCGCTGGCATCCGATCCACCCGTACCGAGTGCGATAAAGACGGCAGATGGCAGCGCTGGACGCCGGCCAACGACGGAGCGGCCGAGCATGTTTTTGGCGTAGTCGGTCATAGAAGTCATGTCGTTTTTCCTGAATGGATCAGTTGCGGTTGACACCCGATCCGCAGTTGCGAGGTGTCAGGCAGGCGGATCAGGCGCAGAAAGGATGACGGAGTATCAGGTGACCACTGCACCATCAGGCCAGCGCCAGCTTGTGCCATCACTGACCGCAAAGCGCTTATTCAGCGTTCCATCAGCAACATAAATCACGCAGCGCGGATAGCTTGCCGCAGCCGGCAATGTAGCCACGGTATAGGAGGGTAATTGCAATGGTGAACCCGCCTGCACGGCGCCAGTACCCTTGCCGAGCAGCAGCAAGTTCACATTGGTATCCACCCCCTGGGCGGTTATTTGTGGCGGCGCCGCAGCACCCGCACCATTGATACGCACGAAGTTAACGGGCGTTGCCACAGCATTGACTTCAAGTGAGATATTCCCACGGCTGTTCAGGCGAACGGGCGCAATGTTTTTTGCCGAAAGCGCAAGCGGGATATTCGCATCTGCGCCACTTGCCGAAAGGCTTGGCGTACCGCCAACGGCGCTACCTGAAACGGTGACCTGGTTGACGGTGCTGGCCGGCGTGGAGATCGCGAGGCTATGGGCCCCCGGTGCACCACCAATTGAGATATTGCCGGCAGACACGCGCATCTGTTCCGCGCCACCCGTACTGAGCGCAATCGTATTTGCACTTGGCAAGCTCAGGCCGCTATCCTGCGAACCAACCATCACACCAGGACGGTCAATGCGTCCGGCAGGCGCGGCGGAGGCGATGAAGCCGTTGGTTGTGGCATTGACCACTGGCCCGCCATTGCCATTGCCAAGCAGCGGAGGAGTTCCAAGATAAACCTGATTGGGGGTGCCGGTCACTACATTGGCAAGATGAATGGCGGCGGAGCCATCATTCAGCCGGTTGAAGTATTCTGCACGGAAAGCAAAGATATCAAGACGGTTATTGCTGCCATTGACGCGAATGGCGTTGCTTTCCACTGCATCTACCCGCAGATTGGCGATCTGAATGCGTGCACTACTCCCATCAATCTGAATACCCGCCGAACCGACAAGGGGCACCGGCGCATTGGCGGTGAAAAGCTCCCCTTGGGTTGTGATATTGGCGATGCGGCCTTCAACATCATTGCCATCAACCCAGATCCCGTATTTGGAAAAATCGGCGTAGATGTTGCTGGCATAGAATTTGGTGGTGACGCCCGAAGCCGATGAGCTGAAGCGCAACGTGGAACGAGCGCCAAGCACAAAGATGTCGTCCAGAAAAACGCCATCCACGCGACGGAATACCAAGGCATCCTGATTATTCTGCTGCCAGGTTACGATATTCCCATCAGCGGTATGGAAGGTCCAGAAATGGACATGTTCCAGGCGGCAAATGTCGAGACAGCGATCAACTTCAACCCCACGGGTATAGACCTGACCGCGCAGACGCTTGATGCTCATTCGCCCGGAATTGTCGCACCAGATGCCGCGATTGACGGCAACCAGATAGATGTTTTCAAAATCCACCGCGCCAAGGCAATCCTGCACACGGAAGACGTAATCATAATCAGTCGGCGCCCAAGTGGTGCTTGGGTTTGGGTGATATTGACGAATGGCGATATCGCGCACGATCGAACCACGCGCCATGGTGCCGGAGAAGGTGAAGGGCGTGAAGCCGGTCTGATCAATCCTGATCCAGGTGCCATTTGCCTCGCTTGGGCCTTCAGTAAAGCCGGCACCCTGCAGAATGACCGTAACACCATTGATCACGATAGGGGTCGCGATCCGGTAAATGCGCGGACCAAATTGCAACACCCCGCCGCCCGCAATCTTGAGGGCATTGATCGCGGCCTGAATCGCCGGACCATCATCAGCAACACCATTGCCGATAGCGCCATAGTCTCGCACATGGACGGGGCGATCCACCAATATACCACTGCGGAGTTGCGCAAGGCTGGCGCGGCGGGTTGCAAGCGTCGACCCGCTTGTTTGCACAACGGGCAGCATATCCGCATCAGCCGTGGCGGATACGCTTTGAAGCGCGCTGATCTTGGTATCTGACATGGGTTACCTTTTCATGGTTACAGCCAAGCGTTTCGGCTCGTCTGAACCGAAGCGAGGCAGGCTTGGGGTTTGCGGGACGGGTGGGTTCAGAACAGCAGCAATTGGCCGCCGTCTTCGAGCAACAGGATGCCGCCTTCTTCATTCAGCAATCGCGGCGGTGTACCGATGGCGAAGGGCGCAGAGATGGAGAAATGATTTGTATCCGCCGTGTTGCGCGCCAGGATGCTATAGCCACCGCCCGAAGCCTGAGCCGGAAACAGGGTGCTGGCGCGGCCATTGGTGATCGCCGATGATTGTGTGGCAATGACGGTCCCGGCCGCGCTGCGAAGCTGGAAGGTGATATTGGTGATGCTGCCCAGAATCGTGGCGCCAACCGGAATGGAAGCGCCGGGCTCGATGGCATTGGGCATGGCATCAAGCGTGATGGCGCGTGCTTCGGCCGTCGCCGTCAAGGTGACACTGAAAGGCAGATAGCCCGAGCGCTGGATTTCCGGCGGGGCACCACCAGCATCCAGCACCACCGCAGCACCGGTCAGATTGCCGGAGCGTACCGGCAACATGGTTGTGGCATCACTGGCCTGCACCAGAATGATGTCACCTATACGAAGCCGGTTCGTGGCGGGCGCGAAATAGCCTTCGGCCTGTGTATCGGCACTTTTATCCGTGGTCAGGTAATGCCATAGGGTGAAGCCATTCGCGGCGCTGAGCGCCGAGAGATTGGTGGCAATGAAGGGCATGGGAGCTCCTGCACGCTGCCAGGCAGCCGGGCGCGCGCCAGGCTGGTGGCAAGCTTGGGTCAAGGTTTGGGGGAAGGGGGAGCTTCGGGCGCAATTCGGCCCTTGATGGGTGATCAGTTAAAGGAACAAAAGCCTATTGTCAAGGAAAAATTGCATGGTCAGCGAGATTTCTTCCGCCCCTCAAGATCACGCCAAATTCCGCTACAAGAAGGGCCCTGCTTGCGGAGCCCGCTTCCCATGATCCTTCGCCTGATCGCCTTCCTTGCCCTGTTGCTGCCAGGCATCGCCGCCGCGCAGGAACGCGTGGTGAATATCTATAATTGGTCGGACTATATTGACCCCTATGCCGTGCAGCGCTTCACGCGCGAAACCGGTATTCGCGTCCGCTATGATGTCTATGACAGTCTGGAAACGCTGGAGGGTAAGCTTTCCGCCGGGCGTTCGGGCTATGACGTGATTGTGCCGACCAGTGAACCAAGCTTCGCGCGGCTGCTGCGCGCCGGGGCACTTGCGCCGCTCGATCGCGCACGCATTCCGAATTGGCGCAATCTTGACCCGACATTGATGGCGCGTGTGGCGGAAATTGATCCGGGCAATCGGCATGGCGCGATTTATCTGTGGGGTACAATTGGGCTGGGGCTTCGGCTTGATCGCATCAGGGCTATCGCGCCTGACATGGCGCTGGATGGCTTTGATGTCTTGTTCAAGCCGGAAAATGCCGCGCGGCTCGCGCGCTGCGGCATTATGGTGATGGATAGCCCAACCGATGTACTGCCTTCCGTATTGCGCTGGGCGGGGCGTGATCCAAATGCGCACGGTCTTGAGGATTTGCGCGTGGCCGAACAGGTGCTGATGGGTATTCGTCGCCATGTGCGCGCAATTATCCCTTCAGGTGCCATTCTGGATGCGCTGGCGAATGGAGAAGCCTGCGTTGCACTCACCTATTCCGGCGATGTCATCCAGGCGCAGGCGCGCGCGCAGGAAGCCGGGCGGGGTGTTGAAATTGGCTATGTCGCACCACGCCAGGGCGCACAGCTTTGGTTTGACATGCTGGCAATCCCCGCCGATGCGCCAAACAAGGAAGCCGCGCATGACTTCATCAATTTCCTGCTGCGGCCTGATGTAATGGCGGGCATCACCAATCAGGTGCGCTATCCCAATGCCATTCCCGCCTCGCTCAATGCCGTGGATGTCGCGGTGCGCGAAGACCGCAATGTCTACCCGGATGAAGCCATGCTGGCGGCAAGCTTTGTGGCCGGCACGCCGCCGCGTGAGATCGAACGCGCGCGCAGCCGGTTATGGTCGCGCTTCAAGGCGGGCCGCTGAAGCGGTGCTGATTGCAACGGCGCTGGAAAAACGCTTCGGCGCGGTGCGCGCGCTGGCGGGGCTTGATCTCGCGATCAATTCTGGTGAGTTCTTTGCACTTCTTGGCGGATCGGGTTCCGGCAAATCAACGCTATTGCGCGTACTGGCCGGGTTTGAGGCGCCAGATGCGGGTGCGCTGACACTCGATGGGCAGGATTTGCTGCCTGTGCCGCCCTGGGCGCGGCCGATCAATATGATGTTCCAATCCTATGCGCTGTTTCCGCATATGAATGTGGCCGAGAATATCGCCTATGGCTTGAAGCGTGCCGGTGTGGCGGGTGAGGAACGGCGCAGCCGCATTGCAGCAGTGCTTGATCTCGTGGGTTTGCAGGGGCTGGAAGCGCGCAAGCCGCAGCAGCTTTCTGGTGGGCAGAAGCAACGCGTGGCTCTCGCGCGCAGCCTGGTCATGCGTCCGCGCTTGCTGTTGCTGGATGAACCCATGGCAGCGCTGGATGCAGGCTTGCGCGAACGCACGGGCCTTGAGCTTCGTGCCCTACAACGCAAGACCGGTGCGGCCTTCATCATGGTCACGCATGACCAGCAGGAAGCGCTCGCGCTCGCGGATCGCATCGCCGTGTTGGAAGCGGGGCGCGTCGCGCAAATCGGCCCGCCGCAGGAAGTCTATGCACGGCCTGCGAAACGTTTCGTCGCGCGGTTTCTGGGCGCGGCGAATGTGCTGGAAGGGCGCATGCAAGATGGCGCGTTTGAAAGTGCCGAGGCCGGTGGCGTGATTGCGTCAGGCTTGCCGGCGGACACCATCGCCATTGCCTTGCGCGCGGAACAGATCAGGCTGACCGGCGCGGATGAAGCGCCCTGCGTCACCGGCGTTCTGGAAGATGCGGCGTTTCGTGGGGATGATTGGCTGTTGATCATTCGCCTGCGGGGCGGGGCATCTCTGCGTGTGATGCATAACGAGCCTCCACCGGCGCCGGGTAGTGTTGTTGGTGTGGCATGGGGGGTGGCAGCCGTGGTGCCGCTTTTTGCCTGATGCGGCGTGGCGTTTTGCTTGCGCCCTTATGGGCCTGGCTGCTGCTGCTGGTTGCCGCACCAGTGATGATTTTGGTGGTGATGGCGTTCGCAACAGCGGCCGATGGCGTGCCGCCTTTCACGCTTGGTTTGCGCTTTGCTGCCTTTGCCATGCTGGTGGAGGATTTCTATTACGCCGAGGCTTTGCTCGCAGCGTTGCGCCTCGCAGCGACCACGGCGGGGCTTTGCCTTTTGATCGCCTATCCGATGGCGCTTGGCATGGCGGGTGTGCAGCCCCGTTGGCGGCTGCCTTTGCTCGCGCTGCTCATGCTGCCCTTTTGGACAGGATTTTTACTGCGTCTTGGTGCCTGGATCGGGTTGTTGCGCGATGAGGGTCTGGTCAATCATCTGTTGCGCAGCCTCGGGATCACGGATGCGCCCTTGCCTTTGCTCTATACGGAAGGCGCGATGCTGGCCGGCATGGTGCATGCCTATCTGCCCTTTGCGGTGCTGCCGATTTTCACCGCGCTGATCCGGCTTGATCCGGCGTTGTTGGAAGCCGCCGCTGATCTTGGCGCGCGACCAGCGCGGGTGTTCTTCAGCGTCACCTTGCCGCTGACATTGCCGGCAGCCGCGGCGGGGTTTTTGCTGGTCTTCATCCCGGCTGCGGGGGAATTTGTCATCCCCGAATTGCTCGGCCCGCCCGAGGCGCAGGTCATTGGCCGCGTGCTCTGGCAGGAATTTTTTCAGAACCGCGACTGGCCCTTGGCGGCGGCGCTGGCGCTGGTTTTGCTCGCGCTGCTGATCCTGCCCATGCGCTGGTTCCAGAAATTGGGGGCGAGCACATGAAGCCGGGCCGCTTTGTGCGCGCGGTGATGCTCGCGGGCTTCCTGTTCCTGTGGCTGCCCATCCTGCTGCTGGTGGGCTTTGCCTTCAGCGCGGATCGCATCCCCTTCCAATGGGGCGGGTTTTCGCTGCGCTGGTTCGGGGCGCTGGCCACCAATGAAAGGCTGCTGGAAGCGGCCTTTCTGTCGCTTCGCATCGCTGCTGCCAGCGCGTCGCTCGCGGTGTTGGCCGGCGGCGGCATTGCCTTTGCGCTGGCGCGGTTTGGGCCTTTTCGCGGGCGGGCGCTGTTTGGCGGCCTGATCGGCGCGCCGCTGGTGCTGCCGGAAGTCGTGATCGGGCTTTCGCTTTTACTGTTTTTCGTCGCCTTGGAAGGGCTTATTGGCTGGCCCGCCGGGCGCGGCGCCTTTACCATTCTGCTGGCCCATGCTGGCTTTGGCGCCGCCTATGTCGCGGTGGTGGTGCAGGCGCGCCTGGCCGAGGCGGAGCGCAGCCTGGAAGAAGCCGCGATGGATTTGGGCGCGACACCCTTCGTCGCGTTCCGCACCATCGCTCTGCCCTTGATCGCGCCCGCCCTGGTGGCGGGCTGGTTGCTGGCCTTCACGCTGTCGTTGGATGATGTGGTGATCGCGTCCTTCGTTTCGGGCCCGGCGGGGACCACGCTGCCGATTGCGCTGTTTTCCATGCTGCGCCTTGGCCTGACGCCGGAGGTGAATGCGCTCGGCGCCCTGGTGGTGCTGGGGGTGGTCAGCATGTTGGCCCTGGCGCTGTGGCTGCTGGGGCGGCGGCAGGGGTAAGACGCCGCCATGATTCGGCCCTGGCTTTCGCGCTATAAGCTTCTCATGCGCGCCTTGCCCCTTGTCCTTTTGCTGCTGCTGACGGCCTGTGCCGAGCGCTGGGAAAAGCCTGGCGCGACGGAAGCCGATTCGGATGCCGTGCAAGCCACCTGCACCGCCCAGGCGGCTGAGCAGATCAGGCCCGCCATGGTCTGGATGCAGGTCCAGCCCGCCTATTGGGAACCGGGCGAAACGCGCTGCTGGACCAGCCCCAATGGGATCACGAATTGCACCCGTCGCCCGCCGCGGCTCCGCCCGCCGATTTATGACTGGGTGGACGTGAATATCCCGATCCGCCAGGAAGCCCGTGCCAAATGCCTGGCGGAGCAGGGCTTTACTTATAAGGGGCTGAGACCTCTGCGGCTTTTTTAGGCAGTCCTGGGTTGATGCAATGGGGGCATCGGATTAGCTTGCGCCGCTCGTTGCAAAGGTTTTGTCCCACATGAAGCTTATCGCTGATCGTCTCGATCGTATTTCGCCCTCACTCACCATTGCCATGACTGCCAAGGCGCGCGCGCTCAAGGCCGCGGGCAAGGACATCATTGGCCTGTCATCCGGGGAGCCCGATTTCGACACGCCGCGCAATGTGAAGGACGCGGCGATCGCGGCCATTGAGCGTGGGGAGACGAAATACACCGATGTCGCCGGCACAGTTGAGCTCCGGAAAGCGATCTGCACCAAGTTCAAGCGCGATTCGGGGATTGAGTACACGCCCGAGGAAATCCTGGTCGCGACCGGCGGCAAGCAGGTGATCTTTGATGCGTTGGTGGCCACGATCAATCCGGGTGATGAGGCGATCATCCCCGCTCCCTGCTGGGTTTCCTACCCGGATATTGTGGCGCTGGCGGAAGGTACGCCGGTGATCGTGCAATGCGGCCAGAATTCCGGCTTCAAGATGACCGGTGAGCAGTTGGAAGCCGCGATCACGCCGCGCACCAAATGGCTGATCCTGAACAACCCCTGCAACCCGACCGGCGCTGCCTATAACGCGGCCGAGTTGAAGGCGCTGACGGATGTGCTGATGCGCCATCCGCATGTTTGGGTCTTCACCGATGATATCT
>JADCFP010000065.1 GCA_020249465.1 Roseomonas sp. | reverse complement strand
GCCAGTGAAATCCTGCCCGGGCGACAAAGCTGCCGAATCGGCGCGGTGACGCACCCGGATTCGATCCCCCATACCAGCCTGGAAGAGGCCAGAAAAGCGGCCTAGTGGTGCGGTTCAGGCTGATCTTCCTTGGCCCAAAACTGCCCCGCGCACCACCGGGCGGTATTTGGTCGCATTTTCCGAGCCGCCAAGTGTTCCACTTGGCTTGAAAATGCTCCAGCCTATGGAACACTCATCGTGGACTGCCCTGCCCGGACCCTCAGGTTTCCAGCATGCGGCGCAGAAGCTCCACATCCTCAGCGAAGGACCCGTCCGCCTGCATGAGTTCCGCCACGCGGGAGACGGCATGCATGACCGTGGTGTGGTCCCGATTGCCAAAGCGCCGCCCGATTTCGGGGAGTGAGCGAGAGGTGAGCTGCTTTGCCAAAAACATCGCCACCTGGCGTGGCCGCGCGACATTGCGGGCCCGCCTGGCAGAGGACATGTCGGTCAGGCGGATATTGTAATGCTCGGCAACCTTGCGCTGGATTTCCTCAATCGTGACGCGCCGGTCATGGGCGCGGAGGATATCGTGCAAAACCTCCTGCGCGCCTTCGAGCGTTATAGGCCGGCCAAACAGATTGGCCCAGGCAATCAGGCGATTAAGCGCGCCTTCCAATTCCCGCACATTGGACGTGATCTTATGCGCCAGGAATTCCATGACGCGTGACGGCACCGCCACACCCGATGACGCTGCCTTGGCTTCAAGGATCGAGATGCGCAATTCATAGGTAGTCGCATGCAGATCAGCCACCATGCCGCAGCCAAGGCGCGTGCGCAGCCGATCTTCAATGCCTGACAGGTCGGATGGCGATTTGTCAGCGGAAATCACAATCTGCTTGCCGGCATCCACCAGCGCATTGAAGGTGTGGAAGAATTCCTCCTGCGTATTGTCCTTGCCGATCAGGAATTGCAGGTCATCCACCATCAGCACATCAACCGAACGCAGCGTTTCCTTGAATTCCATGGTGGATTGGCTGCGCAGCGCGGCGATGAAGCGATACATGAATTTCTCGGCGCTCATATAGGCAACTTGGCGCGCGGGGTGCTGATGGCGAATGGCCCAGGCAATGGCGTGCATCAGATGCGTCTTGCCAAGCCCAACACCGCCATACAGGAACAACGGATTGAAGCCAGGCGTGGCAGGCTTTTCCGCCACGCGGCGGGCACAGGCATGGGCGAATTCATTGGGCTTGCCGACGATGAAGGTATCGAAGGTGAAGCGTGGATCAAGCGGTGCGGACCACTCGCCGCGCGGATCAGCGGCGCGAGGCGTGGCATTCGTCAGGCTTTCGGCCAAGGGCTGCGGGGCGCTCGCCGAAGCCTCTCCCGCAGTCGCGCGGCTGCCGGCTGCGGCGCGCAAATCAACCCGGCGGATGGCGGGATTTTCCTGCTGCCACAAGGTACGAAGCCGATCGCCATAATGACTGCTCACCCAATCGCGCAAAAACCGCGTGGGCAAAGTGATCGTTGCTTCGTCACCGTCAATGGAAGCCAGGGTCATTTGCCGAAGCCAGCTGCGGAATTCGACATCACCCACTTCTTCGCGCAGCTTGGCACGGATCCGGGCCCATGCTTCAGCCCAGGCAGCGGGACCTTGCGGGGATGTGCTATCGCTTAGCTTTTCCGTGCTTCGCAAAATGCTGCCCCCCTGCCCACTCACGCAATTCACCCTGTTAAGTCGCATCATGCCGCCGTGCTTGATAAAAACTCAATAGCAAAAAAACCTCGATAAAAAATTTCCGCAACGCGCAAAGGTTCAGAGCTTTTTGGCTTGACTCACGCGTTCAGACAGTGAAGCCCGCGTCGCGTGTATTGCTTGACTACACGCGCACAAACGAATGTGGCGCGGCAATCACCGCGCCACCCAAACCTGTCTCATCTAAGGAAAACTTCGAACCGTCAGGCGCCGACGGATTTTACGCGCGCAGAAAGCCGAGACAATTTCCGCGCGACCGTATTGGCATGCACCACACCCTTGGTTGCAGCGCGCTGCAATTCGGGTTGCGCCGCGCGAAAAGCTTCCTGCGCCGCGGCCTTGTCACCCGACTTCACCGCTTCTTCGACCTTGCGCAAAAAGCTGCGGACGCGTGATTTGCGGGCCTTGTTGCGCGCGGTGCGCTTTTCAGTCTGACGAATGCGCTTGCGCGCGGAAGCGTTATTGGCCATGGGCTGTCTGTTCAAACCTGAAGAAGGAAAGGCCGTCGTCCGGCCAGCGAAGGGCGGGTAACTACCCCCGGAGCATGGTCCGCGTCAAGCCGGATCAGCGCCCTGGGCCCCAGATGCAGCACTGACGCTTTTCTTTACCTTCCGACCCGCTAAATACCAAGCGATGAAGCGTTTCTGGGAAGCGGCCCTGGCCGTGCCAAGGCTTGAAGCTGGCTATGGGGTAGAGCTGGATGGCCGCCCCCTTCGGCTGCCGGGCGGCAATATCCTCACCACCGAAAGCCACCCCTTGGCGGAGGCGATTGCCGAGGAGTGGCACAAGGCCGGCGGCACCAAGGGCGGCGAAATGCGCCAGGATGATGTGCCGCTGACCCGAATTTTGGCTTCGGCACAGGAACGCATCGCGCCGGACCCGAAGCCCATGGTGGAAGGCATCGCCCAATATGGCGGGACTGATCTGCTCTGCTACCGGGCTGAGGATCACCGCCTGGCCGCGCGCCAGGCAGAAGCTTGGCAGCCTTGGCTTGAATGGGCCGCGCTGGCGTTGGATGCGCCGCTCCGCATCACGCACGGGCTCATGCCGGTAGCGCAAGCGCCGGAAAGCCTGGCCGCATTGCGGGCCGCCGTCGCACGGCATGATGCCTCGGGCCTCGCAGCCCTTGGCGTTGCCGTACCAGCGCTTGGCAGCCTCGTGCTTGGCCTAGCGCTCACCGTTGGGCGCCTGGAGGCAGAGGAAGCGCATCGTCTGGCGATATTGGACGAAGTCTTCCAGGAAGAATTCTGGGGCAGCGATCCAGAAGCCGCGGCACGACGCCAAGCCCGGCTGGATGAGGTCAAACTGGCGGGGCGCTTCCTGGCCTTGGTGGCGGGCTGAGGCTTTCCGGCTAGGCTGATGGGCGCTTACGGAGTCGTAAGCGCATGCCTTGCGCGACCTGCGCGATCAGCCCTGGACAGGAGGCGACCTTATGCATCGCAAGCTGCGCAAAGCACTGGTCCTTCTCATGCTCGCTTTGCCGATACTGTCGGCGCATGGAGAGGCGGACCCCCTGGTGGAAGACCCGTTCGGCATTATCGGCACGGCTCCCACTCCCGTTGGCGGCCAGACCTTGGCTCTTGGTCTTGGGTACTCACGGGCACGCGATGGGGCGAACCGCGATCTTTACGGCGGCGCGCTGGAAGCCGAAGCGGGCTTGGTCCGGGGGCTTGATCTGCGTTTTGCACAAACAGCGGAATACGGCCCCGCGGCACCTTACCCCACGGATGATAGGAAGCGGCTTTGGGGCGGGCTTTCACAGCTTGGGCTGCGTTGGCAAATCCTGGAAGAAGATGGCTGGCGCCCAGCGCTGGGTGTTTTCGGTGCCCTGCGCACAGCCTATGGCGAGACAAGCGGGCCATCGCAAAGCGGGCAGATTGTTGGCCTGCTGAGCAAGACCGTGATTGAAGCCCCGCGCCCGCTGGCACTTTCTTTCAATGCCGGCTGGTCCGAATTATTCAATGCGGCACCAGGGGAAAGGGCGGGGCGGTATGAATTCGCCGCCGGGATTACCCAGAATCTGGCGCAGAATACGTCACTTGGCGTCAGCTATTTGCGCGTGCAGCAAGATCGTAGCGAGAAGGATCTGAACCTTATCGCTGCAGGGCTTTGGCATCGGCTTGGGCGCGCTGGCCCCATCATGGCGGCTGGGGTTGGCGCAGGCATAGGCGATGATTCGCCGAGCTTTCTGGTCTTCGCATCCTTCAAATGGCTGTTTGGTGCGGCAGCGCCGTAATGCCGTTCCCCGTTACGCCTCAATCGCCTGATAGGTCAGCGTATTGATCAGGCGGCGATGGTGCTGGCGAAGTTCCCCCGACGCATGGGCCATCAAGACAACACTTAGCCGTTCCGCCGGATCGGCCTAGTGGTGCGATTCATGCTGACCTATCCCCTGCCCAAAAAGCCTTGGCGCACCACTAGCCGTATATTTCGGTCCACTAGAGATAGGTGCCCCAAACGCCAGACCAGCCAAAGGCGCCGGGTGCGCCCATCTGGCGGGCGGGCGTTCGCTGATCGAAGTGCTCGACGCGCTGCGCACTCTGAACGCAACACCTTTTAGGCTCCGCCCAGAACCCGACGCAGATATAGCCCAACCGGTACCATGCCCGGGATCACCTGCCCCACGAAAACCTCCAGTCGCGCGAGGAAGACCGGTAAGGCTGCAGGAGGGGCTGGTGCGGTGCCCAGGGCGGCGATCAGCCCCGGCGCGGCATGGCGCGCGGCTTTAACGGCCGCGTCGCGCGCAAGCACCAATCCATTATCTTTATGCAGTGGTTCGAGAAGTTCAGGAAGCTGCGAAAGAAAATCCGGCCATAGCGCCAGATGCAAATAAAGGCTCGGCACCACTGCCGCATCCGATAGCCGATGCGCTGCCGTGAGAGCGCGTATCTGCGCTTGTGGCGCGGCCGGTAAGGCTACCAAGCGCGGCAAGGGCGGCGGCGCCGGCAACATCGCGCCACGCGGCGCGGGGGCAAGGCGCTCACCCGGCGCGACGCCTTGCTGACGCAACAGAATGGCCGAAAGTAACGCGAGATTTGTCAGATTGCCGCGATTGTAGACCTCTACCACCGTCGCAATCGCCGCGTGATCCGGCGGCTTCGGTGATGCGGCGGGGCTTGGCAGCGCAATCGCAGCGGCAATTGCATCCCGTGCCGCTGCCGCAGCCCCGCTTGCAAGAGCCGGCGCCGCCTGCGCCCAAAGCCAATCCAGCACCCCCGGCAAGGCTGCCGCATGGCGCCAGATCAGATTGACCTGGCCAATGCCAATGCCCTCATTCAACGCGGCATAAATCGCGGCAATCGCCGGCGGGGCTTCTGCTTCGCGGATTTCAGCAAGGACAGTGGCGGACATCAATCAATGCTCCTCAAAAATCCGCCCGCAACCTTCGCTTTTTTCTGTCATCCCATTGCTACGCAGCGCATGCCAATAGGTCGCGGCATTGATCGCGAGCACCGGCTTGCCCAACCATAGCTCGGCCGCCGCCGCCACGCGGATCATGGAAAGATTGGTGCCCACCTGCACAATCGCATCCACATCATCACCATCAAGCCGCTTCAAGGCCGCCACACATTCCGCCGGCGTCACCTGCGCAATACCCGTCCAACTGCGGCATTGCAGCGCAATGTCACGCACCACGGAAAACCCCATATCGCCGAAATAGCGCGCCACCTCCGCATTCATCACCGGCCAATAAGGTGTGAGCACCGCAATCCGCCTGATGCCACCAAAGGCATTCAAGGCAGCAGTGCAGGAATGGCTGCCAATGCTGATCCCAAGGCCGGAAACATCCCTGACCTGCGCTACAAAATCATCGGCACCCTTCCGCCCACCAAAAAACGTGATCGCCGACATGCCCATCACCAGATAATCCGGATGGCAGGTCATAACACTCCGCACCGCATCCATCGTATTGCCGCTGATCACCGCAATGCCGGCACGAAAACTCTCGTTGGAAACCGCATCGGAATCAGGGGTGAAAATGCGGCTGTAATGGTTTGTGACACCAGCCGGGCGCAGCAGGTCATAATCCGGCTGCACCACCGTATTGGTGGAAGGCCCCATCACACCAAAAAGCTTCCGCCAGCCGAGGATATCGCGGGACATGGGCAACCTCCTGAACAATGATCCATGCATGATAGTAATAAGGCAGCCCGCCTGATGTCGGTTTCCGACGGCAGCGCGAAGCGGCGCGCTTGCGATGCGACCTGATTTGCACGGGCGCCAGTTACGGCTGCCGCGCTTCCGTCACGCCAATCATGGCATCGCGCGTGACAAGCTGCTCCAGTTTCGCTGCATCCCAGCCCTCAGTGCCCGCAGGCCGGCGCGGCACGACCAGATAGCGCAGCTCCGCATTGCTATCATGCACGCGAATGCTGGTGCCTTCCGGCAAATGAGTGCCGAATTCAGCAAGCACACCGCGCGGGTCCCGCACGGCCCGCGCGCGATAGGCGCGGCTTTTGTACCAGGCGGGCGGGCGGCCCAGGACGCTGCGCGGGTAACAGGAACAAAGCGTGCAAACGACCAGATTATGCACATCTGGCGTATTGAATAGCGCGGTCAGCACAGTCTCGCCACGCGACAGGCCCAATTCTTCCACCGCCGCGCCGGCATCGGCGGCCAGCCGCGCGGCAAAGCCAGGATCGGTCCAGGCGCGCACCACAACCCGCGCGCCGAGATGCTCACCTCGGCTATCCATTGCCTCAATCTGGGTGCGGATTTCAGCCGCGGTCACAATGCCGCGCGCGATCAGCAGGTTCCGCACCGCCCGCCCGCGCAATTGCAGGTGGGATAGCACGGCAATGCCCGCATCATCATCTTCCTGATAGGGGTGGTGATCATGGTCGTGATCGTGATCATGATGGTGGTGATGATGCCCAGCTGGCGGGTCTTCCACCTTGTCTTCCCCGGCGGCACGAAGCCGCGCTTCCTCGGTCACAAGGTCGGCTTCCTGCAAAACGCCCTTTTCCTTGAGCAAGCTCGAAAAACCGTGAATCCAGCGTTCGTAATAGGGCAGCTTCCAATAGGTCTCGGCATCGAGCGCTTCCTGCACGCGCCGGCTTTCATCAGTGGTGAAAATCTGGCGCTTTTTATCCGCCAGCAGCAGGCGGATCGCGTCAGCCTCCTTCTCCCAATGCGCGGGTTCATGCGCGGTCTGGTCAATCGGCGCGGTGAAGCGGCCAGCGACATCATGGGTCGGCAGGGTTTCGGGCTTTGGGGTCATGCGAGATACTCCATCATCCCATCTTGCCAGGGGCGGCAATTCAGGCAAAGCGTCAGGGAAACCGGGAAGGAGGCTTTACCTCATGACAATGATTTCACGCCGCACCACCATCGCTGCCGCTGCCGGGCTCCTCGCCGCGCCGGCGACCCTCGCTCAAGCCGCCTGGCCGAATAAGGATTTGCGCCTCGTTTGCCCCTTCCCGCCAGGGGGCACCACGGATGTCGTGGCGCGACTGGTCGCGGCTGCCATGCGTGACAGGCTCGGGCGCAATGTGGTTGTCGAAAACCAGCCCGGCGCGGGCAGCACGCTCGCCGCCGGGCGCTTTGCCCGTGAAGCGGATGATCACGCGCTGTTCCTGAGCCAGATTGCCTCCCACGCCATTGGCCCGGCGCTCTATCGCAACCTTGCCTATGACCCTGAGACGGATTTCCGCGCGGTCACGCTGGTGGTGACCGTGCCAAATGTCTGGGTCGCCAATCCGCGCCGTGTGCCGGGCGGTGATCTCCGCGCCTTCCTGCGCGATGCCAAGGCGAAGCCCGGCGAGCGTAACTTCGCCTCTGCCGGCAATGGCACCTCCACCCATCTTACCGGGGAGGTGATCAATCAGCTTGCCGGTGTGCGCGTGCAGCATGTGCCCTATCGCGGCGCCGGCCCGGCCATGACGGCGGTGATCGGGGGCGAGGTGGATAGCCTGATTGACAATCTGCCAACCGCCCTGCCGCAAATCCAGAATGGCAATGTGGTGGCGCTGGCGGTGACATCCCGCGAACGCCTGCCCGATCTGCCCAATGTGCCGGCGGTTTCGGAACTCGGCGCCGAGTTCAATCTGGTGGGCTTTGAGGCTGAGGCCTGGTTTGGCCTGCATGCGCATAAATCGGCCTCAGACGCTGTGGTGGCGCGCATGGCGGAAGTGGCGCAGGCCGCGCTGAATGACCCGGCAGTGCGCCAGCAATTGGCCGCGCGCGGCACCACGCCCCGTGGTGGTCCGCCTGCGGATTATGCAGCGCTCGTCACGCGGGAACGCCGGCGCTGGTTTGATGTGGTGCGGAAGGGGAATGTGCAGGCGGATTGAAGCCGGCCAACTACAGCATGCTGCATTTAACTGGCAGCATATCCGGAATCGGCGAAGTAGTTGCTGGACTCGCTTGGACTGACAATGTCGATCAACGCGCCGAACTTTCGCCAACCGAATGGCGCGCCTTGCGCGGTGTCTTTTGTGGCTGGCCAGGTTATCGAGAATGACGATGTCGCCTGGGGCCAGGGTCGGCGCGAGCACCTGCTCGACATAGGTTGCGAAAAACGCGCCACTGATCGGACCGTTGATCACTCAGGGCGCACCGACAGGCTGCGGGTGGTCAAAGGTCCCGCCGCGATCAGCGTGCGCAGTTAATCCGCACACGCGCCGCTCAGGGTGCGTGGCTTGTGGCCGGGCGTCAGCGCTCCGGTCTCGCCCTACCGCTTGCGCCATTTGAAGCCGTAGGATGGGCTGATACGCGAGGCAGCAGCGATCGAACGGATCGGCTTGGCAGCCTCGGCACGTTGAACAACACGCTCACGCAGATCTTCGGAATAACGGCGCATCAATGCTGGCCTCCTCAATCCAGCACAGGGCTTGAACCAGAAATCGACCATATCAGCGAATCCAGTTTCAATGAAAAAGCAGCTGGCTCTGGGGCAAGCGCTTACTCTATATGCACACGCCTACGAATGAAGATGCTGCCATTGCGGCCTCACGTGCGGTTCCACGGTCAGGCGCACACATCTGAGGACTTTCTGCAAAAGCCAGGGTTCCGCAGCAACAGGTCATGCGCTGCAGAAATACGTGCAACTGCTTCCGGCTGACGTTTCCGATCGTAGGCCTATTGCGGTTCAATGCCGGCCGCCGTAACCCTTTGACCCCAAATGACGAGCTGTTCTTCCATGTGACGCTTCATTTCAGCTGGCGTCTTTGGCATCGGAACGAGGCCCATTTCCATAAGGCGCCGCCCAAGTTCGGCATCCGCAAGGGTAGCCTGCAGCGCGCGTCCCGCTGATGTAATGATTTCGGGCGGCGTCGCCGCTGGAACCGCAATGGAAAACCAGACATTGGCATCAAAGCCGGGCAGCGCAGTGCTGAGTGGTGGCACCAAAGGTGCGAGCGGGAAGGCATCACCGGTTGTGACCGCAATGGCACGAAGGCGCCCACCGGCAGCCTGCGACATGGCGTGATGAAAATCGGCAAGGTTGAAATCAATGCGCCCGGCGGAAACATCGGCAGCCGCTTCGGCGCCGCCGCGATAGGGAACGGGTGTCACCTTGATGCCTGCAGCCCGGCCCAGCATATGCCCCATGATGAGCGAACCCGCATTACCCGTGCTGAAGGTCAGGCCATTTGGATTGCGCCGTCCGGCTTCGAGAAACGATGGCAAATCACGTTCCGGTCTGGTCGGATCAATCACCAGCACGTAAGGCTGATGCGCGACGCCGCCGATGGGCGTGAAATCCTTCAGCGGATCATATGGCAAACGCCTGATCATATGGGGATTGATTGCTGCAGCGCTGGTGCCAAGCATCGTGAGCGTGAGGCCATTTGGTGCAGCGGTGGCGCCAGCCTGAGCGCCGACAACGCCATTGCCGCCAGGTCTATTATCAATAACCACCGTCTGCCCAAGCTGCTTTGCGAAGGGTTCCGCAATGAAACGCGCCAGCACATCTGTACCGCTGCCGGGCGGAAAAGGAACGATCAACCTGACAGGCCGGTCAGGCCACGCCGCATGAGCTCTACCTGCCGATGCGGACATTATCGTGATCGCAAGACAATGGCGCCTGGTGAGCATCGTTATTCCCTCCGTCCTTGATTTTCGATTAGTCGGTCATGTTGCTTGCGCGCTCTCCAGCCAGGTGATGTAGCGGCGAATACCCTGTTCAAGATTGAATTGCGGCACCCACCCCATCACCGCTCTTGCCTTGTCTCGGCTGAAACCAAGATGTGTGCCGCCAGCGGACCTGACAGCGCGTGTATCCGGGCGATATTCCGGTTCAAGACTGGACGCGCAGATACGCAGAACGGTCTGCACAACTTCTGTCATGGTTGAATCAACGGCGGTGACAAGGTTCATCACCTCCCCATGTCGCTCACTGGTCATGGCGGCGACACAGCCCGCGGCAACATCGTTGACATGGATATAATCATGCACTTCGCGACCATCACCGATGATTACCGGGCGTTCGCCTTTACGGATGCGCGTATAGGTTTCGGCGATAAAATTCGCATTGACTGCACGCGTATGCTGCCTTTCCCCATAGACTGAACCGAAGCGGAGTGCATTGAATTCCAGCCCGAATTTTTGCGCATAAAGGCGGCAAAGGCTTTCACCAAAAAGCTTGCTCACGCCATAGACGGCCGATACGGGAGAGAGCGACGCGGCGGTGAGTGGCGCATCCTCCTGCAATGTCTCCGCTTCCGTATTGCCGTAAGCAGCGACCGAGGAAGAAAATACCACGCGCCGCATTTTGGCGAAGCGGCCCGCTTCCAGCGTATTCAAGAGCCCGGTGGTATTGACCTGCACGCCAAGTGAGGGATTGGCCAGCATGGGAATGGTCAGAAACCCGGCCAGCGCGAAAACCCCATCAATACCGGTGCTGGCTTCCAGCAGATCCGTGAGACGCAGGATATCGCCACGGATCAGCTTCACGCGGCTATCGCCGAGCAGATGGGCAATCATCTCGTTTGAACCAAGCGCGAAATTATCGAGCAGCCTGACTTCCGCCGCACCCGCTGCCAGCAAGGCATCAGCCAGATGCGACCCGATCAGGCTCGCGCCGCCTGTAATGAGATAGGCGTTTCCTTGAATCTCCATGGCGGTGATTACCCTTTCAAGGCACCCAACTGGTCTCAAGTGGAACACCCTCGCGCTCAACCTCGGCGAAGCGTGGCGCCTCCGATGGTGCAGGGCATTCCAACAGACGCGTTACTTCATGCACATCGCGGATTTCTTCGAAGGAGTCGAGCTTATCAAAGAGCGGGGCGATATTGGCCCTTGGGATACCGCGTTCTGCACAATCGGCGAATTTTTCCCATAATTCGGAAGACGTCATGGGATTGTCGCCGCCGCGCCCAACCATTTGGTTGACGCGCCGTGACAGGCGTCTGCCATCCAGAGTGGTGACAATCACCTCCGCCCCCCATTGATCCTTCCCATCGCGGGGCATATCCGGATGCGGCGCGGCAGTGGTGATGCCAAGCAGTCTTTGCACCTCTGGCTCCAGCGATGCGGTACCTTCGAAATGATTGATCTTTGGCGCGCCTGACAGCAGGGCACGCACGACGCCATATTGCACGCTGAATTTCGCCTGCAAGGGTGTCACTGGCCAAGGGTTATCCGTATGCGGCATACGTCGCGCATGCGGCAGAATTTCGATCTTTGTGACATTGGCCGGTGTGACGCCTTCTTCCTGTACCAGCTTAAGCATCATGGCGATCGCCGGATGCGTACTGCCACAGCAGGGGAACTGCTTCAGCGCAATGCCGGGTGCTTCCACCTCCAACGGATTGGCCCAATCGGCAAATAGCTTTTCAACATCGTAAAGACCGGGGCCATTATAGACATCCAAAAAGCCCTGCTTGTGTTCCATGACACCATGCCGCGCTTCAAATCCCTGTTCGGCCATAAGGACTGCAAGCAAACCATTACGCGCGCAATGTCCTACATGAAAGGGCTTGGTCATGCTGCCGAAATTCGCCTTGAGGCCGGACGACATGGAGGCAGCAAGCGCAAAGGCAGTGGCAAGGCGTTCGCGATCAAGGCCGACCAGATAGCCGCAAGCTGCAGCCGCGCCGAAGACACCAAGCGTGGAGGTTGGATGCCAACCCTTATCGTAATGCACAAAATTGACCGCGCGGGCGAGGCGTATCAGCGCTTCCATCCCCGCGACATAGGCCAGCAGGATTTGCATGCCATTTGCGCCGCGTTCTTCCGCCAGCGCAAAAAGAGGCGCCACAAGAGGTACTGATTGATGCCCACCAAAATCACTGCTGAAATCATCATAATCCAGCGCGTGGCTCGCCGTACCATTGATGAAAGCGGCATCAAGGGCGGTGGTGCGCTTTTCGGTACCCATGACAAGCGCCTTACCCGACGCAGTAGCGATACCGGGGGTCTTCAATAAAATCTTTGTGCAATTTTCTGGAACCCCTGCAAGGGTCACCCCAATGGTATCAATGATGCCGGTGCGCGCCATTAATAAGGTGCGCGGCGAAAGACTGTGTCGCCCAATCGCCTTGACATGATCCGCAAGACGAAGGGTGATTGGATCCTGGATCTGTGCCATTATTCTTCCTCCTTCACGTATTGCCTGGCCGTGCGGCTTCCCGGCCAGCGATGCGACCGAAGGTCGCGCCGCTGACAAGGCCGGTGCCGGCAGGATAGTTATCGTAGAATAATCCGCCAATCATTTCGCCGCAGGCGAAAAGACCGGGGATGGGCCGCCAATCAGTGCCAACCACCTCTGCCTTTTCCGTGACACGCAAACCGCCAAAGGTGAAGGTAATGCCGCCAGTCGCGGAATAGGCGTGATAGGGCGGTGCATCCAAACGTCGCGCCCAATTGGTCTTGTCCAGATCCAGGCCCTCGGTGCGCACGCCATCCTTTCGCGAAGGATCGTATTTATCCTCATTGATCCGGGCCGCATCATTGAAAGCTTTCAAGGTGGCGAGCGCCGTTTTCTTGTCATCAATATCGAGCTGGTCGAGCAATTCCTCGAAGGTATTGCCAATGATCGGCTTGCTGGTGGAATAGCGCGGCTCCAGCAAATGCAGCACGCGGCTGTCGAAAATCTGCCATGCTTTGGCGCCCGGCTGCGCCAGGATCGCGCGCCCGAATTTGGCGTAGGTGAAAAGCGCACCATCTTCGCCTTCATCCACAAAGCGCTTGCCTTGGCGGTTCAACATCACACCATAGATATAGCTCAGACGGTTGGATTTGTCGGTCAGCTCACGCGGCGCAAAATCGCCCCAATCCGCGCTGATGGGCGTGGCGTGGCAACCACTCCATTGGCCCCAAGGCATGGCATGGATCGCCATAGCCATGCGTAGGCCATCACCTTGATTATGCGGCGTGCCGCGCACCTTCGCAGCACCTACAAGGGGGCCGATATGCTGAGTGCGCATTTGTACATTTGCCTCAAAACCCCCGCAGCCGAGAACCACGGCATGGCCCAGGATATCACTCATGCCGGCATCATCGCGCAGGCGCACACCATTCACGCGGCCACGGCCATCCTGCAGAAGTTCTGTCACCGCGCTCCCATAGCGGATTTCAATGCCCATACGCTCAGCCGTGGCGAACCAGCTCCGCGAAAGCCCTACGCCTTCATGGGCTGCACGCACCACCAGGCCGCGCGCCCAGACCAGCTTATTATCCTTCCGAACAGCTGAAAGGGTTGTGGCAGGTTCCATTTCAATGCAGCCCACCTGCTTCATCCAAAAGACGGTATCTTTCGAATTATCCACCAAAATTCGTGAAAGAATCGGGTCAGTTCTGCCGCTCGTCACGCGCATCAGATCGCCATGATAATCCGCCTTGGTATAGGGTTCGATGCCGGCGTAGAATTCCTCATGCTGCTTTTCTGCATCGGGAACCAGCGGCGCAATCTCACGTGGATCGTCGAAGGCAAAGCGCAAAACACCGCCAGACCAATGGGTATTGCCGCCGCGCATGGAACGCGGCGCTTTCTCCAAAACTACCACCCGGTCTGCGCCGTTTTCCTTGGCAGAAACCGCAGCCGCCAGCGCCGCATTGCCAGCACCAACGACAATCACGTCATAATCGCTCATATACTACTTCCTCCTCGAATCCTGCGCAGTTCCTGTCGAATGGCAGCACCGGCACGTACATGGGCACGCATCTCAGCTTCGGCCGTCTTGGGATCCCGTGCAACGATGGCTTCAAATACCCGGCGATGTTCCTGCTGGGCCTTGGTACGCCTTCCATCAACAGAAAGCGTGGTCGGCCCCAAAAGTGCCAGCGCATCATGCAGGGCCAAAAGGCTCCTCGCCAAAAAGCGATTATGAGAAGCGGCCAGTATCGCAGCATGAAAGGCGCGGTTCTGGCGTTGCTGCTGAACAGGATCCGCGGCAATCGCTGCCTCGGCGGCCAATTCGGCTTCCAATACGGCGATATCACGCGGATTGGCGTGAAGCGCAGCCAAATGGGCCGCGGTACCTTCAAGCGCTTCTCGCGTTTCGTATAACTCAACAACGCCCGCATCATCCAATTCAGCAACTGCCAAGCCGCTGCGTCCTTGGATTGCAAGTAAGCCATCGGCTTGCAAGCGAGACAGCGCTTCCCTTATCGGCGTGCGGCTCATGCTCAGGTCTTCGGAGAGTTCCTGTTCGCGCATGCGATGGCCCGGCAAAAGCCGACCATCCATGATGTCCCGCCGCAGCTTGGTATAGGCGAAATCCGCTGCTGAGGCGAAAGCTTTGCGATTCATTCAGGACTACCTTGTGCTAGGGCGCGAATAAGGTGAAGCAGCGAAGGCGCATCGCTGTTTTCGATTTCCATCATGTTTTTGAGCAAAGTTGTAGCGCGTGCCAATCCGTAAGCACCTGCAAGACAGTCCCGCCATTTGGCCTCAAGCCGCTCGATCGGCACAGGCCGGCCCCAAATACCTGGTGGGCCATCGCAAGAACCGGAGAAGGTTTCCCCGCCATCACATTTCACCGCCACGTCAACACGCATTTCATCAAAGCGGCCCTTGCGTAATGGATCGGGAAGCACTTGAATGCGTGGCAGCAATTCGACCATATCCTGGGCATAACGGCGCTTATCGGTGAAGCTTGCGACTGAGACGTCACCATCAAGCAAGGCAGCGGCGGCCGTGAACTGAAAGCTGAATTTGCCCGCCAATCCCGATGCGGGCACTGGACGATCCACATAGGCCATCGCCGGTGCGGTGATCGTGACCTGTTCCAACCTGCCCTTGCCGTGCCACTTGCGACGCACGTCGAGAGCCGCTGCAATCACAAAATGGGTTCCGTATTGACTTGGGTAAAGCTTGAAGGCAGGGCCGGGTGAAACGATGTGCCAGTCTGCCATGGGTGCGGTCAGCACTGCGGGATCGAAGCGCGTACCGCCAAAGGCGCGGCCCCACCCCCTTGGATTGCCGATGGCATCTGCATCTGCAGTAAAGCCGCGCGCGGCAAGGAGAGCCGCTTCAAGCCCGCCGGCAGCGGCATCGCCACAATGCAGGCACTTTGTCATACTGCCAACATTCGCAATCAAGGCGCCAGCGCGCGACGCGGCAATGCCAATCGCCATTGAAAGCCTTGCAGCGTCCAGGCCGAGCAAAGTGCCACATGCCACGGCACTGCCGATTGCGCCCACCATCCCCGGTGGATGGAAAATGAACTCGCCGGGCTCGAACATGGCGGATGCCTTGCGGAGCCGCGCCTGTGCTTCAATGCCTGTCGACAATGCGATGATAAGCCCGGCGCCATCTATATCGCCGCGCATCTCGGCCAGCGCGAGCAATGCTGGCAGCGTTGTGGAAAGTGAATGATTGGCTGGATTCCACATCGGCTCATAATCAAGCACGTGCATTGCAGCACCGTTGATGCGCGCGACAGTGCTGGCCGGTAAAGATTGCGGACCTTGTGCAATGGGGGTTGCGTGCGGCGCGCCCTTGGATTCGATTGCTTGAAGATAGAGCAACTGCGGCGCAGCCTCTATCGCGCCCAATGCGGCAACAGCAATACCGTCGCAAAAAAGCTGTGCAGCTGCCTTACGTGCAGGTGGCGAAAGTCCCGCCCGGGCGGCTTCTATGAGAACATCAGCGAAGGTGAGCGTCGCATTCATGCTGCACGCACCAGCGGATGGGCGATTGCCGCCACGCTAGCAATGCGGCCCAAAAATAGGCGTTGGCGCCCATCCTCGCGCTTGGGCATTTTTGGTTCCTCTCACGGCAAAACCGCTGGACGTTTTCTTGGATACAAGTGTATACAGAAATCAAGGGTCTTGCCAAATCGCTCGTTTCATGGGGCATTCATGGCTATCAATTGGGTGTCGGCACTGCATCGGCGCCCGGAAAAGGGGGAGTAAATGTCAAAGCCAATGCTGCTCGGGCCTGGCGCTACGCGTCGCGGCGTTTTGGGAATGATGATTGGAACCGCCGCCTCGTTCCCTGCAGCAGCGCAATCCCCGCAGGAATGGTCCCAGGTCGTTGCCGCGGCAAGGCGTGAAGGCCGTGTCGTTTTCTATTGCAACCTTCAACCAAATGGCATTGAGCCGTTATTGCAAGCATTCCGTGAGGGCAATCTTGGTATCCGTACGGAGTATATCCGCCTTGGCAGCGCGCCGTTGATCGAACGGTTTCAGACCGAATTCAATGCGGGGCGCAATCTTTGCGATGCGCTGATTACCTTTCCGGATGACCGTTTTGATGAGGGGTTGAGGAGTGGTTGGGCCGCACGCTGGTCTCCACCAGAGCTTGCAAATTTTGACACCTCCATCATCCGCGAAGGTGTTGGCTTTGCCCTACATCAATCACGCGAATGCATTATCTGGAACCGTAATTTGGTGCGCGATGCGGATGCGCCGAAGGAATGGGAAGATTTGATGGATCCACGCTGGCGTGGGCGGATTGGCATGAATCCGCCTTGGCGGAGTGTATCTGTGCAGCAGATTGTCGCCTATTGGGAAGATCTTGGCATTCGTGACGCAGCCGAACGGCTGCGCGCCAATCAGGTGCGCTTTTTTGAAGGCTCGGGCGGCATTATTCAAGCGGTCGTGCGCGGTGATGTTCGTGTGGCGCATCTTACGGATTTGCCGCTTAACCCGCTGCTTGAGGATGGTGCTCCTGTCGGTTTTGTCTATCCGCGATCTGGTACTACCACGTCCTCGGGCGTTATCATGGTGGCAGAGCGTGCGCCAAACCCCAATGCTGCGCGTGTATTCGTGAATTGGTTGATGACCGCATCAGGCCAGGAGGCTTTGCAACGCCTTGGCGGTTTGCCGGTCACGCGCCGCGGTGCGCCACCACTCACCAAGATTCCGGCTACCAGCCAATTGCCTAAGGTAGTGAATGGCGAGGATGTTCTGACGCCTGAGCGACAAGCCCGTATCGTGAGCCATTGGCGCACCGTCTTCGGCGTGCGGTGATAATCATGTGTA
Source organism: Roseomonas sp. (assembly GCA_020249465.1). Classification (GTDB taxonomy): domain Bacteria; phylum Pseudomonadota; class Alphaproteobacteria; order Acetobacterales; family Acetobacteraceae; genus Neoroseomonas. Next base: position 1,088 of record JADCFP010000065.1, on the reverse strand, counting down.
GCACGCAGCTTTTGCGAAGCATGGATTGAATGGGCGTGGTACCCGATTTGCCGGCACAAGGAAGGCCGCTCTGGTCTTCCGATCTTGTCCTGAGCCTACTCTATAAGGCCACCTTTCTTGTGGTGCTTCTTCTTGTCTTCATGCCGCTTTCCGCGTTGATCTATGGCAGTCTCAGAACTACAGCGCCAGGCCAGCCGGGGGGCGAATGGACATTGGTCAATTACGCCAACCTCGCCAGCAGCGGTGTGTTGACGACAATCTGGACAACTCTCTGGATTGGGTTGGTGGCTTCTGCGCTATGCATCATCATCGGTACCGCGCTGGCGCTTATTGTGCATCGCACGGATTTTCGTTGGCCGAGAACACTGACAGTCCTGATTGGGCTTGCCTTCTATTTCCCTTCTTTCATCGTCGCCATGGCCTGGATCATCATTGGTGCGCCTGGCGGCATCATCAACGCCATATTGCGCGATGGGCTAGGGCTGGAGTGGATTGAATTCGATATCTATAACGCCTGGGGCATCATCTACATAACCATTTTGCACCAGGTTCCCTTCGTTTATCTGACGATCCGTGGCCCAATCATTCATATGGATGCCACTTACGAGGAAGCGGCGCGTACCGCCGGTGCAACGCCAGCCAAGGTGATGCGCCGTGTCACGCTACCGCTTTTGGGTTATTCCATTGCTTCATCCTTCATTCTGGTTTTCGTGCTTTCGATTGAGCAATTCGCCGTGCCCGCGCTGATTGGTATTCCAGGGCAAGTCACCATGTTGGCGACGCAGCTCTATCTGTTGGTGCGTTTTTCGCCGGTGGATTATGGGCTTGCGGCCGCCATCGGCCTGGCGCTGAGCGCAATTACCGGTGCGGCAATCTGGGCGCAGCGACGGATCACGCAGGCGGGGCGTCTGACAACCGTTACAGGCAAGGCGGGCCGCGTGACACCCATCAAGCTTGGCAGATGGCGCTGGGCAGCGAATGTCTTCTGCTTTGGCTTCATTGTCTTGGCTCTGCTGTTGCCGATGATCATTTTGCTTTACACATCTGTATTGCGCTGGTTTACCGCCAACCCCTTCAACGGCATTTAT
>JADCFP010000064.1 GCA_020249465.1 Roseomonas sp. | reverse complement strand
GGCTTCAATTGGAACAATGCCATGAAGCTGTTTGATACGCGCCCGGGCCGCGCCAATAGCATCGCGCCCGGCAAGGCGCGCACCACCGGCATGGTGCCCACCATTGTGTATAAGGATGATGAGCCCTGGCTCATTGTCGGCGCGCCGGGGGGCAGCGTGATCATCTCCGCCGTGCTGACCACCATCATCAATGCGATTGATTTCGGCATGTCGGCGGTGGAAGCGGTTTCCTTCCCGCGCATCCATTGCGAAGGCGGGCCGGTTTTCTGCGAAGCGCGCGTGCAGGGCGATGTGGTGGCGGCGCTCAAGGCCCTGGGGCATGAGGTACGCCATTCCCCGATTTCCTATGACCCGACCATGAGCCGCGCGCATGCCATCCTGCTGCGTGATGGCAAGCCCGCCGGCGGTGCCGATCCGCGCGGTGGCGGCGGTGTGGCTGTGGCGTGGTAGGCGCTATTCCGGCGCCGCCACAGCTTGTGTAAAACCCAGCAACATCATCTTCTGAAAGACGGGAATATGACCACGCAACGCAAAACAGCTTTGATCACCGGCGCCGGCCGCAATATCGGCCGTGCCATCGCGCTTGATCTGGCGCGCATGGGGTTCAATGTTGTCATCAATGGCTCACGCAACCGCGACGCCTGCGAAAAAGTCGCCGCCGAAGCGCGCGCATTCGGCGTAGAGGCCTTGGTGGCCATGGCCGATGTTGGCGTGGCCGAAGAATGCGCCCGCATCGCGCGTGACGCCATTGCCAGCTTCGGCGCGGTGGATGTGCTGGTGAATAATGCCGCGCTTCGCCCCGATGGTCGTTTCCTGGAAATGAGCGATGCGGATTGGCGCCGCGTGATTTCGGTTGATCTCGATTCCAGCGTGTGGCTCGCCCGCGCCTGCCTGCCGGGGATGCTGGATCGCGGCTGGGGGCGGATTGTCAACCTGCTCGGCATGAATGCCATTCATGGCTATAATGGCCGCGCGGCGGTTTCTGTTTCCAAGCATGGGCTTTGGGGGCTGACCAAGGCGCTCGCGAAGGAATTCGGCGCCAAGGGCATCACCACCAATGCTGTCTCCCCCGGGCCCATCGCCGGTGAGCGTGATGATGAAGCATCGCATCACCACATCGCCAGCATGGTATCGCGCGTGCCGGTGGGTCGGCTTGGCCAGCCGCACGAAGTGGCCGCCGTGGTTTCCATGCTGGTTTCTGACGGCGGTGCCTTCGTCAATGGCCAGATGATCCAGGTGAATGGCGGCGCGGAGACGTGATGGGGTGGGCATCGGCGGAATCACATTGAAGAGCCGTTTATCCTTGGCAATATTCGGGTCGGTGGCGGAAATGTCAGGCAGCGACGGCTTTTGTGCTGCTTCCTTGGCGGGTACGATAACTATGGGTGCGGTGGCGCATTCCGGGAAGCGGCGTGACTGAAGGGATGTGCGTCCTTAGGCCGCGCGGGGGTCGAGACAATAAGGGCAAGGTTTGGCGCGAGAATTGAAGCCATTGCTGGTTAACGAGTCACTTTTCGGCTGATCCGTGGTACATAGATCCAGGATATCAACGGGAGCGTAAATGCGCCGGAGGCATCGCCGTCATAGGCCGACTTGGCGGCCAAACACCTATCCAAAGGGTCGCGCCTCTAACGCTCGGGATAGTAGCGCTGCTGCTCCCGGGCATGACTTTGAACGTCGCGTTGCTAAGCGGCTTGAGGAGTTAGGTTGGGATGTTTCTCTCACCCCCAGCTCGGGCGACGGTGGCGTTGATGTGATCGGTCGATGCGGGGCAGCTATGCTAGTAGTTCAATGCAAGGACTGGGCTAATCCCGTTGGCTATTCCGCGGTTCAAGAAATCCACGCGGCGCGTGATCTTCTAAGGGCATCACTTGCTGCTGTTATCTCGGCGAATTCCTTTACAAAATCAGCGCGTGACAGAGCGCCGCACCTAAACGTATTGCTCTTTACCATCCACGATCTACAGCCCGGGTGTCACATTGATCGAACTAAGGAAGGCGATGAAATCCGTGCGCGGCGAAGGACGCAAAATGAAGCAGAAGCTGCAGAACAGGCGCGGCAGCGCGCCGCTTGGGAAGCCTCTGCACGGCGCAAAGCGGAAGATGCGCTCGCCGAGGAATGGCAAAGATATGATCTAACACTTGCAGAATATGATCGGCGCCAGGCAGTACGCGGAGACAAATTGACCTATATCGGCTTAGGTGCCACTGCCGTTGGTTTAGGACTGATTTGGCTCGGACAAAGCCGTCCCTGGCTGGCGACAATTCTCGCCTTCATCATAGTCGCCATTGGCTGGGACCATGTCGTCAAGCTCTTTAAACAACAACCTCCCTGCCCCCCGGCTCACGCTCGGAGTGGCGCACGCAACGAATCGCCAGAGACATCGCTTGCAAGCGATGCCACATTTGGTGCTGAAAGGCGGGTTGCACCTTGCATACACTGTGGTGAATTGCTGCGACTTCCTGCCGGTAAGAAGGGAAGTGTGACGTGCCCCTCATGCAGCAAATCTGCGTGGTACGAAACGTAGATCAGGCCACGATTACTAACTCTTTTTTTGTTGATATAACGAAATCGACTTTGTAGTTCAGTGCGCCGATCTATTGAACGACAATCAGCCCCCAAGTTGGCCGAGCTCTGGATTTTCGTCTCGGCCAGCGCCAAGGAGACCTCAAGCGCGTCAGCAAGCCATCACCCCCCGCTTCACCTCGCCTCATAGCCCGGCGGCGGCAAGGCCGTGCCGCGCGGGCCGAAGGCGCTTTGGTTTTCGCTTTTCTCGCAAGCCACCAGCGCCAGGGCCAGGAAGATCACAAACCGCAGGGCCATGCCGCACTCTCCTCCATATCCGCGCTGGGGTTAGCATGAAAACGCGCGCTGCGCTAAAGGCGCGACAATCCAAGCCTTGAACGGAATGCCCGCCATGACCGAGACCCAACCCAGCATCCAACCCATGATCGGCCTGATCGGCGGTTCCGGGCTTTATGATATGGAAGGGTTGGAAGATCGCCGCTGGGTAAAGGTTCGCACGCCCTGGGGTGATCCTTCGGATGAAATTCTGACGGGCCGGCTGCATGGCGTGCCCTGCGCCTTTCTGCCGCGCCATGGCCGCGGCCACCCCATGCCGCCCTCCGCGCTCAATTACCGGGCCAATATTGATGCGCTGAAGCGGATTGGCTGCACGGAAATCATCTCCCTTTCTGCCGTGGGTTCGCTGCGCGAGGATTTGCCGCCTGGTCATTTCGTGATTGTGGACCAGTTCATTGACCGCAGTTTCGCGCGCGAGAAATCCTTCTTCGGCACGGGCTGTGTCGCGCATGTCTCAGTCGCGCATCCGGTCTGCCCGCGCTTGGGTGATGCCCTGGAAGCCGCCGCGCGCAAGCTGATGCTGCCCGTCACACGCGGCGGCACCTATCTTGTGATGGAAGGCCCGCAATTCAGCACCAAGGCGGAAAGTGAGCTCTACCGCGCCTGGGGCTGCAGCGTGATCGGCATGACCAATATGCCCGAAGCGAAACTCGCCCGCGAAGCAGAGCTTTGCTACGCCACCGTTGCCATGGTGACGGATTTCGATTGCTGGCACCCTGATCATGATGCGGTGACGGTGGATCAGGTGGTGAAGGTGTTATTCTCTAACGCTGATAAGGCGCGCGCCCTGGTGCAGCATGTGGTGCCGACGCTCGGCGCCAAGCGTGGCCCCTGCCCTGCCGGCTGTGATCGCGCGCTGGAACATGCGCTGATCACCGCGCCGGACACGCGCGATCCTGATCTGCTCGCGAAGCTGGATGTCGTGGCGAAGCGCGTTTTGGGTTGAGGCGCGCTTCAGCCCACCTCCATCGGCAGGCTTTCATCCTTGGCCCATTCATTCATGGAGGCATCATAAACCGCGATATCCTCATGCCCCAGCTGATGCAGCAGAAAGGCATCAAGGGTCGCGGCAATGCCGCCACCGCAGTAAATCAGCTTGCGCTTGGTCTTATCCGCACCAATCGCGGCAAAGGCCGCCGCCACCTGATCCGGTGCTTTCAGCTTGAAACTGCCTGCTTCAAACAGGGATGCCGCCGGCAGATTGACGCTGCCAGGGATGCGCCCCGGCCGGCCATAGCGCGGGTTTTCCCCGCTATGCAGATCAGGCGCCAGCGCATTGATGGAACAAGTGCCGCCATCACCAATCGCCGCCAGCATTTCATCGCGCCCAACAAACAAACCGGGCCGCGGCTTGGCGCGCAAGGTTGCGGGGGCATAACGCGTCTCATCGGTCGCAATCGCGCGGCCTTCCGCCATCCAGGTATCAATCCCGCCATCCAATATCGCGGCATTGTCAAAGCCAATCGTGCGCATCATCCACCAAACCCGCGTCGCCCATTGCGGGGTCTTGCGGGAATACAGCACCACGCGTGTGCCATCCCCAATGCCGCGCGCCGCCAAGCGCGCCGCCAGATCATCGGGTGCCGGCATGGTGAAGTTGAAACGGCTGGAGCGATCGGAAAGCTCGCCCTGCAGATCAAGGAAACCGGCGCCGGGGATATGGCCGGCATCGTAATCCTCTCGCCCGCTTTTGATGGAGTAGGGGCGGCCCGTGCCGGTCTCATAAAAAAGATAGGTGGTGCAATCGAAGATGCGAAGGTTCGGGTCGCCCAGATTGGCCGCAAGCCATGCGGTGCTGACAATCGCGTCCGGGTGGGCGTAAGCGGCCATGGGGTCCTCCTGATCTGTTGCACCAAGCCTGCACTGATCGCGGCGCGCCCGGCAAGCGCATCACGCAAGCAGGCGATGGATAGTGACTTCGCGCACTTCACGATCTTCCAATTCGCGCGTGGTCGGCACGCTGTAGCGCGCAATGGCATCAAGCCCGGCTTTCGGCAAATAGGCGCGGCCCGGATCGGCGATCAGCACCTCTGCCCCCGCCACGACAAGGCCACGCAGCCAGGGCAGGATATGCGCGGTCATGGGCGCTTCGTAGCAGACGTCACCGGCAAAAATCACATCCCAACGGCAGGGCGCGCCCACCACATCGCCGGGCGGGGTTGCGACCACCACGCCATTCAAGGCCGCATTCAGCCGCACGGCGGCCAGCGCCAGAGGGTCAATCTCAGCCGTTTCCACCAACACCGCGCCGGCTTGCGCGGCGGCGATGGCGGCAATGCCGCAACCGGCGGCGAAATCCAGCACGCGCTTGCCGGCCACCAGCTTCGGGTCATCCAGCACCGCCCGCGCCAAGGCCTGCCCGCCCGGCCAGGCAAAGGCCCAAAAGGGTGGCTCAATGTTCTGCTCGGCGAGCCAGGCTTCGGTCGCCTGCCAGATCGGCGTGATCTCGCTCGCCAAATGCAAAGCGATTTCTGGCACCAAGGGCGCTCGAGACACCGCCGTTTGCGCCGCGACGAATTCTTCTGCCGTCACAGCCGGCCCAACAGCAAGGCCGCGGCAATGGCGAGCCCGACATCCCGATTGGCCTTGAACAGGCGCAAGCACAGCGCGGGATCGGCGATATCAAGCCGGATCACCTGCCGCGCCAACATCGCACCTGGAAGTGCCAGCCCCAGCAAATACCAGGGCGCCAGCCCCGCCAGCCACCCGGCCAGCGCCAGCAACGCCATGGTCAGCCCATAGCAAAGGATCAGGAAGGGCCGTGTCTTGTCACCCAGGCGCAGCGCGGATGATCTGATGCCCACCAGCGCATCATCTTCGCGGTCCTGATGCGCATAAATCGTGTCATAGCCCAAAATCCAGAAGAAACCCGCGGCCCAAAGCGCGATTGCCGCCAGATCGAGCCCGCCTGTCACCGCTGCATATCCCATGGGGGCTGCCCAGGAAAAAATCACCCCAAGCACCGCTTGCGGCCAATCCGTCACACGCTTGGCCAGCGGGTACAGCACCACCGGCAATAGCGACGCCACCCCCAACCACTGCGCCGCGCGGTTCAATTGCAGCAGGATCAGCAAGGCCGCCGCCAATACCAGCGCCAGAAACACCAAGGCATACCGCGCCCGCAGCGCCCCGGAAGCCAGCGGCCGCCCCGCCGTGCGTTCTACCTGCCGGTCCAGATCGCGGTCCCACAGATCATTCACCACGCAACCCGCGCCGCGCATCAGAACCGCGCCCAGGCCGAACAGCGCGGTCAGCCACAGCCCCTGGCGCCAATCCGGCGCCACCATGGCAAAGGCCCAAAGCCCGGGCAGGAACAGCAGCCAGGACCCGATGGGCCTATCCAGGCGCATCAGCAGCGCATAGGGGCGCCAAGCCTGCGGCAGGCGCGCCACCCAACCACTGGTGCGGATATCGGTATGGCCACTCATGGGTCTATAAGGGGCATGGAACGCCGCCATGTCCACCCCGCGCCTGCACCTTGAAACCCACCTTGCCGCCGGCCTTGAGATAGAGGCTGAGCCCGGCCAGGCGCATCATCTGGGCGCCGTGCTGCGCCGTGGCGTCGGCGATGCCGTGGCGGTTTTCAACGCGCGGGATGGCGAATGGGCGGGGCGGATCACAGCACTTCGCAAGGATCGCTGCCGTATCGCGCTGGAAGCGCAAAGCCGCATACCAGCGCCAGAGCCTGATCTTCGTCTGATGGTTGCCACCCTGAAACGCGATGCCATGGAATGGCTGGTGGAAAAGGCGACCGAATTGGGCGTTGCTGCCATCCATCCTGTCCTCACGCGCCGGTCCGTCGCGGATCGGGTGAACCAGGCGCGGCTGGCCGCCATTGCCCGCGGCGCGGCGGAGCAATGTGAGAGATTAAGCCTGCCCGTGATCCATGCCGCCATGCCGTTACACGCGGCGCTAGGCGCCTGGGACGGCACGCCGATCTTCATGGCGGCCGAGCGCGCCGGCGCGCCCGCCTTGCCGCAAGCCCTTGCTGGGCAGCGCCTGCCGCTTGCGCTATTGATCGGCCCGGAAGGTGGCTTTGACCGCGCCGAACTTGACGCCGCCCGAAGCTACCCCTTTGTTAAGACCATCGGCCTTGGCCCCCGCATCCTGCGGGCGGAAACGGCGGCGGTTGCGGGGCTTGCGGTCCTTGCCGCCCTGGCGGGTGACTGGTCCTGAAGTTGTTTCGCGCCGTCCCGGCGGCGCCCCTGGAAGGTTTTGATGTCCAATCCCGGCGAGTCCGATCTCACGCCCATCACCTCCACCCGCCAAATGGCGGAATGGTTCGCTGCCGGCTGCAAGCCCAAATCCGCTTGGCGCATCGGCACCGAGCATGAAAAGTTTGGCTTCCGCCTGACAGATTACGCGCCACCGCCCTACGAACCCCAGGGCATCCGGGCCATGCTGGAAGGGCTGATGGCGAAGGGCTGGGAACCCATCCTGGATCGTGGCAACCCGATTGGCCTGAAGCGCGGTGCGGCTTCCGTCAGCCTGGAACCGGGCGGGCAGTTTGAGCTTTCCGGCGCGGCTTTGCCCAATCTTCATGAAGTTTCTGCCGAGCTGTTCCAGCATTTGGATGAGGTGCGCGAAGTCGCCGCGCCCTTGGGCCTTGGCTTTGCGCCGATTGGCTTTCATCCTTTGGCGAAGCGCGAAGACATGCCCTGGATGCCGAAGGGCCGCTACGCGATCATGCGCCAATACATGCCGCGCGTCGGTGCCATGGGGCTTGATATGATGCTGCGCACCTGCACGGTGCAGGTGAACCTCGATTTCGGCGACGAAGCCGATATGGTTGAGAAGCTGCGCATATCGCTCGCGCTGCAACCGCTGGCGACCGCCTTGTTTGCCAATTCACCGATCTCGGAAGGCAAGAAGAACGGCTACCGCAGCCTGCGCGCCCGGGTCTGGACGGATACGGACCCGGACCGCACCGGCATTCCCGCTGTGGTGTTCGAAGATGGCTTTGGCTTTGAACGCTTTGCCGAATGGGTGCTGGATGTCCCCATGTATTTCATCATGCGCGATGGCCAATGGCTGGATGCGGCGGGGCAGAGCTTCCGTGCCTTCTTGGAAGGGCGTGCGGAAAAGCTGGCGGGCCAAGACGCCACCATGGGCGATTGGGCGGATCATGTAACGACCGTGTTCACCGATGTGCGGTTGAAGCGCTTTCTTGAAATGCGCGGCGCGGATGCGGGCGCGCCTTCCATGCTGAATGCGCTGCCGGCCTTCTGGGTGGGGCTGATCTATGATGACGCCGCGCAGAAGGCGGCGCGAGCCCTCACGCGGGGTTGGAGTGTCGCTGAAATTCGCGCGCTGCGTGAAGCCGTGCCGCGTGAGGGCGTGACCGCGACCATTCAGGGCCGGAGCTTGCGCGATGTTGGCCGCGATGTACTGGCGATTGCGCGTGATGGGCTGAATGCGCGCGGGCTGGATGAGGGGCTGTTTCTTGACCCGCTTGATGCAATTCTAGCCAGCGGAGAAACCCAGGCAGATCGTTGGCTTCAACGATTTGATAAGATTTGGCATGGCGATGCACGCATGATGCTGCGGGAAGCAGCGATTTAGCTAACATTTGTGCAATCTTCGGTGCGTGTCATAAAGCTGAAACTTTTTTTTCACCCCCTCCGGCGATGATGGAGCGCCATTTGCTGGAGGATTTTCATGGCCACCACTGCGCGTCGTTTTTCGGGATTGCGCCCCCGCTTGCTTATGCTGGCCCTGTTGCCGGCGGTTTTCGCAGCCCTGCTTGCGGCCTTCGGGGCCTTCTGGGCGGTGAAAAATGACCACCAGGCCCAAATGCAGCAGGCGCTGAACCGCGCCATTGGCCTTGCCGAGCGTGATTTGCAGGATGCGGCACAACGCATGGCCGGCTATACGGCAAGCTTTGCAGAGCGGCCTGATCTGATCGCCGCCTTGGCCGCCGGCGATGCCGCGCGGCTCCGGCAAATCCTGGTGCCAAGCTTCGCCGCCATGCGCGCCGTTGATCCCACGGTCTCCGTTCTGGAAGTCACCAATACAAGCGGACGCGTCATCATGCGCGGGCATGATCCCAACCGTGTGGGGGACGACAAATCCCGCCTGCCGGATGTGGCTGCCGCGCTGAAGGGCAATGGCATGCTGGGCAGTGAGGTTTCGCCCTCCTCCGGTCAATTCGCCACTGGCGCGGCGCTGCCCGTCAAGGATCAGGCGGGCCAGATCATCGGCACGCTCAAGGTCGCAACGCGGCTGACGCCGGCAGTGGTGGCCGAGCTTGGCAAGGTTGTGGGCGGTGAAGCGGCGCTGTTCGGCGCAGGCCGTTTGGTGACCTCCACCGTTGAAGGCCTCACCATGGAAGCGCTGCCCGAAGCATTGGTGACGGCGCAGCGGGACGGTCAGGCGATGGCTGGCTTGGAACTCGTGCTGCCGGGCCGTGGCGCACATGTATTGGCCGTACAGCCGCTCCGGGATTTGAGTGGCAATGCCTCCGCCGCCATGATGATTGCCCTGCCGCGCGCCGCTTTCGACGCGGCGATGGATAAGGTGCTTTCCATCATCGGTTTCGCCGCACTCGCGGTGCTTGGGTTCACCATTCCAATCTCCCTGATCGCGGCGCGGCGCATCGCCAATCCGCTGACGGAAATGGCAGGCGCCATGGGCCGTTTGGCCAAGGGCGACACGGCGCTGGAGATCCCAGGCCGCGGCCGCAGTGATGAGGTCGGCACCATGGCCGAAGCGCTGGAGAAATTCCGCCAGCAGGCCGAAGCCAATGCCGTCTTTGAAGCGGCTGCCGCCATTGAGCGCGCGGCGCGGGATCGGCGCCAGGCCATGGTGGAAGGTCTGACAAAGGAATTCGGTGGCTCGGTCGCGTCCATCATGGATCGGCTGCGCGATTCTGCCGGGGGCATGCGTGATGCTTCGGTGTCTATGGCATCAGCCACGGAACAGACGCGCAATCGCGTGGCCGATACGGCGGATGGGGCGCAGCAGAATTCCAGCAATCTTGCCGCAGTTGCTGCCGCGACTGAGGAAATGACTGCCTCCGTCACCGAAATCTCTCGTCAGGTCGCGGAAGCGGCGCGTGCGGCGCAGGATGCGGTGGAACGCGCCAATGCCACCGGGGCAACGGTGCGCGGCCTTGCGGAATCGGCTGATCAGATCGGCGATGTGGTACGGCTGATCACCGATATCGCCGGCCAGACCAATCTTCTCGCCCTGAATGCCACCATTGAAGCAGCACGTGCTGGCGATGCCGGCAAGGGCTTCGCGGTTGTGGCATCCGAAGTGAAGACACTCGCTTCGCAAACCGCCCGCGCGACGGAACAGATCAGCGCGCAAATCAGTGCCATCCAAGCCGCAACCGGCGATGCGGTGGGCGCGGTGCAGGAAGTGGCCAATGCCATTCAGCGCGTGAATGGCGTGGCCGGCGCGATTGCCGCCGCGGTTGAAGAACAGGATGCGGTGACGCGCGATATTTCGGCCAGCGTGCAATCCGTTGCGAAACAGAACGACGAAGCGGCTACCGCAATGCGTGAAGTCTCGGAGGTTGCTGAAGGCGCGCGTGCTTCCAGCGGCACGGTGAAAACCGCTGCCGAGACAGTGGCCGATGTCACGGGCCGCCTAGGTGAGCAGGTGGATGGCTTCCTGGTTGGCATGCGCACCGATTGGGAAAGGGTGAATGGCGCCGGTACGCCGATGCTGATCGCGGCCAAAGGTGGCACGGCTCAACAGGTCGCCTTGATCGAAATCGCGCGTGATGGCGCAAGTCTGCATGGTGATGGCGCCTTCAAGCCTGGCATGATGGTGGAGCTTGCCCTGCCTGGTGCAGGCGCTGCCTTGCCAGCGCGGGTGGTATTGGCGGAAGGCGGGCGCATCGGTCTTGCCTTTGCGCAAAATGCGGAAAGCGTTGCCGCTGTGGATCGCCTGATCGCGGCAGTGCGTAGCGCGATCACTTCAGCCGCGCAGGGGGTTAAGCGCGCGGCCTGATTGCCGCTGTAGCGAATTGGCGTGATCTGCCAGGAGCAGATCGCGTTCAGATGGAAAAGCTGAACGCGTGAAGATGCTCGAAAAACAACGAGGTAGAGCGGGTCGCGTGAACACATGTGAACGCAACACGCTCTATCGGGCGGATCACGCCAGCGCATTTTCAGGCCGAATGCGGGCCGTCCGAAATGCCCGCCAGCACCAGCAATTTCCGCATCACACTCGGCAGGGCATGCGCCGCTTCTGCAGGCATCAGCCATTCACCCTCCGGCCGCTTGGCCTGCGCCGGTAGTTGCGCGCGGTAAAGCCGCATCGTCAGCGCGAAATGCGTGAAGACATGCCGCGCTTCTCCCGCCACTGGCTGCCAATCAAGCGCGAGGGGCGCTTCCGCCAATGCTTCGGTCTCTGTCCAAACCGCCTCTCGCCAGGACGTGCCGGGGATTTCCAACATGCCGCCCAAAAGCCCGCGTGGAGGACGGCGCCTCAACCAAACCTGACCCTCCGCATCCATCAGCAGGAAATGGACGCCATGGCGCGTTGGGCGCTCAGGCTTTGGCGCCTTGCGCGGCAGGGCCTCCGTCAGGCCAAGCTCATGGGCCTGACATGCGCGCCGCCACGGGCAAAGCGCGCAGGCGGGCTTGCGGGGCGTGCAAATCCCCGCCCCCAGATCAAACAAGGCTTGGGTGAAATCGCCGGGGCGCGCGCGGGCGGCCTTATCGGCCAGAAAACCCTGCGCCAACGCATCAAGCCTGGGTTTGGCGGCGGGCAGCGCTTCCTCCACCGCGAAAACCCGCGCAGTGACGCGTTCCACATTGCCATCAAGGGGCACCACGGGCGCGTTGAAAGCAATGGCGGCGATGGCGGCGGCGGTATAGGGGCCAATGCCGGGTAGGGTGGCCAGACCCTCTCGTGTTTCCGGGAAGCCGCCCAGGGTAAGGATTTGTCGCGCCGCCGCATGCAGATTGCGCGCCCGCGCGTAGTAGCCAAGCCCGGCCCATTCCGCCGCCACATCCTCCCACGGCGCCTCGGCCAAGGTAGCCAAATCCGGGAAGCGCGCCAGAAAACGTGCAAAACGCGGCCCTACCGTTGCCACGGTGGTCTGTTGCAACATGATCTCCGAAAGCCACACGTGATATGGTGCGGCGCGTTCCCCCGGCGGGGCGCGCCATGGCAGGATGCGGCGGTGCCTGTCATACCAGTGCAGCAGATCGGCGGCGGAAGGGGGTTTCACGGCATGTCCCGGAATGAGGAGGAAAGGCGGTTCTTCGGGGGGCCTAGACCCCTCGGCGCCCTGATTCCAGCCCTGACGCGCCCGGCCTTCAAACGCAAGAGCCCCGCCGCCGCGCAAATCATGGCGGATTGGCCGGCGCTGGTCGGCCCGGCCCTGGCTGCCGTGACGCAGCCGCTGCGCTTGACCTCTGGCAGCCTCACCATCGCCTGTTCCGGGCCGATAGCGCTGGAACTCAGCCATTTGGCGCCGGAACTCATGGCCCGGATCAATGGCGGGTTAGGGCGGGTTGCGGTGGAAAGGCTCCGCTTCGTCCAGGGGGCGGCGCCCGCCCGAAAAAACAACCAGCCCGCCCTGCCGCCACGCCCCGTGGCGCTACCCAAGCGCGTGACGAGCGCTTTGGACGAGTTACCCACAGGGGATTTGCGCGAGGCGCTGGAAAGATTGGCGCGCGGCGTCTATCGAAAACAAGGCCTTGGGGGGCGAGTCGCCCCCCAAGGCCAAATCGGCCCGGCCGCTTCCCCCCGAAAAGGCGCGCCGGCTCCGGAGGAGAGAAATTGATGCCCGATCGTCGCTTATTGCTGGGCGGATTAGCTGTCGTGGTTTTGGGTGGCGGGTTTGCTGGCTGGCGTTGGCTGGCAGCGCCGTCTGCGCCTGTCGCGAACGCACCCACACCACCGCCGAGCCCAGCCCCGGCGCTGCCCGTCACGCCCCCACGCCCGGCTACTGTCGGCGGCTTGGATGAACGCAGCCTTGGCCGCACTGATGCGCCCGTGACGGCGATTGAATATTTCTCCCTGACGTGCAGCCATTGCGGCGCCTTCCACCGCGACACTTGGCCGCGCGTAAGGCGCGAATTGGTGGACACCGGGCGTGTGCGCATGGTGTTCCGTGATTTTCCGCTGGATGAAATCTCGCTCCGCGCCCATGCCGTGGCGCGCAGCTTTCCGGCCGATCGGTACGAACCTTTCATCTCTGCGCTATTCGCCACACAGGATCGCTGGGCCTTCGCGCGCGGCGTGGATCACAAGGCGGAAATAGGCAAGATTGCCGCCATGGCGGGCATGAGTGCGGATACCTTCAACGCCGCCTGGGCGGATGACGCTTTGGCCCGCGCCATTCTGGAAGCGCGCCAGAAGGGTGAGGCCGAACATCAGGTCAACGCCACGCCAACCTTCGTGATCGGCACGCAAAAGCTGCCTGGTGCGATCCCCTTTGAACGCTTCGAAGCCGCCGTGCGGGAAGCGACGCCGCGGTGATGGAAGAAGTGATCCCGCCAGAGGCCGAAGCCGAAGCTGAAATCACCACTGCGGAAGCTGAGGCAGCACGCAGCGAAGAACAGGCACGCGCCGCGCATAACGCCAAGCTGTCGCGCATCCGCATCGCCGGTTTCAAATCCTTCGCCGAAGCGACAACGGTCGAAGTGCTGCCGGGCCTGACCGGCATTGTCGGGCCCAATGGCTGCGGCAAATCCAATGTTGTCGAAGCGTTGCGCTGGGCGATGGGTGAAACCTCGCCCAAGGCGATGCGCGGCGGCGAAATGGATGATGTGATTTTCGCCGGCACCGCAACACGGCCTGGGCGCAATGTCGCGGAAGTGATGCTGTTTCTGGAAGATGCGGCGGGGCTGGCGCCGGCACCCAATAATGACATCGCCGAATTGGAAGTGACACGCCGGATTTCGCGCGGCGAGGGTAGCAATTTTCGCGTCAATGGCAAGGAATTGCGCGCGCGTGATGTGCAGACCATGTTCGCCGATATTGGTTCCGGCGCAAGGTCCTCTGCCCTGGTCAGCCAGGGCCGCGTTGCCGCGCTGATCCAGGCCAAGCCAGATGATCGTCGTGGCGTTTTGGAAGAAGCCGCCGGAATTGCCGGGTTGCGTGCGCGCCGCCACGAAGCGGAATTGAAACTGCGGCAGGCGGAAACCAACCTGTCGCGCGCGGAAGATTTGCTCGGCCAATTGGATGCGCAACGCCAGGGGCTGCAACGCCAGGCGCGGCAGGCCAATCGCTATCGCAATATCTCGGGCCTGGTGCGGCAGGCGGAAGGCGAATGGCTGGCGCTGCTTGCCGCGCGCGCCAATGCGGCACTGACCGCAGCAGCTACGGCGCTGGCAGCGGCGCGGACTGCCACCAGCGCCGCCGAACAGGAAGCCGAAGCGGCGGCGATTGCCTTGCATGAAGCCGAACAGGGCCTTGCCACGCCGCGCGCGGATGAAGCCGCCGCGCGCACCGCGCTTGAGCGTCGCCGCGTTGAAGCGGAAGGCATGGAGGCCGAGGAAAGCCGCGCCCGCGCAGCGCTTGAAGCCGCCGAAGCGCGCCTCGCGGAACTTCGCCAGGATCTCTCGCATGCCGACGCCCTGGCGCAGGATGCCGAAGCCGCACGCGCGCGCATCGCAGAAGAGGATGCGGGGCTGGTTGAACGCGAAACCGCGCTCCCTGCACGGCGCGATGCTGCCGCTGCGGCGCTTGTGGAAGCCGGCGAAGCCGTGCGTGATGCGGAACGCGCCGCCAATCAAGCAACCGAAGCCGCCGCCGCCGGTGCCGCGCAATTGCAGGCAGCCGAAGCTGAATTGGCCGCGGCAGAAACCCGTTTGCGCCGCGCACGCGAAGCCCATGCGGCGCTGTCTGCGGATCATGAAGCCGCGCTGGCCCGCGCCGTATCTGATGCAGAAAAGCAAGCCGCCACCCAGAGTGTCACTGAAGCAGATGCCGCCTTCACTGCCGCGCGTGACGCTTTGGAACA
Organism: Roseomonas sp.; assembly: GCA_020249465.1. Taxonomy (GTDB): domain Bacteria; phylum Pseudomonadota; class Alphaproteobacteria; order Acetobacterales; family Acetobacteraceae; genus Neoroseomonas. The sequence continues at coordinate 19,349 of JADCFP010000064.1, read as the reverse complement.
GGCCGAAGCGCGCCGTACTGAGGCCGTTGCCGCCCATGCCGAAGCGCGCCGCAGCGCCGAGGAAGCGAGCGCCGAAGCCACACGCCGTGAAGCTGCCTTGCAAGCCGCTGATGACCGCAATCGTCGCATCGTCGCGCAATATGCCGCCCTGTCTGCCGAACGTGATGCCGCGCTTGCGGAACGGATCCCTGAAGTCACCCGTGATGCGGCAGTGTCCTCCGCCCGGCTTGCGGAAGCTACATTGATCGGCAGCGCAGCGCGGTTGCGTGAAGCGGAAGCAGCCCGCAGCGCCGCATCAGAAACCCTGGTGCAAGCGCGCCGCAAATCCGCCGAAGCAGGGGCCGCGCGCGCGCGCATTGCCGCCGAAGTGGCAGCGCTAACGGAGGTGCTGGAATCGCGCGGTACGGCCTCGGCCCAGCCTATTCTTGATCAGGTGCGCGTGCCGCCCGGCCTGGAAGCCGCGCTCGGCGCTGCCTTGGGTGAGGCTTTGGAAAGCCCTGCCGATGCTTCCGCTGCAAGGCATTGGCGCAATTTGCCGCCGCTTGCCGTGGCGCAAGCCTTGCCCGATGGCGCGGTGCCGCTTTCGCGTCTGGTGGAAGCGCCTGCGGCGCTGGCGCGCGCGCTATCGCAGGTCGGTTTGCTTGCGCGCGGCATGGATGGCGCGGCGCTGCAAGCAGGGCTGCGGCCTGGTCAGGCTTTGGTGACGGAAGAAGGCGCGGTTTGGCGCTGGGATGGTCATACGCATCACGCCGGCGCCCCCACACCGGGCGCGGTGCGGCTGGCGCAACGCAATGCGCTGCGCGCTGCCGAAGCGCGGCTGGATCAGGCGGAAGTCGCGGCAGCGGAAGCCGAAGCCGCGCGCATTGCCGCCGAAGCTGCCGAAGCGGAAGCCGCCAGCGCCGAAGCTGCCGCGCGTAATGCCCGTAGCGCTGCCGAAGCGGCTGCATCCGCGGCGCGTCGGGCTGAGGGTGAATTGGCCGCGCGTGATGCGCGCGCTGAAAGCCGCATCGCAGCCCTTGAACCGCAGCTGGCACGGCTTGCGGAAGACCGCGCGGAAGCTGATGCCGCGCGCCTGGAAGCCGAGGCACTTTTCACCGCGCGCCCCGATGTTGCCTTGCTGCGTCAGGCCGAACAGGCCGCCGCCCACGCCGAAGCCGAAGCGCGCAATGCGGAGGCGAATGCACGGGAAGCGCGGCGTCGCGCTGAAATCGCTTTGGCGGAATCGCGCCAACGTCAGGCAGCTTTGCTGAACCGCGCGTCAGCGGTGGAAAACCGCCTCGCCGCCCTTGCCCCGCAATTGGAACGCATCGGCGCGGAATTGGCGGAAGCCGAGGCTGCGCGCGCCGTTGCCGTGCAAGCGCGCGAAGCGGCACCCGATCTGGTGGAGCTTCGGGCAAGCGTGGAAGCCGCGCGGTCGCATCTGACAGAACAACGCACTGCCGAGGCTGCCGCGCGTGATGCGCAAGGCGCCCTGGCGGCTGAAGCCGGTTCCATCGCTGCCCGCCGCGCGAGCCTTGCGAATGAAGCAAGCCTTTGGGCCGCGCGCGCCGAAGATGCTGCCGCGCGTGTTGCTGATTTGCGCCGCCGTGATGCCGAAGCGGAAGCCGAGCGTGATGCGCTGGCCGCGGCACCGGAAGCCGCAGCACTCCGCCGCGCGGAAGCCGCGCGCCTGCTGGACCAGGCAAGCGAAGCGCATGCCACCGCCGCTGCTGCGCTAATGGCCGCCGAACGGCGCGTGAGTGAAGGCAGCCAATCCCGCCGCGGCGCCGATACCGCCTTTGCACTGGCGCGTGAGGATCAGGTGCGCGCCCAGGCCGCGACGGAAGCGGCGGAAACTGCCTCGGCCGCCGTTGCCGCGCGCATTGCCGAAAGACTTGGTGAGGGCGCGGAATTGCCGCCCGCGCCTGAGGAACTTTCCGATGTTGCGGAAGACAAGGCGCGGCGCAAGGTGGAACGCCTGATCCGCGAACGCGATGAGATGGGCCCGGTCAATCTGCGTGCCGAGATCGAAATCACCGAAATCGAAGAACGCATCGGCCAGATCACGCATGACCGTGATGAGGTGATGAACGCCATCGCCAAGCTGCGCGGTTCCATCGGCCATTTGAACCGCGAAGGCCGGGAGCGTTTGCGTGAGGTTTTTGACCGCGTAGACAATGAATTCCGCAGCCTCTTCACGCGGTTATTTGGCGGTGGCCGCGCCCATCTGGCGCTTGTGGGTTCCGACGATCCCCTGGAAGCAGGGCTTGAGATTTACGCCGAACCGCCGGGCAAGAAGCTTTCCACCTTGTCCTTGCTTTCGGGTGGTGAACAGGCGCTGACGGCGCTTTCGCTGATCTTTGCGGTCTTTCGCTGCCACCCCGCGCCAGTCTGCGTGCTGGACGAAGTCGATGCGCCCTTGGATGATGCGAATGTGGAACGGCTATGTGATTTGCTGGACGCCATGGCAGCCGAAAGCGGCACGCGCTTCCTGATCGTGACGCACCATCCGCTGACGATGGGGCGGATGCATCGGCTTTATGGCGTGACCATGCAGGAACGCGGCGTGTCGCGCTTGCTCAGCGTTGACCTTGGCCGCGCGATTGAATTGGCGGAGACGTCTTTGCTGTAGGGGGCTGGGTCCATCCGATTTTGTCGCCCCCCCTGTCAGATAAAATGAGAGCAAGCCACCGATAAGGCTTGCCCCGCAGCGCGGCTCCTCATAGGTTGCGCGCGTTCGGGGCGTGGCGCAGCCTGGCTAGCGCGCCTGTTTTGGGTACAGGAGGTCGGAGGTTCGAATCCTCTCGCCCCGACCAGGGTTTCGGAAATTGATGAACCGCGGCAGGTTGGGTGACCACCTCCCGGGGGTTTTTCGCGCGGAGCGCGGAAGCTGATCATAAAGGTTTTCACAACATCCCGTAACTCGCGCGGCAGTGCCGCGCGAGGGTTCAACTTCGCGGCCTTTGGCCGCGGCCCTCCGGGGGATTTTTGCCCGCGCCGCGGGCAAAAATGGGCCCGGCAGGACTCGAACCTGCAACCAAACCGTTATGAGCGGTCCGCTCTGACCATTGAGCTACAGGCCCATCAACACCCTGATAGCCCCCGGACCGTCCGGAAATCAAACCCGTTTGGCTTCCCGGGCCAGCCGCGCCAGCACGCGCAGCAAATCCCGCGCCCGCTTCACGCGCTCGGCCAGGTCCATATCGCGGATCAGCGCCAGCTTGGCATCGGGGCGGAGCTTCACCGCCCCCTTCTTCCCCTGGATCCAGGTGATCAGCCCGCCTGGATTGGCGAAATTCTGCCCCCGGAAGCTCAACACCAGCCCCTTCGGCCCGGCATCCAGCTTTTCCACCCCGGCCTGCCGACAGAGCCGCTTGATCGCGACCACTTGCAGCAGGTTCTCCACCTCAGCCGGCAAGGGGCCGAAGCGATCAGCGAGTTCCGCCGCCATGGCGTCATTCTCGCCATCCGTCGCAAGCCCGCCGATGCGCCGATAAAGCCCAAGCCGCACCGGCAGATCAGTGACGTAGTTTTCCGGGATCAGCACCGGCAGGCCAAGATTGATCTGCGGCGTCCATTCCCGCTCACTCTCTGCCCCCTCGGCGCCGGCCTTGATATCGGCGACCGCCTCTTCCAGCATTTGTTGGTAAAGTTCGATCCCGACTTCGCGGATTTGGCCGGATTGTTCCTCACCCAGAAGGTTACCGGCGCCGCGAATATCCAGATCGTGTGACGCCAAGGTGAAGCCAGCGCCCAAATTATCGAGCGTCTGCATCACTTCCAGCCGCTTTTCCGCCGCCGCCGAAAGCCGATGCGCTTCCGGCCAGGTGAGGTACGCATAACCGCGCAGCTTGCCGCGCCCGACACGCCCGCGCAGCTGATAAAGCTGTGCGAGGCCAAACATATCCGCGCGATGGATGATCAGCGTATTCACCGCCGGCATATCCAAGCCGCTTTCAACGATATTGGTGGACAGCAAAATATCATGCTTGCCATCGCCGAATTCGGTCATGACGCGTTCAAGTTCGGTCGGCGTCATGCGGCCATGCGCCTGGATCATGCGCGCTTCCGGCACAATCTCGGCCATTCGTTCGGCAAGCTTCGCCATGTCTTCAATGCGCGGCACAACGCAGAAAATCTGCCCACCACGGAAGCGTTCGCGCTGAATGGCTTCGCGCAGCACCACCGGGTCCCAAGGCATGATGAAGGTGCGCACCGCCAGCCGATCCACGGGCGGCGTTGCAATCACGCTCATTTCGCGCACACCGGTCAGCGCCAATTGTAGCGTGCGCGGAATGGGGGTCGCGGTCAGGGTCAGCACATGCACATCGGATTTCAGTGCCTTCAAAGCTTCCTTGTGGCGCACGCCGAAATGCTGTTCCTCATCCACCACCAGCAGGCCGAGATCGGCAAATTCAGTGCCCTTGGCCAAAAGCGCATGGGTGCCAATCACGATATTGATATCGCCGCGCTTCATGCCTTCCCGCACTTCCGCCGCTTCCTTGGCGGTGACCAGGCGCGAGAGTTGCGCGATGCGCAGCGGGAAACCTTCAAAGCGCTTCTGGAAATTGCGGAAATGCTGCCGCGCGAGCAACGTGGTCGGCACCACCACCGCCACCTGCGCGCCGGACATCGCCACCACAAAGGCAGCACGGAGCGCGATTTCTGTCTTGCCAAAGCCAACATCGCCACAAATCAGCCGATCCATCGGCCGGCCAGCGGAAAGGTCTTCCAGCACATCGGCTATGGCGCGGGATTGATCTTCCGTCTCCGCAAAGGGGAAGCGGGCACAAAACTCATCCCACATCCCCTCAGGCGGGGTGGCCAAAGTGCCATCCTTCATGCGCCGCATGGCCGCGGTGCGAATCAGCTCGGCGGCCATGTCGCGAATGCGCGACTTCGCCTTGGCCTTGCGATTCTGCCAGGAAACCCCGCCCAACTTATCCAGCGCAACGCCCGTGCCTTCAGACCCAAAGCGGGAGAGGATTTCGATATTCTCGACCGGCACAAAAAGCCTGTCACCGCCATCATAAATCAGCTTCAGGCAATCATGCGGCGCGCCGGAAACCTCAATCGTCACCAGGCCCTCATACCGGCCAATGCCGTGATCCTGATGCACCACCAGATCGCCCTCGGCGATTTCGGTAGCGTCCGCAATGAATTGATCGGCACGGCGGCGGCGACGCGGCGGGCGGGCGATGCGTTCGCCAAGCAGATCCTGCTCGGCCGTGACAGCGATGCCTTCCGCAATAAAGCCGCGCTCAATCCCCATCACCACCAGGGCGACAACATCGGGCGGCAGCGCGCGGGCGGCCTTCCAATCCTCAGCCGCCTCCGCACGCACGCCATTTTCGCGCAGCAGATTGCCAAGCCTTTCGCGGGACCCGCGCGACCAGGCGGCCAGCACGGGCCGGCGCTTGGCCTTGGCTTCGCCCTGCACCATGGCGGCATAGGCCGCGAAGACATTCTCCCCCGCGCTGCGGGCTTCAGCGAAAAGCGGGCCGGGGCGGCCGCCTGCGGCAATGCCATCCGGCACAGCAAAGGGAGAAAAGCGCAGCACGCGGCAATCGGCCAGCATCGCTGCCCAGCCGGCTTCATCCAGATAAAGCGTCGCCGGCGGCGCGGGGCGATAGGGCACATCGCCTTCCCCAATGCGGGAAGGCACGCGGCGCGCTTCGTAATGATCCGTGATCATCTCAAGCCGCGCCTTCAGCACTTCCTCTGCCTGGTGGTCGAAGCTGATTTCGGCGCCGGGCAAATACTCCAGCAGCGGCGCCATGTTTTCGTGAAACAGGCCGGCCCAATGTTCCATGCCGGGATAGCGCCGCCCGGCGCTGATGGCGCCATAAAGCGGATCATCCGCCGCCGCCGCGCCAAACAGCTCGCGATAGCCGCTGCGAAAGCGCGTGCGCGATGCCTCATCCAGAAACACCTCACCCACCGGGCGGAGCGAAAGCGCGGGCACGACCTTGCCGCTGCGCTGGGATGCCGTATCAAAACGGCGCATATCCTCGATCTCATCACCAAAGAAGTCGAGGCGTATGGGTTCCGGCTCGCCCGCCGGGTAAAGATCAATAATGCCGCCGCGCACGGCATATTCGCCATGTTCCATCACCGTGCCAGTGCGGTGATAGCCATTGGCTTCCAGAAAGGCCGTCAGCTTTTCCGGCTGCACGCGCCCGCCCTTGGCAAGGGCAAGTGTCGCCCCATCAAACACGGAAGGCGGTGGCACTTTCTGCACCAACGCATTGACGGTGGTGAGCAAGACGCGCGGGCGCTTGCCCGCTTCCAACAGCCGCGTCAGCGTCGCGACACGTTCGGCCACAATCTCCGGATTGGGGGAGACGCGATCATAGGGCAGGCAGTCCCAAGCGGGAAAACGCAGCACTTCGATTTCGGGGGCGAAGAAGCCCAAAGCCTCTGCCATGCGGGCCATGCGCGCATCATCGCGGCAGACATGGGCGATGGGGGCTTCGATTTCTGCCCGCCGGCGCGCCACCAGCAGGGCATCGAAACCCTCAGGCGCGCCATGGATGGTAACGGGCTTCATGGCCCGCCACCGGCCTCGGCCATGATCCGGCGCAGCAGCGGGTGGTCATGTTCGGGCGGAATCGGGCGGCGGCCGGAAAGCCAATCGGCCAGATCCACATCCCAGAGTTCCAAAATCTCCTCGAGCGCCGCGACATCGGCATCGGTGAGGCTCGCGATATGGCGCGCGACAAAGCCGCCGATCAGGATATCGGTTTCCTTGGTACCGCGGTGCTGGGCGCGAAAGACAAGCCGGCGGCGCCGGGCATCGAGTTCTGTTGGGTCTGACATATCGCTCTAGTCTCAAGGCGCTGGCATATAGAGGCGGATGGGAATCCTGTCAGCCCGCCCCGAACCGCCCGCGACCGCCGAGGACCTCCTCGCGCGGTTATTGGCGCCGATTGAAAGCCTGCCCGGGTTGCGCAAGCCAGAATTGCTCGCGCGCGCGGCGGGTGGTGGCCGGGTGCTTGATTTGCTGCTGCATTTGCCCGAACGCGTGCAGCATCGCCCGGTACTGCGCGGGCTGAAGCAGGCCATTGAAGGCCAGGAAGTGACGCTGGAACTCCGCATCACCGGCGCCCCGGCGCGTGGTGGGCGCGGGCCTTGGATGGTGCCGGCGATCTGTGGGGCTGATCCGGTGGCGCTGATTTCCTTCTCCCGCGCCACCTGGGCAGGCACAGCGCTGGGCCGCGCCTTCCCGCAAGGGGCGGAAAGGCGCGTGGCCGGGCGGCTCAAACCCTATCAGCGCACCTGGCAATTGGAATTGGATGCGGACCCGCTGGTGGAACCGCCGCACCGCATTCCGCTCTGGCAACCCATGTGGCCACTGACGGCGGGGCTTTCCTGGCGGAATATGGCGGATGCGCTGGATGGGGCGCTGAAGGCGCTGCCCGATTTGCCGGAATGGGTGGATGGCCCGCTGCTGAAGCGCGAAGCCTGGCCGGGTTTTGCCGAGGCTTTGCGCGCGCTCCATGCGCCCCAGGCGCAGGCCGCCGAAGCGCCGCGCCGCCGGCTTGGCTATGATGAATTGCTGGCGGGGCAAATCGCGCTCGGTTTGGTGCGACGCCGGTCGCGCGAAAGGCCGGGCCGGGCGCTGATGGGCAATGAAAGCCTGCGCGCGCCTGCCCTGGCCGCCTTTGGCCATGCGCCGACGCCTTCTCAGCGCCAGGCAATGGCCGAGATAGATGCTGATCTGGCGGCACCACGGCGCATGCTCCGGCTGCTGCAAGGCGATGTTGGCGCGGGCAAGACGCTGGTGGCGCTGATGGCCATGCTGCGCGCGGTGGAAGCCGGCGCCCAGGCCGCGCTGATGGCGCCGACGGAATTGCTCGCGCGCCAGCATTTGCGCAGTTTTGAGCGGCTTTGCGGCGCGGCGGGCGTGCCAGTCGCGCTGCTGGCCGGCAGCGTGAAGGGCAAGGAAAGGCGCCGGGTCTTGCAGGGGCTGGCGGATGGGACGCTGCCCATGGTGGTCGGCACCCACGCGCTGTTTCAGGAAGGGGTCGCCTTCAAGGATCTGGGCCTGGCCGTGGTGGATGAACAGCACCGCTTTGGCGTGGCACAGCGCCTGATGCTGGCGGAAAAGGGTCAGGCGGCGGATATGCTGGTGATGACCGCAACCCCCATTCCGCGCACGCTATTGCTGACGCAATGGGGCGAAATGGCCGTCAGCCGCATGGCGGGCAAACCCGCCGGGCGCCAGCCCATCGCAACGCGCATCCTGAGCCAGGAACGCCTGCCGGAGATTGTCGCCCGGCTGCATGAAGCCGTGGCGCGCGGCGCCCGCGCCTATTGGGTGGTGCGCGCCATTACCGGCAGCGAGAAGGATGACAGCGTCGCGGCTGAAGACCGCTTTGCCGAGCTTTCCGCCCATTTCCCCGGCCGGGTTGGCCTTGCCCACGGTTTGCAGGATGTTGCGGTGCGCGAAGCTGCCTTGGGCGATTTCGCCGCCGGGCGGACCAATATCCTGGTTGCTACCACGGTTATTGAAGTCGGCGTGGATGTGCCGGAAGCGACGATCATGCTGATTGAACAGGCGGAACGCTTTGGCCTGGCCGCGCTGCATCAGCTGCGTGGCCGTGTCGGGCGGGGGAAGGAGGCTTCTTCCTGCCTTTTGGTGCATTCCCCGGGGCTGAGTGATGGCGAAAGGCGGCGCTTGCTGGTGCTACGCGACACCGAAGATGGCTTCGTGATCGCGGAGGAGGATTTGAAATCTCGCGGTGGCGGTGATGCTTTAGGCGCACGGCAGGCCGGGCTGCCAGGGGCACGGCTGTTTGATGCGCGGGAAGACCCGGATCAATTCGCGCGCTATGTCCAGATTGCGCACCGCGATGCGGAAGCGCTGCTGACGCGCGATGCGGCGCTGGCTTCCCCGCGCGGGCAGGCAGCGCGGCTTTTGCTCAGGCTTTTCGGCCATGATCTTTCCATGGCGCCGCTGGATGCCGGGTAGGACGGGCTTTCGGGGGCTTGCAAGCCAGCGCGGGAAGGCTCAAATCGCCGCGCGCAAGTTTTACCAAAACGCGTTGAGGCAGGAATAAAGGGAGATAGGCTTTGGCCGCGCTGATCGAAATCGAGCGCCTGACCAAGCGCTTTGGCGCCTTCACCGCTGTTGATGATGTATCCTTCACGGTGGATCGCGGGGAAGTTGTGGGCTTCCTTGGCCCCAATGGCGCCGGCAAATCCACCACCATGAAAATGCTGGCGGGCTTCGTGACACCCTCTGCCGGGACGGCGCGCATTTGCGGCCAGGATGTGATTGAAGCGCCCGTCGCGGCAAAGCGCGCCCTTGGCTATTTGCCCGAAGGCGCGCCCACCTACCCCGAAATGACCGTCACCGGCTTTCTGCATTTCATTGCGCGCATTCGCGGGTTTGGCGGTGCCGAGGCCCATGAACGCATGGCCCGCGCCATGGCCATGACGCAGTTGGAAGGTGTGCGGCTGCAACCGATTGAAACGCTGTCAAAGGGCTTCAAGCGCCGTGTTGGCTTGGCGCAAGCGCTGCTGCATGACCCGCCCGTTTTGGTGCTGGATGAACCCACCGATGGCCTGGACCCCAACCAGAAGCATGAGGTGCGGGAATTGATCCGCCGCATGGCGCCCGAAAAGGCCATCGTGATTTCAACGCATATCCTGGAAGAAGTAGATGCGGTCTGCACCCGCGCCATCATCATCGCGCGCGGTAAGGTGCTGGCCGATGCCACGCCAAAACAGCTTGAAGCGCCCGGCAAGACGCTGGAACAGGTCTTCCGCGATTTGACTCTGAAGCAGGAGGCCGCCTGATGCGCGCTGCCCTGCTGGTCGCCCGCCGCGAATTGGCCGGCTATTTCGCGACCCCCGTCGCTTACGTCTTCATCGTGATTTTCCTGATGATGGCGGGTGCCATGACCTTCAGCCTGGGTAGTTTTTTCAATCGCGGTCAGGCTGATCTTGGCCCGTTTTTCGGCTTCGTCCCCTGGCTGTTTCTGTTTCTGGTGCCCGCATTGACGATGCGGCTTTGGGCAGAAGAACGCCGGCTCGGCACGATTGAATTGCTGCTGACCTTGCCCTTGGCGCAATGGCAGGCGGTGCTTGGAAAGTTTCTTGCTGCCTGGGCGTTTTGCGCCATTGCGCTGGCGCTGACCTTCCCGCTGGTGTTGACCGTGAATTATCTGGGCCGGCCGGATAATGGCGTGATCGCAGCAGGCTATGGTGCGTGTTTGTTGATGGCGGGTGCGTATCTGGCGATTGGTTCCGCCATGTCGGCCATGACCAAGAACCAGGTGATTGCCTTTGTGCTGGCCGTTGCCGTGTGTTTCCTGTTTGCGGTCGCCGGCAGCGCCTTGGTGACGGATTTCCTGAGCCAGCGCATGCCGGTGCTGGCTGAGGTCGCGCGCGCCCTTTCCCTCACGGAACGCTTCAATGGTCTCACGCGCGGGGTGATTGCACTGCGTGATGCGGTGTTCTTTGCCTCCTTCATCGGGTTCTGGCTTTTCGTGAATGCGGTGGTGCTTGACCACCGGAAGGCTGACTAGACCATGGCTGATCAAATGAAGGCAAAGCCCGGCACGCGGCGCGTCTGGTCATCCGCGCTTGGGATTGTGGCGGCGTTGGCGCTCGCCATAGGTGTCAATTTGTTGGTGGAGCGTTTCGCGCCGCGCGCGCGGCTCGATCTCACGGCGCAGAAACTTTACACGCTGTCGGATGGTACGCGCAGCGTATTGTCTGGGCTGCAAGACCCGGTGACGCTGCGGCTGTTTTATTCGCGCAAACTCGGCACCGCCATTCCCGCCTATGGCGCCTATGCGGAACGCGTGCGCGCGATGCTGGATGAATATGTCGCGGTCGCTGGCGGCAAGCTTCGCCTTGAAGTGCTAGACCCCGAACCCTTCAGCGAAACCGAAGACCGTGCACTGGCTTTCGGCCTGCAAGGCGTGCCGGTGGATCAATCCGGTGAGCAGGTTTATTTCGGGCTGGTTGGCGCGAATTTGCTGGATGATGAACGCAATATCCCCTTCTTCCAGCCGGACCGCGAACGCTTTCTGGAATTTGATCTCACACGGTTGGTCTATGAATTGTCCAACCCGCGCCGGCCCGTGATTGGTGTCATGTCGCCCCTGCCGCTGAATGGCGACCCGCGTGCGATGATGATGCGACAAGCCGCCATGGGCCAGCCCTTCGCGGTGATGAATAGCCTTCGGCAATTCTTCACTTTGCGCGAAGTGCCCATGGATGCGCAGGTGATTGAAAACGACATACAGGTGATGATCCTGGCGCATCCGCAGCGCCTTTCCGATGCGACGCAATATGCAGTGGATCAATTTGTGCTGCGTGGCGGCAAGTTGATTTTGCTGATTGACCCGCATTCCGAAGGCCAGGCATCGCGCCCCGGCCCGGGCGGGCGGCCGCCGGCCAATACTGCCTCCAGCCTGGAACGCCTCACCAATGCCTGGGGCATTGAAGCGCCATCAGACAAGGTTGTGCTTGATCTGCGCGGCGCCTGGCGCGTGCGCGCCAATCCGCAGGACCGCGTGCAGGCCGTGGATTACGTGGCTTGGTTTAATGCGCAGGGCGACTCGATTGCGCAGGGGGAAGTCGCGACAGCGCAGCTCAATCAGGTGACCTTTGCGTCAGCAGGTTTCTTGCGGCGGAAGGATGGCGCGCGGGTGGAATTCACGCCGCTGATCACCTCAAGCCCGCGCAGCATGGAAGCCGATGCGGCGAAGGTGCGGGACAATCCGAACCCGACGCAATTACTGGCGGATTTCCGCCCTGATGGGCAGACGCGCGTGCTGGCAGCGCGGCTGCGCGGTGAAGTCAGCACGGCCTTCCCCGATGGCGCACCACCACCGCCGCAAGGCGCAGAACGCCCCGCCGATTTACCAGCACATCGCGCGCGGAGTGAAGGTGCCGCCAATATCATCGTGATCCATGATGCGGATGTGCTGGAAGATCGCTTCTGGGTCCGCGTGCAGGATTTCTTTGGCCAGCAGATGGCGACACCCTTCAGCGATAATGGAGCGCTGATTGCCAATCTGGTGGATACCATGGCCGGCGGTGATGCGCTGATTTCGCTGCGTTCACGCGGTGAGTCGCTCCGCCCGTTTGAAGTGGTGGATGATATTCGCCGTGATGCGGAAGCACGTTTCCGCCAGACGGAGCGCGAACTCACGCAGCGCCTGGAAGCGACAGAGCGCCGCTTGCGCGAATTGCGTCAAGGCCCGCAGGGTGGGGCTGAGCGCAGCCAGACGAACGCCGTAATCAGCGCCGAACAGCGCGCGGAAATTGACGCGGCGCGTGAGGAGATTCTCCGCACCCGCCAGCAATTGCGCGCGGTGCAGCTTGACCTCAGGCGCGATATTGAAGGCTTGGAAACGCGGCTCCGCATCCTCAATATCGCTGCTGTGCCGGTGCTGCTGACCATCCTCGCGCTGATCATGGGTGTGGCGCGCGCACGCCGGCGTGCGGCAGCGCGGCATTGAAACGGGGGGCAGGAAGATGCAACGACGTTCCCTGATTTTGCTTGGCAGCGCTGCGGTGATTGCCATGGCCGGCGCCTTGCTGATCAAGCCGCCGCCGCCCGCACCACCAGCGGGCACCGGCGGGCTTGCCTTTCCGGGCCTCGCGCAGCGCCTGCCCAATGCCGCGCGAATTGAGGTGCGCAGACATGATGGCGCTTTGGAAATCCTCCGACGCGGCGATGTCTGGGTGCTGCCGACGAAGGGCGATTATCCGATCCGGCAGGAAAAGCTCCGCGAATTGCTGACTGGGCTTACGGAATTGCGGCTGATGGAACCGCGCACCGGCAATCCTGAGATGTTTGATCGTCTCGGCCTGGAAGACCCGCTGCGCGCGGGGGCCACTTCCACGCTGCTGCGCGTGCTGGATGCGCAAGGCACGGCGCTGGTGGAATTGGTGATTGGCCGGCGGCGCGTGCGCACCCAAGGCAATGTGCCGGAAAGTGCTTATGTGCGTCGGCCCAATGAAAACCAGGCATGGCTCGCGGAAGGCCGCATTCCGGTAGATGCCGATCCGCAGCTTTGGCTTGACCGAGACATCGCCAATCTGCCACGCGAACGCGTGCAGCGCGTTGTAATTGCGCGTGCGGGCGAAGAGGCGCTGGTGCTGACGCATACCGGCCAGCCTGATGGCAAGCTTGCCATCACCACCCCCGCCGAGGCGCCCCCCGCTGACGATGTCAGCCTGGATGAGGTTTCGCGCAGCTTCGAATTCCTGACCTTTTTGGATGTGCGGCGCGAAGCCGATGCGCCGGGTGAGGCTTTGGGTGAGACGCGCTTTGAATTGACCGATCGGCTGACCATCATTGCCCGCCCGCGCAAGCAGGCCGAAGAAATCTGGGTAACGCTGGCCGCCGAGGGTGATGATGAAGCCGCACGCTTGAATGCGCGCTGGCGCGGCTGGGTCTATCAAATCGGGCAATGGAAAGAAAAAGCCATGATCCCGAAGCTTGAGGATTTGCGCCGCCAGGAAGAAGCGCCTGCCCCCGTGACTGAACCGCCGATTGCACCAAGGTGAGCACCGCGCCGCGCGAATATCCTGACCGCCCCTGGGTCGGCATAGGCTGCATCGTGTTTCGCGAAGAAGCCGTGCTGCTGGTGCGTCGCGGCAAGCCGCCGCGCATCGGCCAATGGTCGCTTCCCGGTGGCGCCCAGCATGTCGGCGAAAGGGCAGAAGAAGCCGCGCGGCGTGAATTACGCGAAGAAGCGAGCGTTGAAGTGGGCCAGATGGCGCTTGCCTATGTGTTTGACGCCATCAATCAGGATCAGGATGGCCGCGCGCTCTATCACTACACCATCATTGATTTCGCCGCGCATTGGCTGGAAGGCGAAGCCCGCGCCGGCGATGATGTGAGCGAGGTTGCCTGGGCGCTACCGCATGAGCTGCATGCCTATGACCTGACCGAAGCCGCGCATGAGGCCATTGCCGCGGCGCGGATTGCGCTTGGCCTGAGCTAAACCTTTACCGCCGCCGCCAGCTTTCCTGCTTGCGATAAAGCGTGGATGGGCTGATACCCAAAAACGCGGCTGCCTTGGCGATATTCCCGCCGCAAAGCCGCACGGCTTCTTCAATCGCTTCGCGTTCCGTCTCGGCCAAGGGCCGAATGCGCTTGGTGGATTCCGCGGTACGCGGTTCCACCGGTACGGGCGGTGGTGCGGGCTTGATGATTTCAGGTTCTGGCGGTGGTGCAGGTGCAGGCACGGGCTTGGCGCCGCCTTCGCGCACGGTGGCGGGCAGCATGGCAGCACTCACCACTTCGCCATCATGCAGCACTACGGCGGTGCGGATGGCGTTTTCCAATTCACGCACATTGCCGGGCCAGGCATGGCGCATCAGCATTGCGCGTGCTTCGGCATCAAAACGCTGAAAGCGCTTGCCTTCCTCGGCCGCGCTTTTCGCCAGAAACGCCTCAGCCAAAGCCAGCACATCATCGCCGCGATCACGCAGCGGCGGCAATGGCACGGGGATGACATGCAGGCGGTAATACAAATCCTCGCGGAAGCGGCCGGCGCGCACTTCTTCCAACGGATCGCGATTGGTGGCGCAGACAAAGCGCACATCGGTTTGCAGCGTCTTGCCGCTGCCCACGGGCTGGAAGGTACCGGTCTGGATGAAGCGGAGCAGCTTGCCCTGCAACGCCAAATCCATTTCGCAAATCTCATCCAGGAACAGCGTGCCGCCATCCGCGGCCCGCGCCGCGCCAATGCGATCCGCCACCGCGCCGGTAAAGGCGCCACGCACATGGCCGAAGATTTCGCTTTCAATCAAATCCTTGGGGATAGCCGCGCAATTTATGGCGATAAACGGCCCGGACTTGCGTGGGGAGATGCTGTGCACCGCCTCCGCCGCTAATTCCTTGCCGGTGCCGCTTTCGCCCGTGACAAAAACGGTCGCGCGTGACGCGGCGGCATTTTCCAGAATGCGATAAACTGCCTGCATCGCCGGTGCCGCGCCTATGAAGCCGGCAAAACCCTGCCGAGGCGCAACCGCGGCCAATTCCGCCACCTGCCGGCGTAAGGCCGCGCGTTCCATCACATTGGCAACCGTGACCGTCAGGCGTTCCGGCGCGAAGGGTTTGACCAGAAAGTCAGACGCGCCGGCCTGCATCGCCTCCACGGCAAGGGCGACCGATCCATGTGCGGTCATAACTACTACGGGCAAGTCAGGGTCACGCCCGCGCAATTCGCGCAGCACCGAAAGCCCATCGCCATCCGGCAGGCGCAAATCCAACAGCACACCATCAGGCATGGCCTGATTGGCGAATTTCAGCGCATCGGCGATGCAATGTGCGTGGCGAATATTGTAAGGCCCCGCGCGCAGATATTCCTGATAGACAGTGGCGAGTGAGGGTGAATCCTCCACCAGCAAAAGCTGGTGATACGATGTGGCATCAGCCACGCGCGCGCATCCAGCCAAAAAGGGTCAGCGCAGCACCCAGCACCAGCGGCACGACCCAAACGGGCGCTTCCAGAACCGGCAGCAGCACAGAATCCCACAACATGGGCAGAAGATAGCGCTGCACCACGGCTTGCACCAAATTGAGCAAGCCTGGGTCAAGCCGGAACAGCAATGCCCCCAAGGGATCACCACCAAAGCCAAGGTAAAGCCCCGCCGCCAAGGCCAGCAGGATAAGGCCCATCAGGCGCATCGCGCCCTCATGCCCAAAGCCTTTCGCGTTGCAGCCCGGTGTAGAGATCAGCGACGAAATCGCCATAGCCGTTGAACAGCATCGTCGGCACGCTTTCCCCCGAGCCAAGCATGCGTTCCTGTGCCTGGCTCCAGCGTGGATGCGGCACGGCAGGGTTCACATTGGCCCAGAAGCCATATTCCTGCGGCTGGATTTTCTCCCAGAAGGAAACCGGGCGCTGATCAGTCAGGCGAATGGTAATCAGGCTCTTGCCAGCCTTGAAGCCGTATTTCCAGGGCTGATGGAACCGAATGGGCCCTCCATTTTGCGGCGGCAACAGCTTGCCATAGGCACCAACCACCATGAAGGAAAGCTCATTGCCCGCTTCGGCGATGGTGCAACCTTCCGTATAGGGCCAGGGATACCAGCTTTGCCGAAGGCCGGGCATGACGCTCGGCAGCGTCGCGGTCTGAAACACGACATAGCGCGCGGAAGATAGCGGCTTCACCTCGGCCAACAGGGCGGAAAGCGGAAAGCCGGTCCAAGGCACGACCATGGCCCATGCTTCGACGCAGCGCAGGCGATAGACGCGTTCTTCAATCGGCATGCGGCGGAGCAGATCGTCAATGCCGTATTCGCGCGGCGCTTCGACCATGCCTTCCACCTTCACTGTCCAGGGGCGTTGAGGCATGCGCTGAGCGGCGGCGCTGATGGTCTTGTGGCTGCCGAATTCGTAGAAGTTGTTGTAGGTGGTGACCTCACGCTCGGCGGTAATGGCGCGGCCTGGCGCGTAGCGCGTATTGCGCATGGCGGGCGGCAGTCCAGCCTGCTGCGCAAGCGCCGGGGTGGTAGCGAGCATCCCAGCGCCGAGCGCCAGCGCCTTGCGGCGGCCAAAGACCAGCGCCTCAGGGGTGGCGCTGCTTTCGGGCAGATTCCAGGGGCGGCTTTTCAGGATATGCATGGCGGGCAGCCTTTCTTTGAGACGGATAAAGGCCCGCTTACCCATAAGGTCAAGAAGATTACCGCCCCGGCCGCGGCAAAACCGCACTTGGCGGCTGACCGGGCGCCGTCGTCACGCGAAACAGCCGATAGGCTTCGGCTTCCTGCCCTCGGCGGGCGCGGATTAGGCGCCCGGCATCGCCTTCAATCGGGGTTGCGCCGGGCCAAACTGGCGGCCCCTCACCGCGTCTTTCGCTGCGGATCAGCAAGCCAGGCGCGTTTTCGGGCGGCTTCGGCAGGGTGAAGAAGCGCCAGCGCGGGTCCATGGCCACAACACGAAGCTCAGGCGGCAGGCGGAAGGCCATGCCGGAAGCAAGGCCATATTCCTCAGCAGCGATGAAGGCGACACCTTCACGCTCCGCAGCCCGCGCCAGATCAGCCGCCAGCCCATCCCAACCGCCGAGCCGCGCCAGCGTCGGGTCCTGGCGGCGCGGCAGCGGCAAGGGCGCGGCGGTGGCTTGCAGATAGGCCGCCCCCGCCATAGCGAAGCCCAGCGCCAGGGCAGGCACGCGAAGCCGCAGCCAGGAAGCGGGCAGCAAAGCGGCAGCGGTGATGGCCGCACTGGGATAAAGGATCGCCGGCCAATTCCCCTGCACCCGGCTGCCCAAGGCCTGCCAGAGGAAAATCGCCGCCCCCGGCACGATCAGCGCAAGCAACAACCCAGCCCCGGCATCGCGCGCGCGCCAGACCTGCCGTGCCGCCATGATGGCGCCCATCACGCAAAGCAAAAACACCAAGGGTGTGACCAAAGCCACCTGCCCGCCCAGCAATTCGCCAAGCCAGCGAAGACTCTGCCCCGCGCCGCCGGCGGCGGTGCGCCCGCCCTGTTTGGCGAAGGACGCCCATTCATGCGTGGCATTCCATTGGATCACCGGGGCAAAAAGCGCGACCGCAAGCGCGCCCCCAGCCCAAAGCTGCCAGCGCAGCAGCCAGCGCCGCGCCTCGGGCAGCAGCAGAAGCCACAGCACCAAACCGAAGCCGAGCAAGGCGGCAGTGTATTTGGACAGCAAGGCACCACCCGCGAAAATCCCGGCCAGCAGCCACCAGCGCGCATCGTCCGTGTGGTGCGCCCGCGCCACCGCCCAAAGCGTCGCCACCCAAAAGAACAGCAAGGGCGTATCCGGTGTCATCGTCACGGCGCCAAGCGCGGCGAAAAGCGTTGCATTCATCAGCGCCGCCGCCCATGGGCCGGCACCTCGCCCGGGGAAAAGATCTTCAGCGCTGCGCGCCAGCATCAGGGAGCCAATGAACAATGTAACCGGCCCCAAAAACCGCACGCCAAGCGCATTCTCACCCGCAAGCGCGGTGCCGAGCCAGATGAAGATCGCGACCATGGGCGGATGGTCCAGATATCCCGCCTGAAGGTTACGCGACCAGACCCAGTAATACGCCTCATCCGGGGAAAGCGGCAGGATCGCCGCCAGCACCAGGCGCAAACCCGTCAGCGCCAGCAGCGCAACCAGCCAAGGATTCACTTGGCGCGCCAGACCAGGGTGGCGGAAACCGCGTAATTCCATACCACCGTGAGCGCCGCCCCCGCTGCGCCCGCAAAACCCCAGGCCAACACACCATCACGCAGCAGCAGATTGGCAATGCCGATATTGGCTGCCGCGCCCAATCCGCAGACCAGATAGAACAGCACCAATCCACGTAGCAGCACAGGGCCACGCAGGCGCCGATCGCGATAGGTGATGCGGTTGTTCAGCAGGAAATTCGCGGTCATAGCAAACAGTGTCGCTGACCATTGCGCAGTGTTGAAGCCCATGCCGATTAGCCCATGCAGCACCCCAAGCACCGCCAGATGCACCAGCACGCCAATGGCGCCCACGGCGGCAAAGGACAGGAACCGGAGCGGCACAACGCCCCCCAAAGCCTTATCCGCAAGCAAGCCCGCGAATTCCAGCAGTACCGCCGCATCCAGCTTGCTTTCGCCCGCCACGCGCGCGCGGAAGGAATAGGGGATTTCCAGGCTCCGCAAAGGCCGTTTTGCTGACAGCAGAATATCCAACAGTATCTTAAAGCCCGTACCCGTCAGACGAGGCGCGACTTCTTCAAACAAGTCGCGCGGCAGGGCGAAAAATCCGCTCATCGGGTCGCTCACGCGGATCGGCAAGGCAGCATTGGCAAGGGCAGCGCCGGTATCGGAAATCATTTGCCGCACGGCAGTCAGTCCGCCTTGTTTGTCACCACCTTCGATATTGCGGCTGCCGATCACGATATCGGCTTCACCCGCTTCAAGCGCTTCCAGCATGCGCGGCAGCAGGGTTTCATCATGCTGCAAATCGCCATCAATCACGGCAAGATAGGGCGCTGACGTCGCAAGCATGCCCTCAATACAAGCGGAAGCCAGGCCGCGCCGCCCGATGCGCCTGATGCCCCTGATGCGCGCATCCCCTGCGGCGATGGCGCGCACGGCAGCGCTGGTGCCATCGGGGCTATCATCATCTACAAAAATCGCTTCCCAGGCGATGCCCGACAGCGTGGCATCAAGCCGCGCCACCATGGGCGCCACATTTGCTGCCTCATTGTAACAGGGGATCACCACGCAAAGGCGCGGCAGCGCCGCGGCGGTCACTTTTCTTCTTGCCAGGCCTGCCCTGCTTTACGGGCGGCCAGTTCCATCTTCGGCTTGCCGAAAAGATAGCCCTGGCCATAGCGCACGCCGAGTTCCAGCATCAGCGCCGCTTCTTCTTCCGTTTCTATGCGTTCAGCCACCACCTGGGCG
>JADCFP010000063.1 GCA_020249465.1 Roseomonas sp. | reverse complement strand
TCAGGTTGATGATAGGCATCGGGGGCCTTATGGTCCGCCGCTCTTTTTCCGGGAAGTAGTGATTTCATGTCCCTAGACACCGCCACCGTCCGGCGCGTCGCGGCCTTGGCCCGGCTGCGCCTTGAAGAACAGGATATCGCCCGCGTGCAGGGCGAGCTGAACGGCATTCTGGGCTGGATCGAACAGCTCCAGGCCGTCAACACCGAAGGTGTCACGCCCATGGCCGGCGGCACGCCTGGCGGCGCGGCGGCCATGCCGATGCGGGGTGATGTCGTGACCGATGGCGGCAAGGCCGAAGCCGTTCTGGCCAATGCCCCGGACCGAGAGGGCGAATATTTCGGCGTGCCGAAGGTGGTGGAATAATGCATCCGACCGATTTTACCCTCGCGGGCGCACTTGCCGCGCTGAATGAGGGCGCGATCAGCGCCGAGGAATTGACCCGCGCCCATGTGGCCGCGGTTGAAGCGCTGAACCCGAAGCTGAATGCCTTCATCACCACCACAAGCGAACAGGCGCTGGAGGCAGCGCGCGCTTCCGATGCGCGGCGTAAGCGTGGTGAGGCGGGGCCGCTTGAAGGTATTCCGCTTGCCATCAAGGATCTGTTCTGCACCGAAGGTGTGCGCACCACGGCGGCGTCCAAAATCCTTGGCAATTTCATCCCACCTTATGAAAGCACCGTGACCGCGCAGTTGAAGCGCGATGGTGCGGTGTTTCTGGGCAAGGCCAATCTGGATGAATTCGCCATGGGGTCATCCAATCTGACCTCGGCCTATGGCGGCGTGCTGAACCCTTGGCAGCGCAAGAATGACCCCGCTGCGCGGTTGGTGCCGGGCGGGTCTTCCGGTGGCTCGGCGGCGGCGGTGGCGGCACGCATTGCGCTTGGCGCGACGGGGACGGATACAGGCGGTTCCATCCGTCAGCCGGCGGCGTTTTGCGGCATTACCGGCATCAAGCCGACCTATGGGCGCTGTTCGCGCTTTGGCATTGTGGCCTTTGCGTCTTCCCTGGATCAGGCAGGCCCCTTTGCGCGCACGGTGGAAGATTGCGCCATTTTGTTGCGGTCCATGGCGGGGCATGACCCGAAGGATTCCACCAGCGCCAACCAACCCGTGCCGGATTTCGCCGCTGCATGTGGGCGGAGTGTGAAGGGCCTGCGCATTGGCGTACCGCGTGAATATCGCCTTGATGGCATGCCGGCCGAGATTGAAAAGCTCTGGCGTCAAGGGCTGGATTGGTTGCGCGATGCGGGGGCGGAGATTGTCGATATCTCCCTGCCGCACACGAAATATGCGCTGCCCACTTATTACATCGTGGCGCCTGCCGAGGCTTCATCGAACCTCGCACGTTATGATGGCGTGCGCTTTGGCCTGCGTGTGGCGGAGAAGGATAGCGACCTGCGTGATCTGTATGAACGCACGCGGGCCGAGGGCTTTGGCGCGGAAGTGCGCCGACGCATCATGATCGGCACCTATGTGTTGAGTGCGGGTTACTATGACGCCTATTACCTGAAGGCGCAAAAAATCCGCGCCCTGATCGCAAGCGATTTTGACGCGGCCTGGACCAAGGTGGATGCGATTGTCACACCCGCCACGCCATCCGCCGCCTTTGCCGAGGGTGAGAATACCGATGACCCGGTAAAGATGTATTTGAATGATGTCTTCACCGTGACCGCCAATCTGGCTGGCCTGCCGGGCCTGGCGCTGCCGACCGGGCTTGATCATCAGGGCCTGCCGCTCGGCTTGCAGGTGATTGGCCGCGCCTTTGATGAGGAAACGGTTTTCGCGGTGGGGGCGGCTTTGGAACGCGCCGCCGATTTCAAGGCAGTGCCAGCAATGAGGGCAGGCGCATGAGCTACACGATTGAGGGCGAAAGCGGCCCATGGGAAGTGGTGATCGGGCTTGAGGTTCATGCCCAGGTCATGTCCAACGCCAAGCTGTTTTCCGGCGCGGCAACGGCATTCGGCGCCGAACCCAATGCCCAGGTTTCCTTTATTGATGCGGGCTTCCCCGGCATGTTGCCGGTGATCAACCGCGAATGCGTGGCGCAAGCCGTGCGCACCGGGCTTGGCTTGAATGCCAAGGTCAATCTCTGGTCACGCTTTGACCGCAAGAACTACTTCTATGCCGATCTGCCACAGGGCTATCAGATCAGCCAATACGCGCACCCCATCATCGGTGAAGGCGCGATTGATATTGAATTGTCTGATGGCAGCACGAAGACCATCGGCATCACGCGCCTCCATCTGGAACAGGATGCCGGCAAATCCCAGCACGACCAGCATCCAACAAAATCCTTCATTGACCTCAACCGTTCCGGTGTGGCGCTGATGGAAATTGTCTCGGAACCCGATATGCGGAGCCCGGAGGAGGCCGGCGCTTACCTGACCAAACTGCGCCAGATCATGCGCTATTTGGGCACTTGCGATGGCAATATGGATGAAGGCTCAATGCGGGCGGATGTGAATGTTTCCGTCCGCAAGGCGGGCGAAGGCTTCCGCACGCGCTGCGAAGTCAAGAATGTGAATTCCATCCGCTTTGTCATGCAGGCGGTGGAAGCTGAAGCGCGGCGGCAGATTGAGGTTTGGGAATCCGGCGGCACGGTTGATCAGGAAACGCGGCTGTTTGATACGGGGCGCGGTGTTACGCGTTCCATGCGGTCCAAGGAAGATGCGCATGATTACCGCTATTTCCCGGACCCGGATTTGCCGCCCTTGGTGATTGATGCGACCTTCGTCGAAAGCCTGAAGGCGGCGCTGCCGGAACTGCCGGATCAGCGCCGCGCGCGCTATGTGCGCGATTACGGCATCACGCCCTATGATGCGCATGTGCTGACGCTGGAACGAGAAACCGCGGCCTATTACGAAACCGTCGCCAAGGGGCGCGATGCGAAACAGGCGGCGAATTGGGTGATGGGTGATCTTTTCGCCGCCATCAATCGCACCAAAACCTCGATCGCGGAACCGCCTGTGAGTGCGCCTGATCTTGGTGCGCTATTGGATCTGATGGCGGATGGCACACTTTCCGGCAAGCTCGCCAAGGAAGTCTTTGAAGCCATGGTGGAAACCGGCCGCGCGCCGGGCGCCATTGTGGAAGAACGTGGCCTGAAGCAGGTGACGGATAGCGGCGCGATTGAAGCCGTGATTGACCAGGTGCTGGCCGCCAATGCCGATAAGGTCGCGGAATACAAATCCGGCAAGGACAAGCTGTTCGGCTTCTTTGTTGGCCAGACCATGAAAGCCATGCAGGGCAAGGGTAATCCTGCACTGGTCAATGATGTGCTGAAGCAGAAGCTTTCGTGATATACGCGCGGGTGTGGGGTTAGCCCCCCCGCGCGGCGCTGCGCAATTCCTCGGCGAAATCGGCGCGTTGCTGGTGGATGGAGGCAATCACCCGCCCCATCGGCACGCCAAGCGACACCAGCGCCGCTTCTGACAATTGCAGGCTGGCTTCAATCGTCTCCGGCACTGTTTCATTCACGCCTTGCGCGTAGAGATGGCGCGCATGCGCCGCATCCCGCGCGCGGGAAATGATCGGTAGATCGGGCCGCAATGCGCGAATGGCGGTGATGATCTGGTCCATCTCCGGCGCGGCATTGATGGTGATGATGACACTCCGCGCCGCGCCGATCCCGCAAGCCTGCAAGAAGGCCGGGCGCGCGGCATCACCGAAGAAGACATCCTCCCCCGCGCGGCGGGCACGAGAGACCGTGGCAGGGTCATTATCCACCGCGATCTGGCTCAGCCCATGCTGACGCAGCAGCGCGGCCACGGTTTTGCCGACACGGCCATAGCCGATGATGATGGCATGGCCCTGCTGCGCCCCTGGCAGAGCCTCAAGCGCAGGGTCCTTGGGCCGGGCTTCTTCCAGCAGTGGCGCCAAGCGCCTCGCCAGCGCCGACAGTAAGGGCAGCATGGCCATGGTCAGGCTGATCGCGGCCAGGATGAAGCCGGCCAGGCTTGGTTCAATCAGCGCCAGCCCGGTCGCGAGGCCGATACCGACGAAAGCAAATTCTCCACCGGGGCCAAGCAGCAGCGCAGATTCCAAAGCCGCCGCCGGTGTCAGCGCGAAATAGCGCGCCAGCCCATAGACAATGCCGGCCTTGAGCACCACCAAGCCGAAAGCCAAGCCGAACAGCAGCAGCGGTTCCTTCGCCACTTCGCGGAAATCAATGCTCATGCCCACGCTGAAGAAGAAAATGCCCAGCAGCAGGCCCTTGAAGGGTTCAATGGTGGCCTGCACCGCGCGGCGATATTCGGTTTCGGCCAGCAGCAGCCCGGCAACAAAGGCGCCAATCGCCATGGAAAGCCCCGCCTTGGCGGCCATGATGCCGGTCGCGACAATCACGAACAGCACGGCGGCGATGAAGAGTTCCTCCGAACGCTGCCCGCCCACCAGACGGAAAAGTGGGCGCAGCACCACGCGCCCCACCAGTACAATCACCGCCAGCACCAGCAGCGCCTGCCCCAAGGCGGTGGCGATGCTGAGCAATACGGAACCGCCGCCCTTGGCGCCGAGGATACCGATGAAGAGCAATATGGGCACCACCGCCACATCCTGCGCGAGCAGCACGGAAAAACTGGCGCGGCCGCCGCTGGTGAGCAGCCTTTCCTGCTGCGCGAGCAATTCCAGCACAATCGCCGTGGAAGACAGCGCCAAACACGCCGCCAGCACCGCGGCAATGCTAGGGCTGAAGCCAAAGGCCAGCGCAATCAGACTAAGCGCGACAAAGCTGATCGCCAATTGCAGCCCACCCAGCCCCAGCACCAGCCGGCGCATCGCCTTCAGGCGCTCAAAGGAAAGCTCCAGCCCAATCAGGAAAAGCAGAAACACCACGCCAAGCTCCGCAATCGCGGCGACACTTTTCGCGTCAATCACCGTGAACCAATAAAGCAGCGGGTATTCATTGATGAAGGACCCAAGCGCGAGCGGCCCCAGCACCGCACCTGCGCCGAGATAGCCAAGCACTGGGCTGACACCAACACGGCGCAATAGCGGCACGATCACGCCCGCCGTGCCGAGTACGACCAGCGCATCACTATAGGCTTGGAAATTGATCGCCTCAGCAGCCACCCGGCACCCTTTTTATTGAACTGATAAAGTCAGGATATGGGGCGGTCGTGGTGAATTTGAGGCAACGAAGCTCAGTTTTTCAATAAGGCAGCGTAACGCGCGGGATCAAAGCCGATCAGCAGCGCATTACCCTTGGTCAGCACTGGGCGCTTGATCATGCTGGGCTGCGCCAGCATCAGCGCGACCGCGCGGGCTTCATCCAGCCCTTGCTTCTGATCTTCGGGCAATTTGCGGAAGGTGGTGCCGGCGCGGTTCAGCAAGGCCTCCCACCCCGCCTTGCCGACCCAGGCTTGCAGCATCGCCGCGCTGATGCCGGCGGTCTTGTAGTCATGGAAGGCATGGGCAATGCCCTCGGCCTCCAGCCAGGCGCGCGCCTTTTTCATGGTGTCGCAATTCTTGATGCCATGGATGGTGATGGTCATGTCGCCCCCGGTCTGATCGCCCCGCGATACCAGCCTTGCGCGCTGCGGCCAATCGCGCCAGCCTCGGCCCAACGCATCAGGAGTACGCACATGAGCAGCACCAGCGATTACACGCCCCCCAAGGTCTGGACCTGGAACAAGGCCAATGGCGGGCGCTTTGCCAATATCAACCGCCCCATCGCCGGCCCGACGCATGACAAGGAATTGCCGGTAGGCCGCCACCCCATGCAGCTTTATTCGCTGGGCACGCCCAATGGCCAGAAGGTGACGATCCTGCTGGAGGAGCTTTTGGCATTGGGCCACTCAGGCGCGGAATACGATGCCTGGCTGATCCGTATTGGCGAAGGCCAGCAATTCGGCAGTGGCTTTGTCGCGGTGAATCCGAATTCCAAAATCCCCGCGCTTTTGGATCGCAGCGGGCCGAAGCCCATTCGCGTTTTCGAAAGCGGGGCTATTCTGGTGCATCTGGCTGAGAAATTCGGCGCCTTTCTGCCGCAGGACCCGGCCTTGCGCGCCGAATGCCTTTCCTGGCTGTTCTGGCAAATGGGCAGCGCGCCTTATCTCGGCGGCGGCTTTGGGCATTTCTATGCTTATGCGCCGGTGAAGATCGAATACGCGATTGACCGCTTCGCCATGGAAACCAAGCGGCAATTGGATGTGCTGGATCGCCGCCTCGCGGAAAGCGCCTATCTGGGCGGGGATGATTACACCATCGCCGATATCGCCGTTTGGCCCTGGTATGGCGGGCTGGTGAAGGGCTTCCTGTACGGCGCAGCAGAATTCCTGAGCGTGCATGAATACAAGAATGTGCAGCGCTGGGCGGATGCCATCTTCGCCCGCCCGGCCGTGAAGCGCGGGCGTATGGTGAATCGCGTGACAGGCGATCCATCCGAACAATTGCATGAACGCCATGACGCGCGTGATTTCGCGACAAAAACCCAAGACAAGATCGCACCTGGTGGTGCGGCCTGATCAGGCTTCAACTCACATCACTTTCACAGGGGAAACACCATGCCACTCGCTCCCAATTTCGCGCGCCGCCGCCTGGAAAAGGGCGAACTCGCCCTTGGCTTTGGCGTGCATCATTTGCGCACGCCCGCCGTTGGCATGATTGCCGCGGCATCGGGCTTTGATTGGCTATTCATTGATATGGAGCATGGCGCGATGAGTGTGGATGACGCGACGCGCATGGCCATGGCCGCGCTTTCGCAAGGCGTCACGCCGATGGTGCGCTGCTGCAAGGATGCGCTGTTTGAAGGCACGCGCTGCCTGGATAATGGCGCCATGGGTGTTGTGGTGCCGCATATTGATAACGCGGATGAAGCCCGCGATGTGGTGCGCGCCTTCCGCTATCCGCCTTTGGGTGAGCGTTCCTGGGGCGGCCCGCCGGCGCAATATGCCTTCCAGGTTTCCGATACCGCTGCGGCGCAGAAGGAATTGAATGAACAGATCATGGTGACCGTCATGATCGAAACACCCGAAGCAGTTGCGAATGCTGATACCATTGCCGCCGTGCCAGGGGTGGATTGCCTCATGATCGGCACATCGGACCTGACGGCTTCCATGGGCATTGCCGGGCAGATCGGCCACCCCGATGTGCGCGCGGCCTATGCCAAGGTGGCGGCGGCCTGCAAGGCGCATGGCAAGGTCATGGGTATGGGCGGTGTTTATGATGAAAAGGTCGCCCCCGATTACATCGCCCTTGGCGCGCGGTTCTTGTTGAGCGGTTCGGACCACGCCTTCCTGATGGCGGGCGGCGGCGCGCGGGCGAAATTCCTGCGTGGCTTGCAGGGGTAGTGTAACGGGAGTCGGTAACAAGCGGGGTTTGCCCGAGCTTCAAGCGGCTTTCGCGAAGGGCTGCCCCGCCTGCCTTGCATGGCAAGCGGCTGCAGGGCGTGGCTAGACTTCGCGCAGGGCTCGCTTGATTCGGGCCCATCGCGACATCACCTCTCGCGCCGAAAGGTTTACCTCATGCGCCGCCGTTCCCTGCTTGCCTTGCCCTTTGCCGCGCCACTGACCGCGCCTGCCCTGGTGGCGGCGCAGGAACGCGCGATCAATCTCTACTCATCCCGCCATTACGATACGGATCGCGCGCTTTATGAGGGTTTCACGGCGGAAACCGGCATTCGCACCCGCCTGATTGAAGGCGATGCGGATCAGCTGATCGCGCGCATCCAATCAGAAGGCGCGAATAGCCCGGCCGATGTGCTGATTACGGTGGATGCGGCACGGCTCGCGCGGGCGGTGGATGCGGGTGTTCTGGCCGAAACCGAAAGCGAAATCCTGAAATCGCGCATTCCGGAAAACATGCGCGCGCCGGATGGCAAATGGTATGGGCTTTCCAGCCGCGCGCGCGTGATCATGTATGATCGCCAGCGCGGCGTGCCGGAAGGTGTTGCGCGGTATGAAGATCTGGCCCTGCCGGCGCAGCGCGGGCAAATCCTGATCCGGGCGGCGGCACATCCTTACAATACCTCCTTGATGGCGAGCATTCTGCTGGCCAATGGTGCTGAAGCGGCAGAGGCCTGGGCGCGCGGTGTGGTGGCAAATATGGCGCGCCCACCGCAGGGCGGTGACACGCCGCAATTCCAGGCGGTGGCGGCGGGGGTTGGGCGGCTTGCGGTTGCCAATACCTACTATCTCGCGCGGTTCGGCGCTTCATCCAATCCGCAGGAAAAGGCGCTGTTTGATCGGATTGGCGTGATCTTCCCCAATCAGGCGCCAGGCGATCGTGGGACGCATGTGAATGTCTCGGGCGCTGGCGTGGTGCGGTCTTCTGCCAACAAGGCCGTGGCGCTCCGCTTCATTGAATACCTCAGCAGCCAGCGCGCGCAGGAATTGTTTGCCAATGGCAATTTCGAATATCCGGTGGTGGCCGGTGTTGCGCCGCATCCCGCATTGCTGGCGCTGGGCAGCTTCCGCGCCGATGAATTGAACGCGCAACGCTATGGCGCGCTGGCGCCGGAGGCATTGCGGATCATGCAGCGCGCGGGGTGGCGGTAGAGCGTATTGCGTTCACAGGTGTTCACGCAATTCGCTCTATACCTTTGTTTTTCGAGCATCTTCGCGCGTCCAGATTTTCCATCTGAACGCGATCTGCTCTGAAGGCCGCGCGCTGCGCGAACCAGAACCGCTCCTGAAACGGCGCTACCCAGCCCAGGCTTGCAGGTGCGGTCGTATGCGAAGAAAGCCGCGATAGGCGCGTTCCAACAGCCACAAAAACGGCGGAAAGCGCGCGACATGGCCGAGCGGTTTCAGCAACGGAATGGCACGCCACATGGCGGCAAAGGCCGCCGCACCATTCAGCAAAGGGCCATCGGCTTCGCGGGCGTGAAAGCGCGCCAGCAATAGCGCGGGATCAATCGGGCAGGCCGCGCCCTCGGCACCGATATCAATGAAGTCAATCGCGCCCCGCCGATCCAGTCGGCGCATCAGCGCAATTTCGCGCAGACAGAGCGGGCAGGCGCCATCGAACCAAACGGTGAGCGCGGCTTGGGTCATGAATAATACCCTACAGCAGCGCGCCGATGATACGCCCGCCGGTCAGCGGGCGCGGCGCGCCGGTGGTGCCGGGGAAGCTCAGCGGCAGGCCGCGTGCGACTCGGGCCGCCAGCACGCCGAAAGCCTGGGCTTCCAGCGCATCGCCATCCCAGCCCGCGACCTCAACCGGGCGCACCGGTTCTTCCAAAGCGCCGCCGAGTGCCTTCATGAGCGCCGGGTTGCGCCGCCCGCCCCCCGCAACCAGCCATTGCAGCGGAGGTTCCGGGAAATGTCGCCCGGCAGCGGCCACGCAGACGGCACAGAAAGCGACCAGGGTCGCCGCACCATCGGCGGCGGAAAGGCTACCCGCGCCCGCTTCCCGCAGCGCACGGTCAAAATCCAGCCGATCGAGCGATTTCGGCGGCGGCGCGACCAGATAAGGATGCGCCATCAGCCGCCCCAGCACCGCGCCATCCGCCTGGCCGGCCAAAGCGAGTTTGCCCGCAGCATCATAATCCTTGCCGGTATGCTGCCGCGCCCAATCATCAAGCGGCCCATTGGCCGGGCCGGTATCGAAGGCCAGCATCTCCCCCTCTGGCCCCAGCCAGGTCACATTGCCAACGCCGCCAAGGTTCAGAATGGCCAGCGGCTTCGGTAGGGGCGCGGCAAGGGCGCGATGAAACACCGGCACCAAGGGCGCGCCCTGGCCGCCGGCGGCGACATCGGCGCTGCGGAAATCATAAGCGACACTCATGCCCGTGCGGCGCGCCAGCATCGCGGCATCGCCGATCTGCCAGGTAAAGGGGGTGCCGCTCCGCCCCGGCGCGGCGGGGCGATGCAGGATGGTTTGGCCGTGAAACCCGACCAAGTCTGCCGGCAGGCCAATCGCTTCTACCGCTTCGGCGTGGCGCTCTGTCAGGCGGCGTGTGGCATCGAGCAATTCCGGGTCATTGGGGGTCAGGCTTTCGGCGCGGTCCAGCAGGGCGCGCAGCGCGCGGCGCAAGGCGGGGTCATAGGGCAGGGTCTGGCGTGGGCCAAAGCGCGCGATCGCCTCCCCATCCGTTTCCAGATAGGCAGCATCCACGCCATCTAGTGACGTGCCACTCATAAGGCCGATGGTTCTCAGCATGATGGGGACGTGCTACCCCCGCGCGCCTGTCGGTGGAAGCCCCCGGCGGGGAACGAGTTTCGACAAACCGGATAGCATCATGAACAGCGCGCGAAGCGATTTCCTGCATGTGGCGCGGGAACGCGGCTATATTCACCAAACCACCGAAGAAGGCGCCTTTCTGGCGCGGCTGCAGGCCGGGCCGCTCGCCGGCTATATCGGCTTTGATGCAACCGCAGATAGCCTGCATGTCGGGTCTTTGGTGCAGATCATGCTGCTGCGCCTGATGCAGCAGACCGGGAATCGCCCCGTGGTGCTGATGGGTGGTGGCACAACAAAGGTGGGCGATCCCTCCTTCCGGGATGAGGCGCGGCCCTTGCTTTCTGATGCGCAGATCGAAACCAACAAGGCCGGCATTCGGAAGGTGTTCGATGCCTTTCTGAGTTTTGGTGATGGCGCGACGGATGCCATCATGCTCGATAACGCGGAATGGCTGGACAGGCTGCTTTACATTCCCTTTTTGCGCGATGTGGGGCGGCATTTCAGCGTCAATCGCATGCTGACGATGGAAAGCGTGAAGCAAAGGCTGGAACGTGATCAGCCGCTGAGTTTTCTTGAATTCAACTACATGCTTTTGCAGGCCTATGACTTTTTGGAATTGCGCCGCCGCCATGGTGTGGTGCTGCAAATGGGCGGGTCCGATCAATGGGGCAATATCGTCATGGGCACCGATCTGATCCGGCGCATGGATCAGGCGGAAGCCTTTGGCCTGACAACGCCGCTGATCACCACCGCATCCGGGGCGAAGATGGGCAAGACGGCGCAGGGCGCCGTGTGGCTCAATGCTGATCGCGTTTCGCCCTATGATTACTGGCAATTCTGGCGCAATACGGAAGATGCCGATGTGACGCGCTTCATGGGGCTGTTCACTGAATTGCCGATGGCTGAGGTCGCCCGCTACGCCGCGCTGCAAGGTGCTGAGGTGAATGAGGCGAAAAAGGTGCTCGCCACCGAAGCCTGCGCGCTGCTGCATGGCCGCGCGGCGGCTGAAGCGGCAGCCGAGACAGCGCGCAAGGCGTTCGAGGAAGGGCTGAATGCCGCGAGCCTGCCGACCGTGGTGTCAGCCCTGCCCGCGAACATCGTTGACGTATTGGTGGAACACAAGCTGGTGCCAAGCAAAGGTGAGGCGCGGCGCCTGATCGCCAATGGCGGTATTTATGCCAATAACGAAGCCGTTGGCGCGGTAGATCGCGTGCTTGGCGCAGTGGATGTTCAGGATGGCGTCATCAAGCTTTCCATCGGCAAGAAGCGCCATGTCCTGCTGAAGCCGGCGTAATGTTGGGCTGCAAAACCTGGCACCAAAAACGCAATGGCCGCTGCTTCAGGGCGGCGGCGCCGGATCAAAGCCATCGGGCGTAATCCCGCGCGGCTTGATCATGGCGTAAGGCCCGCGCGGCAGGAAGCGCCCAGTGCCAGGTTCTGCCTGTACCTTGCCATCGCGCATCACCACCTCACCACGGCGAATGGTCATGACTGGCCAGCCCGTGACCTCCATCCCCTCATAGGGGGTATAGTCAATCGCGTGCTGCATCAGCGCATTGGTGATGGTGACTTTCTTCTTCGGATCCCACAACGCCAAATCCGCATCCGCGCCAATCGCAATGGCGCCCTTGCGCGGCGCCAGCCCCATCAGCCGTGCCGGGTTGGTGCTGGTAAGGCGCACGAATTCATCCAGGGTAATGCGGCCCTTGGAAACGCCCTCGCTGAAAATGATCGGCAGGCGTGCGGTGAAACCCGGAATGCCATTCGGAATATCGCGGAACACGGCATCCGATCCATTCTGCCGCTTGCCGCGGTCACCTTCGAAGGAAAAGGCGCAGTGGTCGGATGAAATCACATCAAGCGTGCCGCGCCGGATCATTTCCCACACACGTTCATGTTCCGCACGGCTACGCGGTGCTGGGCTGCACATGAATTTCGCGCCCTCAAAACCGGGGCGATCCATATCGGCGGCGGTCAGGCTGACATATTGCGGGCAGGTTTCGCCCCATACCTTCACGCCGCGCGCCTGGGCACGCGCGATTTCCTCGGCGGCTTCTTCGCAGGAGACATGGAAGATCTGAATCGGCTGATCTACCAATTCCGCGAGCGCAATGGCGCGATGCGTCGCTTCACGTTCCACCACCGGTGGGCGCGCCCAGGCGTGGTATTTCGGCGCGGTCATGCCATGCTTCAGCAATTCATGCGTGCGCCAATTGATCGCCTCATAATTCTCGCAATGCACCGTGACCAAACAGCCGAGCGTGCGTGCCTTCGTCAGAACGCGCAGATATTGCCCATCATTCAAATGCAGCGGTTCATAGGTGAGAAAAACCTTGAGGCTGCGCACCCCTTCCGCCACCAGGCGCGGTACTTCCTGATCCATCACGGTATCGGTGGGATCACTGATGATCTGATGGAAGGAATGATCAATCATGCCACGCGCGGCGCGGGCGCGGTAATCCGTATAGCGTTCCCAGACGCCATAGCCTTTCCATTGCGGAATGAAACAAACAACCGAGGTTGTGCCACCAGCAAATGCAGCGGTGGAGGCGGTGGCAAAGCTTTCCTCATTCACCGTAATGGGCGGTTCCGCCTGGCCGGTGCTGGCATAGCCACCGCGAGAGGGTTCTTCGATGTGGCAATGGCTATCCACGCCGCCGGGCAGCACCAGCGTGCCGGCGGCATCCACAACGCGCGCGCCATCGGCAAGCTTTTCGCCAAGCGCCACAATGCGCCCATCCTTCACGCCGATATCGCAGCGGGTCGTGCCGAAACCGGTCGCAACCTCTCCGCCGCGTACCACCAGATCGAATTCTGCCATGGTCATCCCCTGTTGTTAAGTTCAAAGAACATCCAAACGCGCAGCCGCCAAGCCAGCCGCGCGGCCCGTGCTGAAACAGGCCTGCAGCAGATAGCCACCTGTCGGTGCTTCCCAATCCAGCATCTCGCCACAGGCAAAGACGCCCTGCAAGCGGCGCAGCATCAGGTTTTCATCCAATTCCGTCCAGGCAAGCCCGCCGGCCGAGCTTATCGCGCGCGCGATTGGAAAAGCGCCCGTCACCCTGAGTGGCAGCGCCTTGATCAGGCAGGCGAGGTCCGGTGCTTCGGTGCCGGCCTTTAGCGCTTCCTGGACCAGCGCAATCCCAATCGGCGGCAACCCCGCATTGCGTCGCAAATGATTGGAAAGCGAAAGGCTACCGCGCCGCCCTGCCAGCCGCGCTGCAAGATCGGCCAAACTGAGATCGGGCCTGAGATCGAGATGCATGGTGGCGTTGTGATGCTGTTCAAGCGCATCGCGTATGGCAGCACTCAAGGCATAGACCGCGCCGCCTTCTATGCCGGCCTCGGTTATCACCGCCTCGCCACGTTGTGTGATGCCGCCGAAGGAAAGCGCAATACGCTTGAGCGGCGTGCCGGCAAAACGCGCGCGCAGATGATCAGACCAGGCAATGGCAAAGCCCATATTAGAAGGCGCGAAGAGGCGCGTCGCAATACTGGGCAGAAGCGCGGGCCAAGTGCCATCCGACCCAAGCCGCGGCCAGGAAGCGCCACCGAGAGCCAGCACGGTCGCTGAAGCCTTGATCTGCGTTTCGCCACCCGGCGTCGCGAAACGCGCGGCGCCATCCGCTGCGAAGCCAAGCCAGCGGTGGCGCGTGCGCAATTGCACGCCAAGTGTGGATAGTCGCACCATCCAGGCACGCAGCAGCGGCGATGCCTTCATCACGCGCGGAAATACGCGACCGGATGAACCAATGAAGCAAGGCTGGCCCATGCCTTCTGCCCAGGCGATCAGCGCCTCAGGCGGAAAGGCGCGGATATGGGGGGCGAGATGCGCTTCAGCCTTTGCGTAACGGGGCAGAAAGGCGGGCAGCGCTTCCGAATGCGTCAGATTGAGACCGCCGCGCCCGGCAATCAACAGCTTGCGCGCGGGTGATGGCATGTGATCCGCCACCACCACCGCGGCACCTGCCTGCGCCGCGGCCTCCGCTGCCATCAAGCCGGCGGGGCCGGCGCCAATGACCAGAACGCTCAGGCGCTGCGTTCCAGCAATTCAATCGCGACATTTTCCGGCCCGCGCAGAAAACAAATGCGAATGCCGGGGCGGATCGCGGTTGGTTCCATGGTGAATTCCGCGCCCTTGGCCTTCAATTCCGCCACCACCTGATCAAGCCCTGTCACGGCAAGGCCGATATGTTCCAGCCCGCGATAAGGCATGCTGGGCGGCGGCGCCACGTTATCGCCCTTGATGGGTGCTATGAAAATGATCTGTCCGCCAAGCCTGATATCCACGCGCGGTTCGCCCTGCTGCGAGGAGCGCAGCACCTCGGCGCCGAACATGCGTTCATAAAAAACCGCAGTCGCTTCCGGATCAGGGCTGCGGAGATGGATGTGGTCGAAGGTGAATTGGGCCATGGTTTCCCCCTGTTTCAAATCGCGCCGGCAGCGCGGAGCTTGGCGCGCGCAGCATCATCATAGCCAAGCTCGGCCAGGATGGCATCATTGTCGCGCCCCAAAGTCGGCGGCGGCGTATCCACGCGCGGCCCGCCATGCGCAAAGCCAAACGCGGCGACGGGGACAGAGAACGATCCCGTCACACCTGGCGCGCCTTCAAAGTGATGCACCACGCCCCGCCCCTTGATCTGCGGATCGGCAAGCGATTCGGCCAAATTGCGTACGCGTGCAGCCGGCACATGGCGTGCCTGCAGATAGCTTTCCCATTCGGCGGCAGTCTTGGCTTTCAACAACTCGGCCAGCGTCGCGGCTTCATGCGCGCGATCGGCATGGCGCGCTTCATTGCTGTCCTTCGCCATATCGGGTCGCCCCAAAGCATTCCATAACCGCCTTTGTTGGCGAAGATTGCTGGCGCCAATCATCACCAGCCCATCGGCGGTTTCATAGCAGCTATTCGTTGCATATTCATGGTCATTGCCACGCGGCCGTGCAGGCTTGCCGCTGCGTGCATAGGATGTGACATGGCTTGCCATCATCATCATCGCTACATCCAACATGGCAAGGTCAATATGCTGACCGCGTCCGGTTTTTTCGCGCTGGAACAGCGCCGCCGATAGCGCGAAAGCCCCCATGGTGCCGGTGGCGTAATCAATCGCCGGTGCGCCGAATTTGATCGGGTTCACCTCTGGCGTGCCGGTGCAGGCCATAATGCCCGATGTGGCTTGGATCACGTGATCATAAGCGGTCTGTTCGCCACGTGGCCCGCCATGACCAAAGGCCGAGATCGAACAATAGATCAGGCGAGGATTGATTTTCAGCAAATCCTCAAAGCCCAGGCCCAACGCCGCGAAGGCACCGGGGCGGAAATTCTCCACCAGGACATCAGCGCCCGCGATCAGCTTGCGAAAAATCTCGCGCGCTTCGTCCTGCTTCAGATCAAGCGTCATGCTGCGCTTGTTCGATCCCTGCGTCAGATAATAGCTGCCCATGCCAGCACGATTGAGATCCCAATCGCCGCCACTGACGCGGCTTTGATCCGGGTCTTCCGGGTGTTCAATCTTGATCACGTCCGCCCCCAGTAGGCCAAGCTGATAGGCTGCAAAGGGCCCGGCCAGCACATGGGTCGCGTCAATAATGCGGATGCCTTCAAAGGGACGGGTCATGGGTGTTTCCTTGGTTTTTCATGGTGCTTCAAGCAAAACGCCATCGTGTATGAGTGTGTTGATCTCAGCTTCGGTCATGCCGGCAGCGGCCAATAGCGCCGCCCCATCCTGCCCAAGCCGCGGCGCTGGCCGACCGGGTGGCGCATTGCCGCCAGAGAAATAATTGGGCTGGCCGATGGCGTAAGTTGCACCTTCGGTCGGGTGTTCTTCTTCCTGCACCATGCCAACCGCGCGCAAATGCGGATCATCCAGCAAACCCGCGATGGTATTGTAGGGTGAAGCCGGCACATCAAGCCGATCAAAAATCTCCAGCCATTCTGCTGAGGTTTTGCCCTTCAACCCGCCAGCGCGAATGGCGAAATAATCGCGCGTATTGGCGGTGCGGCCAGCGATGGTGGCGAAACGCGGATCGGCCTTCAATTCAGGTCGGCCAATCGCATCAAAAAACGCATGCGCCTGCGCATCCGTATTGGCGGAGATGCAGATATAACCATCAGAAGTTGGCAAGGGCCGTGCATCGGGGCTGAGCACCCGGTGATCACCAGGCGGGCCAAGCGCTGGGCGGAAGGACATGGCGCCCAGGTGTTCCATCATCACATAGGCCGCCATGTTTTCGAACATGGGCACTTCTATTGCCTCACCCACGCCAGTTTTCTCGCGGCGATAAAGCGCGAAGCCAATCATCTGCGCAGCAATCAGACCAACCGTATGATCCGCGACCAGCATCGGCACATAGCGCGGTTCCCCGGTGGAGGCTTCAAAACAGCCCGCCACACCGGCAGCGCCTTGGATCACCGTGTCATAGGCCGGCCTGCCGGCATATGGCCCGCCCGAGCCGAAACCCGTTATGGCGCAATGAATGAGGCGCGGTGCGATGGCATGCAAGCTTGCGGCATCCACGCCAAGCCGCGCTTGCGCATCCGGGCGGATATTGCTGACAAAAACATCCACGGTAGCCGCCAGACGCTTGAGCGCGGCAAGCCCAGCCGGCGCCTTCAGATCAAGGGCAATGGATTTCTTGCCGCGATTGAAATTGAGAAATTTGCCATTCATGCCGCGCGAACGCCCCTTGCCGGCAAGCTGGCGCAGCAAATCGCCACCAGGGCTTTCGAGCTTGATCACCTCCGCACCATGTTCCGCGAGAACACCCGTGCAGACCGGCCCCACCACCACCGAGGAAAGATCAAGCACACGAATACCTGCGAGTGGTCCGTTCATCTGGTCTTGCACTTCCCTAGTCCGAGTCATGAGAATCCATAAAGCCGCGCGGGGTTGTCCACCAGAACCCGCTGCAAGGCGGCGGCACCGGCGAAGCGCGGCAGCAAATCCACCAAATCAGCCTCATCCGGTTCCCAGCGCACATTGGGGTGCGGCCAATCCGTGCCCCATAGAACCCGATCCGACGCAGCTTCGATCAGCCGTTGCGCGAAGGGGATCGCATCCGCAAAGGGCGGGCCAGTTTCGGAAATGCGTTCCGCACCGGATACCTTCACCCACCAATTGGGGCGCTTCAGCAATTCCAGCAAAAGGCGAAACGGGGTCTGGTCCAGGCCATCGCGCACCGGCACGCGCCCCATATGATCCACCACCACCGGCAGGGAGAACTCGCCGAAAAAATCGAGAAACTCTGGGATATTCCCGGCATCAAGATGCAGCACCAAATGCCAGCCCATGGGCGCGATGCGCGCGGCGGTGCGCCGCACCAGCGCCAAATCCGGCACGCCGCCCAGATGCTTCACAAAGCCGAAGCGCACCCCGCGCACGCCGCCTTCATGCAAGGCACGAAACGCGGCGTCGTCAAAGCTTTCATCAATCAGGGCCACACCGCGCCAGCGGCCCTTGCTCTGCGCAAGTCCATCCAGCATGGCGCGATTATCGGATTTATAGACGGTGGTTTGCACAATCACAGCGCGATCCACGCCGAGCCTTTCATGCAATGCAACCAAATTATTGCTGGTGCGCTCCGGCGGCGTATAGGGTGCGCCCTGGGCCAAGGGGAAGCGATCAAACGGCCCCCAGATATGCACATGCGTATCGCAAGTACCGCGCGGCAGCAGAAAGGCAGGTTTGCGCGTCATGTTCCTAATCACCCAGTGCGGCAGGCACCGCAACCGCCCCCTGCATCAGGCGCCGCGCGCTGCGATAAACCACAGCGCTTTCCGCATGCCAGCCGGCGGTAGTTTCACGCACCTCCGCCCCCACCGATAGAATGCCGGAAGGATTCGCAACCCGCGTTTCATCCGCCCGCGCCGGTGGGCCAGCCAATTGATGCGGCAGGCTGCCGGGAATGCGGCTGGCAACGCCAAGGCACATGGCGCCGGTCAGCGGCACGGCGCGATGGGCGCGTTCCATGGAAATCATGCGGACCGCGATATCATGCGTGTCAGCGGCAAGGCTTGCACCATCCAGCGCGCGATAGTTGGCAGGGGCCGCAACCACGGCAATTTTCGGCAAGGCAAGGCCAACTTTCTCTGGCGTTGCGGCCAGCCCCATCATCACGCCCGCTTGACGGCGGAGCGTATCAAGCAGCGCCATGCGCGCGGGGTCGGCTTCAATCGTATCGGGGCTTTCCGTGCCGGCCAGGCCCAGATCACGCGCATCCAGAAATACGCAGGCATTGGCGGCGTCAATCAGGCTTGCGGCATAAGCGCGCCCTTCGTGATGCAGCATATCACGCGCATTGCCGGTTGGCAGTAGCCGGCCAGTCGCACCTCCGCCCGGCGCCAGAAAATCAAGCCTGATGCGCGCACCGGAACCTGAAACGCCCGCCATAGCAAAATCACCCGCCGTCACCGCCTTGCCGCCATGCACCGGAAAACGCGCATGGATGATGCGCTTCGTGTTCACCTGATGGATGCGCACCAGCGTCTCACCATCCGCGACGCGCACCAGCCCTTCATCCACCGCAAAGGGGCCGACTGCCGAGGAAAGATTGCCGCAATTGCTGGACCAATCCACGATGGGCTTGTCCACCGCGACTTGCGCGAACAGATAATCCACATCCGCATCGGGATGCGTCGGTGGGCCGATGATCACTGCTTTGGACAATGAAGAAATGCCGCCGCCCATGCCATTCAATTGCCGGCCATAGGGATCTGGGCTGCCCAGCACCGCCAGAAAAATCGCATCCTGTTGCGCGCGGTCTTGTGGCAAATCACGGGCGTGGAAAAACACACCCTTGCTGGAACCACCACGCATGAAAATGGCGGGGATGAAGGTTTGATCCATGGGGGCTCCTCTGTGCCGTCAGCACATTCAATCCCTTAGCGCAATCGCCGATAATTGATGCCCGATTGGTCCGCCGCCGGCCAGCGTATTGCGCCGGTGGCTGAAAAATCGTGCCTCATTCGCCAGCGTATCATGAGGCATCATGCTGACCGCAACGCCAAGCGCCGCCAGACGCGCCGCGCAATAGCCTGGCAGGTCAAATTGCCAGCGGCCTTCGCGTTTGCCGATTGCGAAAAACCGCGCATCGGCCGGATCGCGTGCCAGTACCGCATCGCGCAAATCGGCAGCCACTTCATAGGATGGTTGATGAATACAGGGACCGACCACGGCGATAACATCGCGCCGCGTGGCGCCAAGCATTTCCATGGCAAACACGGTTTCTTCCAGCACGCCAGCCACCGCACCGCGCCAGCCGGCATGGGCACCGCCAATCACGCCGGCGTGGCGATCAGCGAAAAGCACGGGCGCGCAATCACCGGTGATGATACCAAGCGCAAGGCCCGCACGCCGTGTTACCACGCCATCCGCTTCGGGGCGTTGGTCTTCTGGAAAGGCGTCTTCCGCTATCACCACGCGCTTGCCATGTACCTGCGTCAACCCACAAAGCGCCTGGTGTTCAAGCCCAAGCGCTACGGCGGCGCGGCCGCGGTTTTCGCGCACGGCTGCTGCGTCATCCTTGCCGGAGAGCGAACAATTCAGCGATGCGAAAGCGCCCGTTGAAACGCCGCCATTGCGCGTGAAAAAACCATGCCTCAGGCGCGGATGCTGCAAGGGATTGGCGGTCAGGAATTCAGCACTCATGAGGTTTCGAATCCAGCGGGTAACGGCAAGCTTGCATCGCATAGAGCCAGTGCCTTGAACAGACGGCCCATGGCTTCGGGCGCTGTCAGCCTATGCGCCGCGGCAAGCTGCGCCTGGGCGCGTGCGGGATCAAGCCGGGCGAGCATCGCTGCCCGTGTCATGAAGCCAAGCCGTTGCAGGAATACGCCCTGCGGCAGCGGCCCATGCGTTATCGCGCCGGCAGCGCGCGCGGCGGCAGCAAAAGCCGCGAAATCCACATGCGCGGTAATATCCACCTCACCAGCTGCGCTCAGCGGCTCAACCGGCTGGCCCGCGCGCATGGCT
This sequence comes from Roseomonas sp., assembly GCA_020249465.1. Classification (GTDB taxonomy): domain Bacteria; phylum Pseudomonadota; class Alphaproteobacteria; order Acetobacterales; family Acetobacteraceae; genus Neoroseomonas. Next base: position 51,602 of record JADCFP010000063.1, on the reverse strand, counting down.
TGCAGGCTGTCGCCAAAAGCGCTTTCCGCCGGCCCGTAGTCAATCAACAAGGCAGCACCGCCGTGGCGGGCAAGCCGCGCACCGAGCCAGGCTGCGAAGTGCTGTGCTGGCTCATTCACCTCGCGCACAGCACCTTCCGGGGCATCGTGATTCCACCCGACATCGCTGGGCAGCTCGATAAATGCGCCATGCATCACGAAGCGTTCGCACCATGAAGCGCCTCGGCGAATGAATTGGCGGATGGGCAGAGCATCCAGAAATTCATTGGCCAGCAGGATCATCGGTACTTCCGGCAATGCTGCCACATCCTCATGCCAGGTAACAGCAGCAGCACTGAGCTTCGCCGCTTGTGCTTCGCGCAAAAGCGGCGATGTCTCCACCAAATGCACGCGCAAGGCGGCGCGAAAATCCGGCATCATTTCAGCAATCGCGCGTAGCGCATCCGCCATCAAGCTACCGCGCCCTGGCCCGCATTCCACCAGCAATATCGGATTAGGCCGCCCCATGGCTTGCCATGTCACTGCAGCCCAAAGTCCCAGGCATTCTCCAAAAGCCTGAGATATCTCCGGCGATGTCGTGAAATCCTGAAACGGATCACGCGCCGCATAATAGGCGGCAGCAGCGCGCGCCATGAAATGATCCAAGCGCTCGGCGCCTTTGGGTGGGTGCGTGTCTTCTGGCAGCGCCGACTTCATACGGGTTCCGACAAGAGAATACTGCCACCCTTGTCGCAGAAGAACGGCGCTACCGGCAAGGCTTATGCTTCAATCCACCTTTGCCCCGGATGCGCGGATCAGGGGTGCCAGCTTCGCCTGCTGCGCCGCGCGGAAGGCAGTGATCTCCGCCATGCTGGTGTACCAGGCCATGGCGCCTTGTTCGCGGAAGGATTTCACCAGATCAGGATGTTCAAGCGCCTGCTTGCTAAAATGCGACATTCTATCGGTCACATCCCTGGGAAGCCCAGCCGGGGCACAAACACAGGTCCAGGAAATCACGTCAAACCCTGGCAGAAACTCCGAAATGGCGGGCAAATCCGGCTCAATCGGGCTGCGCTTTTCGCTCGTTACCGCGAGCGCGCGTACCTTGCCTTGCCGCGACAGCGCAAGGATGGAGGGCATATTGTCGAACATCATATGAATGCGCCCAGCCATCAGATCAACAAGCCCAGGCGCTGCACCACGATACGGCACATGTTCCATATTAACGCCGGCCAATTGCTTGAACATCTCACCTGAGAGATGAAGCGTGGTACCCGAACCGGCAGAGCCGAAGGAATATTTGCCAGGATTGGCCTTCAACAGTGCAATCAATTCCGGCACGCTGCGCGCCGGCAGATCGAGATTAACGCCAAGCAGATTGGGCAATTGCCACAACCCGGTGACAAAGGTGAAATCCTTCTCCGGATCGAAATTCAAATTACTGTAAAGTGTTGGCGCAATCGCATGGGAAGCGATACCACCAAGCCCAATCGTATAGCCATCAGGCGCTGATTTCGCGACCGTATCCACGCCAACATTGCCACCTGCCCCGCCGCGATTTTCGACCACGAAGCTCTGCCCTGTCAGTTCCGACATGCGCGCGCAATAGATGCGCGACAACACATCGGTGGAACCACCGGCGGGGAAGGGGTTGATATAGCGCACCGGGCGGCGCGGCCAGTCACCCGCTTGCGCGCGGGCGATATGTGGCAAGGCCAACAAGGTAGCGCCGGCCAAAACGGCGCGGCGCGGAAGGCTTGGTTTGGACATGGCACTCCCTCCTGATTGATGCGGCTTTGGCGCCGCACCTTTGATAGGAAGGCTGCCTGAATCTGCGCTCAGGTCAAGAAAAAAGCGTAGGCATCCCTATCCGCGCGGCACGGCGGCATGGGCCGCGAGGCAGGCCACATCCACAATCTGATTGACGCCCGCCTGCATGGGCACGATTTGCGCCGAATGCGAAAGCCCGGTCAGCAGCGGGCCGATCACTGTACTGCTGGTCAATTGCGGTACGGCACGCGTCAGAATATGCGCCGCATGAATACCGGGCATGATCAACACATTTGCCGGGCCGCTCAGGCGACAGAAGGGATATAGCGAAGCGCGCAGCTTCGGGTCCAGCGCCACATCTGCCGCCATTTCGCCATCAAACTCAAAATCCGCGCCGCGTTCGGTCAGCAGCTTCACCGCTTCACGAATGCTGCCAGGAATGGTGCCGCGCGGATCGCCGAAGGTGGAGAAGGAAAGAAACGCAACACGTGGTTCCATCCCCAAGCGCCTTGCAGCGGCTGCCGACCCGCGCGCAATGCCAGCAAGTGTGGCTGCATCGGGTCTTTCGTGAATGGCGGTATCCGCCACCAGCACCGTTCCCGCCTGGCGTGAGATGATGATCGAAACCCCAAAAGCAACACGCCCCGGCACGGGGTCAATCGCCATGCTGATGCCTTCAAGCGCGGCAGAATAGGAACGCGTGGTACCGGTGACGACCGCATCTGCCTCACCGGTCGCGACCATGCAGGCCGCGAAGACATTGCGGTCCTGGTTTACCAGCCGCTGGCAATCGCGTTGCAAAAAGCCATCACGCTGGCGTTTTTCGTAGAGGAATTCCGCATAACGGCGTGTAGATTCTGAAAGTCGCGCATTCTGGATTTCGATGCCACTAGGCAGAGGAATCCCAATAGCATTGGCAACCGCCGTGATGCGGTCCTCTCGCCCCACCAGAATGGGCGTGCCATAGCCCGCATTACGGAAGCCAATGGCTGCGCGGATCACCTTTTCTTCCTCGCCTTCCGCGAATACGACGCGTTTCGGGTGTTGCCGCACGCTCTCCGCAATCGCTTCCAAGGCGCCCATGGTCGCATCCAGCCTATTCGCCAAATCCCGCGCATAGCGCTGCAAATCGGGCAAGGGCTTCCGCGCGACGCCACTTTCCATCGCGGCTTTCGCAACCGCTGGCGAAACCCGTGAGATCAAGCGCGGATCAAAGGCATTGGGAATGATGTATTCCGGCCCAAAACGCAGCGCCTTGCCCGCACCCGCGCCAGAGACTTCTTCCGGCACATCTTCGCGCGCCAGCATGGCAAGCGATTCAGCCGCCGCGATTTTCATCGCGTCATTGATGGTGGAAGCGCGCACATCAAGCGCACCACGGAAAATAAAGGGAAAGCCCAGCACATTATTGACCTGGTTCGGGTAATCCGAACGCCCGGTTGCGATGATGCAATCGGGCCGCGCGGCGCGCGCCTCATCCGGGGTGATTTCCGGATCGGGATTGGCCATCGCGAAAATGATCGGCTTCGGCGCCATGGCACGGATCATCTCGGGCGTCAGCGCGCCTTTCACGGAAAGGCCAAAGAATACATCTGCGCCATCAAGCGCTTGTGTCAGCGTGCGCGCGGAAGTGGTCACTGCATGGGCGGATTTCCACTGGTTCATGCCTTCCTGACGGCCACGCCAGATCACACCCTTGGTGTCGCACAGAATGACATTTTCGGGCCGCATGCCCATGGCCTTGACCAGTTCGGCACAGGCGATGGAAGCGGCACCCGCGCCATTGATGACAAGTTTGGTTGTCTTCAAATCGCGCCCGGTCAAATGGCAGGCATTGATCAGCCCGGCGGCGGCGACAATCGCCGTGCCATGCTGGTCATCATGAAAGACCGGGATATCCATCAATTCGCGCAAGCGCTGTTCAATCACAAAGCATTCCGGCGCCTTGATGTCTTCCAGATTGATGCCGCCAAAGGTCGGGCCCAGATAGCGCACCGCATTGATGAAAGCGTCGGGGTCTTCGGTATCCACGCAAAGATCCATGGAATCGACATCAGCAAAGCGCTTGAAAAGCGCGGCCTTGCCTTCCATCACCGGCTTCGATGCCAATGCGCCCAGATTGCCAAGGCCCAGCACTGCCGTGCCGTTGGAAATCACCGCGACGAAATTGCCCTTGGAGGTATAGTCATAGGCAAGCGTCGGGTCGCGATGGATATGGAGGCAAGGCTCCGCCACACCAGGCGAATAGGCCAGGCTTAAATCCCGCGCCGTGATCAAGGGCTTGGTCAGGCGTATTTCAAGCTTGCCGGGCCTGCCTTCCCGGTGCATCGCCAGCGCTTCTTCGGCGGTGACGCGCGCCGTGCGCGTATCCTCAACCGGCGTTTTTTTCGCGTCATCCATCCTAGTCACCACTCCTCATACAGACCCCATCATGCCGGTTTGTGCTACGCACCGCGAGGCCCCCGCTTCGCAGGCGCAGCAAAGCGCCCCTCACACCCGGCGGACATTCCAGGGATAGGGCGATGAGCCCTGCAAAATCCCGGTGATATTGCGGCGGAAGGCAGTCCTGATCCTGAATTGGCCAAGCGGGATGAAGGCCGCATCTTCAAGCGCGTGGCGCCCAAGGCGGGACGCGATCTGCTTCTGCTCGGCCTCATTCGGCGCGAATAGCCAAGCTTCCGCCAGGGCCTCCGCCTCATCGCTTTTCCACCAGCCGAACCAGCCCGCCGTGCCCTGGCCGCGCACCAGGAAGGAAACGGCGGGATTGGCCCAGGCCGTCGCCCCACCCGTGGTATGCAGGATGGACCAGCCGCCGCGATCCACCGCCTCACGGTTGCTGCGCCGCTGCACCACCGTGCCCCAATCACTTTCCGCCAATTCGATATTCATGCCGATTCGCTTCAGCCGATCCGCGGTGACTTGACCAAGCGGCCCGATATCCGGGAAATCCGTGGGATTGATCACAACCACGCGCTGATTGGCATAGCCCGCTTCACGCAGTGCGGCACGCGCGCGGTCCAGGCTGCCCGGCATCATCGCCTCTCCGAGGTCTTCGTAATAGGGCGTCTCCCGCGGCCAAAGACTGCGGCAGAGATCCCAATCGGTACGGTCATCACCCCTCGATGCCCGCATGTAATCTTCCTGCAAAACGGAAAGCCGGACGGCGCGGCGGATGCGCACATCATCAAAGGGCGGATGCAGGTTATTCATACGCAGCACGGCAAGCCGCCCGCCCGTGTCAGACACTTCACGGCGCACATCGCGCGCGCGCGCCAAAAGCGACTGCAAATCCGGATGCGGCCTTTCCCACCAATCAACCTCACCATTCTGCAAGGCGGCCGCTGCCGTCGCGGGGTCGGGCAGGATATGCCATTCAATGCGCCGGAAATGCGCGATCTTGGCGCCCGATGTCCAGGAAGGCGCTTCCTGGCGCGGCTGATAGGCATCAAACTTCTCATAAACCACGCGGCTGCCGGAATTATATTCGCCGGCAATGAAGCGATAGGGGCCGGAGCCGATCATCTCTGTCACGCCACGATTGGGATCGGTCTCGGCCAGGCGTTCGGGCATGATGAAGGGCACGGCGGAATCGGGCTTGGCCAGCGCATCCAGCAATAAGGGAAAGGCGCGCTTCAGTCGGATTTCCATGGTGCGGTCATCCACAGCGCGCCATTCATCCACCTGGCGCAGCAGCAATTGCCCATAAGGTTCGCGTGCGCACCAACGCTTGAGGCTTGCGATGCAATCTTTTGCGCGCACGGGTTCGCCGTCATGGAAACGCAGCCCCGCGCGCAGCGTGATGCGCCAGCGCTTGCCGTCATCCAATACCTCCGCCCCTTCGGCCATTTGCGGCTTTGGTTTCAGCTCCGCATCCACGCCGTAGAGCGTGTCAAACACATGCCAGCCATGATTGCCGGTGACGGTGGCGGTGGTGAAGACCGGGTCCAGCACGCTCAGATTCGCTTGCGGGACGAAGCGCAGCGTTTGCGCGCGCATATCCTGGGCGACAACGGGCGCGGGCAGCGCCGCCGCAGCGCCTATCGCGAGCATGGACCTGCGACTGATACCGGGTGCTGTCATTGGAAGCTCCTCCCTGGTTGGTTCTTCTTGGCCTCAGTGTGGAACCTCTCGCGCCAATACGCCAGCCCAGGGTTTGGCTTGGGCGCGGCCCGCCTGTATCGTGATAAAGCATGCCCCTTGCCCAAGCCCCCTCAGGCCCGATTCCCGATGCCAGCGGTGCGACGCCCGCCATGGCGCAATGGTTCGCCGCCAAGGCCGCACATCCGGATGCGCTCGTGTTCTTCCGGATGGGTGATTTCTATGAGCTGTTCTTCGCCGATGCCGAAGCCGCCGCCGCCGCGCTTGATATCGCGCTGTCTTTCAGGGGGGAGCATCGTGGGCAGAAGGTCGCCATGTGCGGCGTGCCGGCCCATGCGCATGAAACCTATCTGGCCCGGCTGATCCGCCAGGGCTTTCGGGTCGCCATTTGCGATCAGATGGAAACGCCTGAGCAGGCCAAGGCGCGCAAGGCGCCGACCATCCGGCGCGATATCACGCGGCTGGTGACGGCCGGCACGGTGACGGAAGAAACCCTGCTTGAAGCGGCGCGTCCGGCCTGGCTTTTGGCTTTGGCGCCCTCGGAAGACCGGGTGGGCGCTGCCTGGCTGGATGTTTCAACCGGCGCCTTTGGCACGGAAACCCTGCCGCGCGCGGATATCCAGGCCCTGCTCGCGCGGCTCGAGCCCGCCGAAATCCTGGCGCCGGAAGGCGTATTCGAAGGCGAGATGGCGGCGCGCATCACCCCGCTTGACCCGCCCCGTGACGCCGCGCGGCGGCTGGCCGAGGCGTTTGATGTCTCCACCCTGGATGGGTTTGGCAGTTTCAGCACCGAGGAACTCGCCGCCGCAGCCATGGCCTTGGAGTATGTGCGGGCCACCCAGGCGGGCGCCTTGCCGCGCTTGGCCCCGCCCAGCCCCATGGGCGGGCGCGGGCTATTGCAGATGGATGCCGCGACGCGGCGCAGCCTTGAAATCCTGAAAAGCGAGAGGGGGGAGGCGCGCCATTCCCTGCTCGCCGCCGTGGATCGCACCATCACCGCGGCCGGGGCGCGGGAATTGGCGGCACGCCTTGCCTCCCCGCTTGCGGAAGCCGCACCAATCCTGGCGCGGCATGAAGCGGTGGGCTGGATGCTCGCGGCACCTTCCGAACGGGCCGCGCTACGCGCTGCGCTGAAGGGCTCGCCCGATATGGCCCGCGCCTTGGCGCGGCTATCGCTTGATCGCTTTGCGCCGCGTGATCTGGCCGCGATCCGCGATGGGCTCGCGCGCGCTGAGGCGATGGCGGCGGCGCTTGACGCAGCAGGTGGCCTGCGACCCGCCCTCATTGAAACCGCCCACGGCGCGCTTGTGCCGGAAGCCTCACCTCAGGCGGAATTGCAGCGCGCTTTGGCCGAAACCCTGCCGGCGCGGCTGGAAGATGGCGGGCTGATCGCGGCTGGCTATGACGGCGAATTGGATGCGCTCAGGCGATTGCGCGATGGCGGGCGGGATCAAATCGCTGCTTTGCAATTGGATCTGGCACAGGCATGGGGCGTCGCGGCGCTCCGTATCCGCCACCATCAACAATTCGGCTTTCTGGCCGAAATGCCTTTGGCTGCCGGCGAGAAACTGCTTCGCGCTGCCATCGCGGAAGGCCCCAATTGCCCCATCCATCGCCAGACCATGTCGAATGCCATGCGCTTTACCTGCCCGGCACTGGCCGAGCTTGATCGCAAGGTGGCGGAAGCGGGGGATCAGGCGGCGCGGCGAGAACGCATGGTCGCGCAGCATTTGCGCAAGCTCTGCCTGAATGCGGCGCCCCGCATCGCGGCGGCAGCAGCGGCGATGGCGGAATTGGATGTGCATGTCGCCGCCGCTGAATTGGCCGCAGGCGGTGGTTGGTGCCGACCTGAAATCACGCAAAAGCCGGATTTTGCCATCAAGGCCGGGCGGCATCCTGTGGTAGAAGCCGCCCTTGCCCGCGCGCGCGGTCCGGCCTTTGTGCCGAATGATTGTGATCTATCGGCGGGGCAGCGGCTTTGCCTGCTGACCGGGCCCAATATGGCCGGCAAATCCACCTATTTGCGGCAAAACGCGCTGTTTGTGATTTTGGCCCAAGCCGGGCTTTTTCTGCCGGCGGAGGCCGCGCGGCTTGGCCTGGTGGATCGGCTTTTCTCCCGCGTGGGTGCAGCGGATGACATTGCCGGCGGGCGGTCCACCTTCATGGTCGAAATGGCCGAAACGGCGGCGATATTGAACCAGGCCAGCGCGCAATCCCTGGTGGTGTTGGATGAGGTCGGGCGCGGCACCGCCACCTGGGATGGGCTGGCCATTGCCTGGTCGGTGCTGGAAGCCCTGCATGATCGTATTCGCTGCCGCACCATCTTCGCCACGCATTTCCATGAATTGACGTCACTGGCCGCGAAATTGCCGGAACTGACGCTGGCGACCATGCAGGTGCGCGAATGGCGCGGGCAGGTGATTTTCCGCCATAGTGTGGGTCCCGGTGCCGCCGAGAAATCCTGGGGCCTGCATGTCGCGAAGCTCGCTGGTGTCCCGCGTGAGGTGCTGCGCCGGGCTGAGGCTGTGCTGGCCTCGCTTGAAGCCCGCGCCAAGGGGCTTGATCCCCTGGCGGAAGAATTGCCGCTTTTCGCGCGCCCTGGCCCTGCCGCCGCGCCATCCCATCCCGCGCTGGAAGCGCTTGCAACGCTCGATCCCGATACACTCAGCCCGCGAGAAGCGCAGGAGTTTCTCTACCGCGTTAAATCGCTTTTGGAGACTGTTGCAGCGCCGCCGGACACGATAGTGTCATAGGGATGAGTCTGACCCAGGCAACCCCCGACATCGCGTCTGCGCCGCATCGGCGTGGATCGCCGCACCCTGGCGTTGTTTCTGAGCAGCCCTTGGTACTGGCGGATTTGCTGACTGAATTACTGCCGGAAGGGCAGCCCATTCCGCGCGATGCAGCGCTGGCGCTGCTTCGCCGACATTTGGGGCGCATTCAGGCGCGCGTACAGGAAGCGTTTGAAGCGCGCGAATTATCTGGCCTGGCGGCCGCGCGCTGGTTGGCCGCGCTCACTGATACGCTGATGGTTGGCATTCACCGCTACACGGAAGCGCTGCACCCGCCGGATCGTGGCGAGAAATCCCATGCCTTGGTGGCGACCGGCGGTTATGGTCGCGGTGTGCTCGCACCCTTTTCCGATATTGATCTTTTGTTCCTGACCGATAACAGCATGGGCGCGCGCGGCAGGAAGGCAGTGGAGTTTATGCTCTATCTGCTTTGGGATCTTGGGCTGAAGGTTGGGCATGCGACGCGATCCCGCAGCGAATGCTTGCAGGAAGCGAAGCGCGACGCGACGGTGATGACCGCGCTTTTGGATGCGCGGCTGGTCGCGGGCGATCCGGCGATTTTCGCCCGCTTTGATGAGGCGTTTCGCACGGCGCGTGCGCGCACCGGACTCAAGCCCTTTCTGGAAGCGAAGCTTGCCGAAAGGCAGAAGCGCCATCGCCGCTATGGCGATAGCCCTTATGTGGTTGAGCCGCATGTGAAGGAAGGACGCGGGGCGCTCCGCGATCTGCAAACGCTTTATTGGCTGGCGCGTTATGCCTTCAATGTGCAGCGCATGCCGGAACTGGTCGGGCCGGATAGCCCAGGCGGCGGTTTGCTGACGGCGAATGAAGCGCGGGCCATCCGGCGCGCCTGGGATTTCTTGTGGACAGTGCGCTTTCATTTGCACCTGGTCACGGGCCGCGCGGAAGAACGCCTGACGTTTGATTTGCAGCCGGTTGTAGGCGCGCGCATGGGCTATACGCGGCGCGGGCTTCAGGATGGCGTTGAACGCTTCATGAAGCATTTCTTCCTGACCGTGCGCGATGTGGCGCGTTTCACGCGCATTCTGGAACCGGCCATCATGCGCGCCGCGCTTGGCCGCCCTGCCGTCATGCCCGCACCAGACAAGGCTTTGACTGAAGCGGGCTTTGGCCTTGCGGATGGCAAAATCATAGCCGCACCGGGGTTTGATTTCACCGTTGAACCGGTGCTGATGCTGCGTATCTTTCGGCTTGCGCGGGATAGGGGATTGGATATCCACCCGCTCGCCTTCCGTGCCATTATTCGCCACGCGCGGCAACTCGCGCGGCTGCGTGGTGATCCGGCGGCGAGTGCGGAATTCCTTGATATCCTCTCGGGCAAGGATCCGCATATTTGGCTGCGCATGTTGAACGAAGCGGGGCTGATCGCGGCACTTTTGCCTGATTGGCAGCGTATTGTCGGGCTGATGCAATTCGATACCTATCACGTGTTCACGGTGGATGAGCATACCATCGAAGCGATTGGCGTTCTGGGTGCGATGGAGCGCGGCGAATTAACCGAAGTCGCCCCGGTTGCCAGTGAGCTGATCGGCCAGGTGCAATCTCGCCGCGCGCTTTATGTCGCGATGCTGTTGCATGATGCGGCGAAAGGGCGCGGCGGTGATCATTCCGAATTGGGCGCGGAATTGGCGCTGCATGTCTGCCCGGCGCTTGGCCTGACACCTGAGGAGACGGAGACGGTTTCCTGGCTGGTGCTGCATCATTTGCTGATTAGCGAAACCGCCTTCCGTCGCGATATCGAAGACCCCAAGACCATCCTGGATATTGCCGAGATTGTGCAAAGCCCGGAACGGCTTCGGTTGCTGCTGGTGTTGACGGTTGCTGATATGCGCGCGGTCAGCGCCAAGGTCTGGAATGGCTGGAAAGCGACGCTCCTGCGCGAACTTTATTGGCGTGTCGCGGAAGTGCTGGCCGGTGGTCTTTCCGTGCCGGAACGCGATGTGCGCGTGGCCCGCGCCAAGGATGCGGCAGCCAAGCTTCTGGCCGGGCATTCGCGTGCTGCGGTGGATCATTACCTTGGCCTTGGTTATCCCGGCTATTGGCTTTCCTTTGATCCTGAGACGCATGCGCGCCATGCGGTGATGATTGAAGAAGCGCGCGTCACCAAGGCACCACTCACGGTGCAAACACGGGTCTTGGAAAATCGCGCCGTGACGGAAGTGACGGTTTACTGCACCGACCATCCCGGCCTTTTCAGCAAAATCGCCGGCGCCTTGGCGGTGGCGGGGGCGAGCATTGTTGACGCGCGCATCCATACCATGACGGATGGCATGGCGCTCGATACCTTCTGGGTGCAGGATTATCAGGGCGGCGCCTTGGATGCACCGCATCGCTTGGCACGGCTTTCCGTCCTGGTGGAACAGGCACTTTCGGGGCGCCTCAGGCTCCGGGATGAAATCCGTAAACTGAAACGCGAACCAGCCCGGCTGCGCGCCGTGACGGTGCCGCCGCGCGTCGTGATCGATAATCACGCTTCCAATACGCACACAGTGATTGAGGTGAATGGACGCGACCGCCCGGGGCTATTGCATGATGTGACCGCAGCGATGAGCGATCAGGGCATGCAGATCGCCTCAGCCCATATCACCACCTATGGCGTGCGCGCGATTGACGTGTTTTACGTGAAGGATGTTTTCGGCCTGAAGGTTGAAAATGAGCGCAAGCTGACCGGCCTGCGCGCCGCGCTGGAAAAGGCGCTGGTGCCGCCGGAGGCGGATACCAAGGCGGCAGCGGGATGAGCGAGGGATTCAAAAGCTTCGCGGAATTCTGGCCCTATTATTTGCGGGAGCACGCCAAGCCCGCGACGCGCGCACTGCATTTTACCGGCACCGGTGCGGGGCTGCTATTGGCTTTCGTCGCGCTGTTTACAGGCAATTACTGGCTGCTACTGGTAGCGCTGATTTGCGGCTATGGCCCCGCCTGGATTGGGCATTTTTTTGTTGAGAAAAACCGCCCTGCGACCTTTCGCCATCCGCTGTGGTCGCTGGCCGCAGATTTTCGCATGTTCTTCTTTTTCATCACCGGGCGGCTTGGCAGTGAGCTTCGCCGATGCGGGACTGGCTGAAGGCTACCGCGCGACAGGTTCATTTTCCTGGGCGGTAAAAACACCAAAATTTCAATTGATGACGCCACCCGACAAGTCGGCGCATCAGGTCAATGGGCTTGCCATTCCGCGCCCGCTTTGAGCGTGATGTTTGTTTTCGAGCATCTTAGAGCGTGTTGCGTTCACATGTGTTCACGCCACCCGCTATACCTCTTTGTTTTTCGAGTATCTTAACACGTTCAGATTTTCCATCTGAACGTGATCTACTCTCGCGCAGGTATCGGCGGAACCGTCCTGCGGTCCCGCCGCAAGGAAAGCGCCAATCTCAGCCGGCGGCTTCTTCCGTGGCGGCCATTTCGGCGGCCAATTCCGCTTCCAGGCTTTCCGCCTGGGCGGCAGCGGCCGCGCTTTCACCACGCGCCTGCTTTTCAGCTTCTTCGCGGCTGCGCGCCACATTCACCAGCACGGGGATTTGCACTTCGGGGTGGAGTTCCACCTGCACGGTGCTGACGCCAACGGCCTTGATGGGTTCACCCAGCAGCACCTGTTCGCGCGTGACGGTCAGGCCACCTTCGGTGCAGGCAACGGCAATGTCGCGCGACACCACGGAACCATAAAGGCTGCCGCTTTCACCCGCCTGGCGGATGATGATCACGGAAAGGCCGGCCACGCGTTCGGCCACACGCTCGGCCTCACCACGGCGCTTGATATTGTCCGCTTCAAGCTGGGCGCGTTGGCGTTCGAAGCGTTCCAGGTTGGATTTGCTGGCGCGGATCGCCTTGCCGGTGGGAAGCAAGTAATTGCGCGCATAGCCAGGGCGCACCTTCACGCGTTCACCCATTTGGCCAAGCTTGTCCACGCGCTGCATCAGGATCAGGTCAATCATGTCATGCCTCCGGGCGGCTGGTTGCGCCGCCCCCATTGTTCGAAAATGCCGAAGGCCGTCACCGCGATTGCGGCCGGCACGCTCAAGATCACAAGCCCGGCGTAGAAGACGCCAAGCATGAAGGGCCGGGCGGTGCGGCCGGCAGAACGCCGATGCACCGCGGCAAGCCCCAGCAGAAAAAAGGGCAGCAGCAACACCACAAAAAGCGCGAAGGGCAGGCTGCTATCGCCGCCCATGCCGCTCAGCCAGATCAGCGCCGCCCCGGATGGCAAAAACCCGTACCAGATCGGCAGGCGGGTTTCGCTCCAGCGCGGGTTAGCGGCCAAAGCCATGCCGCGCCGTGCCAGGGCCGATTGCGCGCCAATCCCGCAAAGGATCAGCGCCGCCACCATCCACCCCGCCATAGCGGGCGCCATGATGCGCGCCAATTGCTCCACCGGCATGCCGGCATCGGCAATGCCCATGCGCGAAAGGCCTTGGTTGACTGAGCCAATCAAGGCCCCATCAAACCCACCGGGAGACCCCGCCAGCAGCATCGCCACCAATAGGATCACCAGCGCCGGCCAAATGCCGGTCAGCGCCAAGGGAGCAGAGGCATCCAGCCGGCCACCGCGCAGCCCCGTTGCCACCATCAGCAGTGCGGGAAGCGCGAAGCCCAGCAGATAGATCAGCGCTGGCCATTCACTCGCCAGGATCAGCACCATCAAGGTGCCAATACAAAGCGCGCCAAAGGCGGAGCCGCTGCCAAAGCCAAGCCCGGTGGCGAAGATTGGCAAGGATGTCAGCCAGAAAGCGGCAAAGCCCAGCGGCAACCCACGCATGGCCCATAGCGCAGCAATGGCGGAAGCAATCCCACCAATCGCCGCCGCGAGCCAACGCGGGTCATCCAACAGGCCGCGCCTGATTGCCATGGCTGGTCCCATGCCCTTTCGCCGTAACGCGCTGCCTAATCCGCAATCACGTAAGGCAGCAGCGCCAGGAAGCGGGCGCGCTTGATGGCAATGGCCAATTCGCGCTGCTTCTTCGCCGAAACCGAGGTGATGCGCGCCGGCACGATCTTGCCGCGCTCGGACAGGAAGCGGGACAGGAGCCGCACATCCTTATAGTCAATCTTCGGCGCGCCCTGGCCGCTGAAGGGGCAGGATTTGCGACGACGATGAAACGGCCGGCGGGCGCCCACGGCGGGGCGACGGGCGGCGGGGATCAGATCTGCATTGTCAGACATGGCTTATTCCTCCATCCCCATGGGCATTTCCATTTCGTCGCGGCCGCGGGCGCGGAATTCCTCACGGTCATCACCGCGGCCACCACGGCCGGAACCGAAGCGACCAGCCGGGCGCGGGCCACGGAAGCTCTTTTCCCGATCGCGTTCTTCGCCACCGCCACGCTTGGACATGACAGCGGAAGGCGCCTCATCAATCGCTTCCACGCGCACGGTCAGCATGCGCAGCACGTCTTCATTGAGGCCAAGCTGACGTTCGGCTTCATTCAAGGCGGCGGGGGGCGTATCAAGGCCAAGAAGCATGTAATGCCCCTTGCGATTCTTCTTGATCCGATAAGCAAGGCTGCGCAGGCCCCAATATTCGCGCTTGCGCACTTCACCACCGCCTTCGGCCAAGGTCGCGGCGACCTGATCGGCAATGGCTTCAACCTGCTGTTGCGTGATATCATTGCGTGCGATGAACACGCATTCGTATAGCGGCATGTGATCTCCCTTTGGCTGGCTCAGCCCTGGCCCCGGGATGGGGCGCGCATAGGGGCATAGCCGCGCGCTTGCCTAGCGCCCGGCAGGGGAGGGGGGCGTAAAGCACAAAGCGGGGTGGGGGATCAAGCCCTGGCTGTCGCGTTCTGCTGCTTTATGCTTAGTAGGCCCAAGAAAATACGGGGAGATGCATCATGTTGAACCGCCGCTTGCTGATGGGCCTGCCCTTGGCGTTGCTCGCCACCCAAGCCCGCGCGCAAGGCGCCTGGGCGCCAAGCCGCCCGGTGGTGCTGGTGGTGCCCTTCGCCCCTGGCGGGCCGAATGATCTGGTGGCGCGGCTTGTCGCCCCCGTCATGCAGGTAGCGCTTGGGCAGAATGTGGTGGTGGAAAACCGCCCCGGCGCCACCGGGGCCATTGCCGCCCGTCATGTCACGGCGCAACCGCCCGATGGCCATACGCTGATTGTGGCCGCCAGCGGCACCATGACCATCAACCCTGCCGTCATGACCCGCCCCGGCTATGATCCTGAAAAGGATTTCGCCCCGGTAAGCCTGGCGATGTCGGTGCCCAATATGCTGGTCGTGAATAAGGATGTGCCCGCAACCAATGTGGCCGAGGTGGTGGCCTGGCTGAAGCGCGAAGGGGGCCGGGCGGCCTATTCCTCGGGCGGGGTGGGCTCCACCGAACAATTGGGGATGGAGCTGTTCCTGAAACGCACGGGGACCGAGGCGACGCATGTGCCCTTTCCCGGCGGCGCCCCCGCCGTGACCGCCATGATCCAGGGCCAGGTCCAGGCAAGCATTCTGAATGCCGCGACGGTACGCCCGCATGTGGTCTCTGGCGCTTTGCGGGCTATCGCGATTACCGGCACCAAGCGCTTTTCCGGCCTGCCCGATGTGCCCACCATGCCCGAAGCCGGGCTGCCCGATGTGCTTTCCGCATCCTGGTCCGCCTTTCTGGCCCCGGCAGGCACGCCCGCGTCGGCCATCGCCAGGCTGCATGAGGTGATTGTGGCCGCACTCCGCACGCCTGAGACCACGCAGCGCCTGACAGCAGCCGGCTTCACCATTGATGCGTCCAGCCCTCAGGAATTGGGCGCCACGATTTCGGCGGAACTCGCCCGCTGGAAGCAGGTGGTGAAGGACGCCAATATCCAGATGAACTGACGCGGTTGACAAGCCGGGGCCGCGCGGCCATTCGCGCGGCCTGACCTTAACCATCACGGAATTCTGATCATGGCCTTTGCCTTCGTCTTTCCCGGCCAGGGGAGCCAGGCTGTCGGCATGGGCCGCGACCTGGCCGATGCCTTTCCCGCTGCCCGCCACGTCTTCCAGGAAGTGGATGACGCGCTGAACCACAAGCTGAGCAAGCTGATGTGGGAAGGCCCGCAGGAGGAATTGACCCTGACCGCCAATGCCCAGCCGGCGCTGATGGCGCATTCCTTGGCCGTGGTGCGGGCTTTGGAAGCTGAAGGCGGTTTTGCGCTTGCCGCACGCGTGGCGCTGGTGGCTGGCCATTCGCTCGGCGAATATAGCGCGCTGACCGCTGCCGGCGCCTTTGATATCGCCACCGCCGCGAAGCTTTTGCGCCTGCGGGGTGAGGCGATGCAAAAGGCCACACCCCCCGGCACCGGTGCCATGGCCGCACTTTTGGGGGCGGAGATTGACCTCGCGCAGGAAATTTGCGCCGCCGCCGCCCCCAACCCCGAAACCAACAAGGCCGAGGTGGTGGAAGCCGCCAATGACAATGGTGGCGGCCAGGTGGTGATTTCCGGTGCCAAGGCAGCGGTGGAGCGCGCCATTGAAATCGCCAAGGAAAAGGGCGTGAAGCGGGCCATGCTGCTGCCGGTATCCGCCCCCTTTCATTGCGCCTTGATGGCCCCCGCGGCGGATGCCATGGCGGAAGCGCTGGCCCAGGCGACGATGCAATCGCCCGCCGTGCCCGTGGTGGCGAATGTGACCGCTGCCAAGGCCACGGACCCCGCCGAAATCCGCGATTTGCTGGTGCGCCAAGTCACCGGCACGGTGCGCTGGCGTGAATGCGTCGCCGCCATGGCCGCCATGGGCTGCACCAATTTCATTGAGGTCGGCGCAGGCAAGGTGCTGACCGGCCTCATGAAGCGCAATGCGCCGGAAGCGTCCGCGCTTGCCATCGGCAATCCGGCCGAGCTTGAAGCCTTCCTGAAAACGCTCTGAGGGGATGTCTGATGTTTGATCTGACCGGCAAGACCGCGCTTGTCACCGGCGCCACGGGCGGCATTGGGGCGGGTGTTGCCCGCGCGCTGCATGCCCAGGGTGCGACCGTTGCCATCACGGGCCGCCGCGCCGCGGAATTGGAAGCACTCGCCGCCGAGCTTGGCGCCCGCGTGATTGTGGCGCCCGCCGATCTGGCGGACCCGGAAGCGCCGGCGAAGCTTGTGGAAAAGATCGAAGCCGAGGCAGGGTCCTTGGATATTCTGGTGAATAATGCCGGCTTCACGCGGGATATGCTGGCGCTGCGGATGGGTGATGCGGATTGGAATGCGGTGCTGGAAGTGGATTTGACCGCGCCGTTTCGCCTGGCACGCGCCGCTTTGCGCGGCATGATGAAAAAGCGCCAGGGGCGGATCATTTCCATCGCGTCCATTGTTGGTGTCACCGGCAATGCTGGCCAGGCCAATTATGCCGCCGCCAAGGCGGGCTTGATTGGCATGTCGAAATCGCTGGCGCAGGAAGTGGCGACGCGCGGCGTGACCGTGAATGTGGTGGCGCCCGGCTTCGTGAAGACCGCCATGACAGATGCGCTGAATGACGCGCAGAAAACGGCGTTGCTGACGCGCATCCCGACCCAGCGCATGGGCTCGCCCGAGGATATCGCCGCCGCTGTGGTGTATTTGGCGAGCAATGAGGCCGGCTGGGTCACCGGCCAGACCTTGCATGTCAATGGCGGCATGGCGATGATCTGACGCCATGGTGGAGAAACTCACCACCTCAGAACGGGCTGGGCTGGCGGCAGCGCTGCCTGAATGGAAGATGGTGGAAGGCCGCGATGCCATCACGCGCGCCTTCCGCTTCAAGGATTTTTCCGAAGCCTGGGGGTTTATGGCGCGTGTGGCTTTGCTGGCCGAAGCGCAGGACCATCACCCCGAATGGTTCAATGTCTGGAACCGAGTGGAAATTACGCTTTCCACCCATGATGCGGCCGGGCTTTCCGCGCGGGATGTCAGGCTGGCTCAGGCGATAGATAAGATCGCATGATGAGGGAGCCTTCGCCGCCTTGGCGCGGCAAAGGCTCAGCATGAGACATTATGCCATGTTCCGTTGAGCCAAGTTGTTCCACTTGGCCCAAACGCACCCTAGAGCGTGTTGCGTTCACATGGGTTCACGCAACCCGATCTACCTCGTTGTTTTTCGAGCATCTTCACACGCTCAGATGATTCCATCTGAACGTGATTTGCTCTAGCCCGGCCGCTTCCACCAGCCCTGCCGCTTGGGCCGCGCCACTTCCGCCCCATCACCCAGCACCACCGGCTGAATGGCCGGCCCAATCACCGGCTCCGCCTTTTCCGGCTGAGGCGGCGGGGCGGGTTCAGCTGCTACGGGCGCGGGCGCAGGTTCCGGCGCTGGCGGTTCAACGGGCGCCGGCGCTTCCGCAACCGGTGCCGCTTCCGTCACCAAAGGTGCCGCCTCGGCCACCGGGGCCGCTTCCGCCATAGGCTCCGGCGCAGGGGCAGCAGGCGCAATGCGCCGCGCGGTCGCGGCAGCGCGTTCCGCCGCTTCCTCGGCTGCGGCCATGGCAGCAAACACATCATCAATCTGCCCGGCAAAGGGGTCCGCCGGGGTTGGGCCAATATAGCGCTGCGCGGGGGCTTCTTCCGCCATTTCAGGCGCAGCATCCTCAGCGCGGCGCTCGCGCGGGCCATCCTCACGCCGGCGGCGCCCACCACGGCGGCCACGCCGACGCGGACGATCCTCACCCTCGGCGGCGCCTTCAGCGGCCTGGCCTTCATCCTCGGCGGGCTGGGCTTCGCCTTCCGGCGCTTCGCCCGCTTCTGCTGCGGCGTCAGCGCCTTCTTCGCCTTCGCCATCAGCCTCGGTGCCCGCTTCACCGCCCTGCGGCCCACCCTCACGCCGGCCACCACGGCGGCGGCGACGGCGGCGGCGACGGCGCTCACCTTCCTCGGCGGTTTCCTCACGCGCCTCGGCGCGTGGGCTATCGGCTTCCTCTTCCTCGGCCTCCGGCGCGATGTCTTCCACTTCCGGCGCGTAATCCATCCGCAGCGCGGAAGGTGCGGCGCTAACCGCCATGGGTTCAGCAGCGCGTAGGCGTTCAATGCGCAGCGCCGGCCCCATCAGCTTTTCATCCGGCTGGAAGAACACGCTCATGCCAAAGCGCGCCTCAATTTCCGAAAGCCGGTCGCGCTTGCGGTTCAACAGCCAAAGCGCAACATCAGTCGCGACATGCACGTTGATTTCGGCTGAGCGGCGCTTCGCCCCTTCTTCTTCAATCGCGCGCAGCACTTGCAACGCGCTGCTTTCCACGCCACGGATCGTGCCGCGGCCCAGGCAATGCGGGCAGGTGATGAAGGTCTGTTCCGCAATGGATGGCCGCAGGCGCTGGCGGCTCATTTCCAGCAGGCCGAAATGGCTGATGCGGCCCACCTGAATGCGCGCCCGGTCGTGGCGGAGCGATTCCTTCAGCCGCCTTTCCACCATGGCATTGTGCTTGTTTGATTCCATGTCAATGAAATCAATCACAATCAGCCCGGCCAGATCGCGCAGGCGCAATTGGCGCGCAATTTCCTCGGCGGCTTCCATATTGGTGCGCAAAGCCGTGTCTTCGATATGGCGGTCGCGCGTGGCGCGGCCCGAATTCACGTCAATCGCGACCAAGGCTTCGGTCTGGTTGATCACCACATAACCGCCGGAACGCAGCTGCACCACGGGCGAATGCATCGCATCCAATTGCTGGTCCACGTGATGGCGCGCGAAAAGCGGCGTCACATCCCGGTGCAACCGCACCTTATTGGCGTGGGATGGCATCAGCATGCGCATGAATTCGCGCGCCTGCTGGAAAGCACCATCGCCTTCCACCATCACTTCATCAATGTCGCGGCCATAGACATCGCGGATGGATCGCTTGATCAGATCTGCTTCTTCGTAAATCAGCGCCGGCGCGGTGGAAGCCAGCGTCCTTTCGCGAATATTGTCCCAAAGCCGCAGCAGATATTCGCAATCTCGCTGAATTTCGGGCTTTGGCCGTTGCGCGCCGGCGGTGCGCACAATCAGCGACATGCCCTGGGGCAATTGCAGATCATCCATCACTTCGCGCAGCCGCTTGCGATCCGCGGCCGAGGTGATCTTGCGCGAAACCCCGCCCCCGCGCGGGGAATTCGGCATCAGCACGGAAAACCGCCCGGCAAGCGACATGTAAGTTGTCAGCGCGGCACCTTTGCCGCCGCGTTCTTCCTTGACCACCTGCACCAGAATGATCTGGCGGCGGCGGATCACTTCCTGGATTTTGTAGTGGCGCATGAAGCGCGGTGGGATGCGACGTTCGCGGCGTTCTTCTTCCGTCTCGGCCGGGCCTTCGCCGCCAATAGTTTCGGGCGGGGCCTGGTCTTCGGCGGGCAATTCCTCAACGCGGCCAAGATCAGCCAGAGCAGCGTCCGGCGCGGCGGTCAGGCTTTCGCTTTCAATCGCCAATGGCTGGCTAGGGGCTTCGGCAGTCGGTTCCGGCTCGGCTTCCGGCGCGGGTGCGTCATCCGATGCAGCCTCAGTAGCAGGCGCGGCTTCGCCATTGGCGTCTTCGGCAGGCTGCCAGGGCTCCGGCGTCTCACCGGTCCAGGCGGCGCGGTCCATGGCACTTTCGGGCGGCAGATCGGCCTCATCTTCCGCGCGGGCTTCTTCTTCCTGCATCGCGAGCAGGCGCTGCCGGTCGGCGACGGGGATTTGGTAGTAATCCGGGTGGATTTCGCCAAAGGCCAGGAAGCCGTGGCGATTGCCGCCATATTCCACAAAGGCCGCTTGCAGGCTGGGTTCCACCCGAACCACCTTGGCAAGGTAGATATTGCCCTTCAGGGCGCGGCGTTGCGCCGTTTCAAGATCAAATTCGTCGAGGCGATTGCCATCCATCACCACAACCCGGGTTTCTTCGGGGTGGGAGGCATCGATCAGCATACGCTTGGTCATGGGGTGAAGTCTCCGCGCCGGGGCGAAGCCGCGGGCGCAAATGCGTGGCATGGCCCGAACAAGGATCACTTTGCGGCGTGGCGTGCTGAGGCATGCGACGGCGAAGACCTTCTTCGGTGGAACCGGCACTGAAACAGCGCAGCGGCCCCAGGGTGGGCGCACCTGGATCCTGCCCCGGGAACCCTTGGACCATGAAGGTCACAGGCGCAGGCGGGACGGCGGGCGCGACGGGGGCCATGGCCATAATGGGCGGGGCTTTCGCGCGCCTCGGGCCGCGCCGGCGAGAAGGAAGGGCCGCTCCCCGGCAAATCCACAAAGCCAATGCCAAGGGCAGGGGCTTTAGAGGCCAGGGGGCTGAACATTGCGGGGCGCGCTGCCCATTGGGGTTTCATGCGCCAGGCGATGCCGCCGGAATTCTCGCCCGCAGCGGATGCCGCCGGGACGGAGCATCATAGTCCCTGCCCGCCGCCACTACAAGGGTAGCGGTTGAAGGGGCTAACCCGCCCCTTCGATCACATTGCCAAAGCGCTCCCAGCTTTGCCCGTTCCAGCGCTGCAACTGCATCTGGCGGATCACGTTGTAATTATCGGGCTGGGTCTGCACCTTGATCCCCGGAAGCAGGGTCGCGATGTCCATGGGGCGGATATTCCGCGCCTGGTTCATGACATTCTCGCGGCTGAAATCATTGCCGCATTGGCGCAGCACCTGGATCATGGTGGTGCCCACACCGTAGCCATAGGTGTAATTATTGTCGCCCAAATCACCATCCGGCACGTAGCGGCGCATGAAGTCGCGCCATTCATTCATGCCGGCATCCTGCGCCCAGGCGGGATCGGATTGGTCTTTCCGGTAGTCAGAGGTGATGAGGCCGACCCCCTTTTCCACCCCCGCCGGCTGCATGACCACACCGACCGAAACGGACACATTGGTCATGAACATCATGGGCCGCCAGCCAATGTCATGCACGCGGCGAATGGCCTGGGCGGCGAAGCGCGGCACCACGCCGCAAATCAGCACATCCGCGCCCGCGGCCTGAAGCTGCACGATCTGGCTATCAATCGTGGGATCGGTCGCTTCATTGGTGGCGGTAACCACCATGGAACGGAAGCGATCCTTCAGCACATCCTGCACGCCATGCAGATAATCGCGCCCGAAATCATCATTTTGATAGAGCAGCGCAATCTTCGCATTGGGCCGCTGTTCCAGCACATATTTGGTATAGATTTGCGCCTCTACCCGGTAGCTCGGCTGCCAGCCGATGGTCCAGGGGAATTCGCGCGGATTGGCCCATTTATCGGCGCCCGTTGCCAGGAACAGATGCGGCACGGAACGCTGATTGACGTAACGATGCACGGCGCTGTTGGTTGGCGTGCCAAGCTGATTGAACAGAAAGGCGACTCGGTCGCGTTCCACCAGGCGGCGGGTTTGTTCCAGCGTGCGCGGCGGCTGATAGGCATCATCCAAAACGGTGAATTTGATGCGCCGGCCACCGACACCGCCTTGATCATTCAGGCGCTTGAACATGGCTTCCAGGCAGCGCGAAATCACCGAATAGGATGAAACCGGGCCGGATAGCGCATTGGTGCTGCCAATATGGATTTCGGTCGCGGTGACGCCCGGCGCTTCCTGCGCGGCGGCGATATTGGGTGCGGCCAGCGCGCCCGCGCTGCCAGCCAGAAGAAGACGACGTGAAATGGTCATGGTGAATTCCTCCTTGGTTATTGTGGTTTTGGTTTTCCGGGTGATGAAAGCTTCGCCACAAGGCGCCGCACCAGACCGGCGAAGCCTTCCGGCAGAAGAAACAGGAAAATGATCAGGATCATGCCATAGATGACACCTGGCGCGGCGCGGCTGATGCTCTCAGCGATATTCGGCACAAACAGCACGAATAGCCCGCCAAAGATTGATCCGAGGATGGAAGCAACGCCGCCCACCACCATGCCGACAAAAAACGTGATGGACAGCAGGAAGGTGAAGCTGTCAGGGGCGACGAATTCCACCGCCACGGCGGAAAGCGCGCCGGCCACGCCGGTGATCATGGCACTCACGGCAAAGGCGCCGGTCTTGAGTGCGGCGATATCCATGCCCATCGCCTCGGCCGCTATGGGGTGATCACGCGTTGCCATCAGCGCGCGGCCAATCCGCCCGCGAATGAGATTCCAGGCGAGCAGAAAACATATGCCGGAGACGATCAGCACATTCAGATACATGAATTGATCGGCATTAAGCGGCAGGATTGATGTGAGCCAGCGCGGCGGATCGGGCTTCATCAGGAACAGGCCCTGCACGCCGCCGGTCCAGGCCTCCAGCGCCTTATGTTTGAGCAATTGCGGCACTGCGACGGCGAGCGAAAACGTCACCAGCGCCAGATAAAGCCCACCCAAACGGAGCGCCGGCAAGCCAACCGCATAGCCGACCATGCCGCATATCGCCGCCGCAAAAGGCAGTGTCGCGTAGAAGGACCAATCCGCCTGCGCCATCAGGATGGAAGTGACATAAGCGCCAATCGCGAAAAACGCGCCATGGCCCAAAGATATCTGCCCATTGTAACCCGTGACGATGTTAAGCCCGAGCACCGCAAGCGCCATGATCACCGCCATGGTCAATTGGAACAGGTGAAAGCTTTCCAGCACCCAAAGCGGTGCGAGTGCTGCCGCAAGGCCGAGCAGCACAAGAAGAAGGCGTGCGGGTGAAAGGCTCATGCCGCTAGACCCGCGTGAACACGACACGGCCGAAAAGGCCGGAAGGTTTCAGCACCAGCACACCGATGATGATCACCAGCGCCACCGTCAACTTCAGATCCGTGCCAACAATGTAAGCCCCCGCCAGGTTTTCCAGCACACCCACCAGAAAGCCGCCAATCACGGCGCCGGGGGGATTGTCTATCCCGCCCAGCAATGCGCCCGCAAAGGCATAAAGCAGAATGCCGAGCATCATGTTCGGATCAAGGAACACAATGGGTGCCACCATCATGCCGGCAACCGAGCCAATCGCGGCCGCCAGACCCCAGCCAAGCGCCAGCATCACATCCACGCGAATGCCGACCAGGCGTGCGGAGCGCGGGTTATAGGCGGCCGCGCGCATGGCAAGACCAAGCGAGGTTTTCGTGAAAAACAGATAGACCAGGATCAGCACCGCAAGTGTAACCGCAACACTGCCAAGCTGATGCGATGACAATAGCCCCCCCAGCATCGGCCCGCCCCCTTCAAAGGGTGAGGGAAATACCTTGGTCGTATAGCCAAAAACCCAGCCCGTCAGATTGCCGATAATCAGCAACATGCCGATATAAACCCCAACATGCGTCAGGATCGGCGCATGCTGCACCGGGCGCATGATCAGCCTTTCCACCAGCGCGCCCATCACGAAGGACACCACCAGCGTACCCGCGAAGGCGACCCAATAGGGCAGGCCCGCCTGGATCATGGTCAGCGCAATGAAGGTCGAAAGTGTCGCCATTTCGCCTTGCGCGAAATTCACGTGATGTGTGGCCTGATAGATCATGACAATCGCCAGCGCGACCGAGGCATAAATACCCCCTGTCGCGATACCGGCTGCAAGCTGCAAAAGAAAGGCTTCCATCCTTCAATATCCCAGATAGGAACGGCGAATGGCCTCATCCTGCCTGATCTCGGCAGCGGGGCCTGACATGACGATGCGGCCGGTCTCAAGCAGATAGGCGTGATCGGCCAGATCAAGCGCCAGATTGGCGTTTTGTTCCACGAGCAGAATGCCAACGCCGCTTTCTTCGCGAATACGGCGCAGAATGGTGAAGATGTCCTGCACAATCAGCGGCGCGAGACCAAAGCTTGGTTCATCCAGCAATAACAGCTTGGGCCGCAGCAAAAGCGCCCGCGCAATGGCCAGCATTTGCTGCTCCCCGCCCGAAAGCGTGCCCGCCTGTTGGCGCCAGCGTTGCTTCAGGCGCGGGAACCATTCCCACATGCGCGCGAAATCCGCCGCCACATCAGGATCACGCCGCGTATAGGCGCCGAGGCGAAAATTCTCCTCCACTGTCAATTCCATGAAGGTGCCGCGCCCATCGGGCACATGCGCGACACCAAGCCGCGCGATGGATTCCGTCATCAACCCCGTGATGCGCTGGCCGGCGAGCAGAACCTCCCCTTCCGGGCGAATAAGGCCGGACACAGCGCGCAAGGTTGTGGTCTTACCCGCACCATTGGCGCCGAGCAGCGCGGTCACACCGCCTTCAGCCACCGCGAAATCCAACCCGAACAAAACTTGTGTTGGGCCATAACCGGCGCGCAGGTTTTTCACTTCAAGCAGCATGGGTCGCATCCGCATGGCCATCGCCGAGATAGGCGCGGATCACCTCTGGGCTGCTCCGCACATCCGCGGGCGTGCCATCGGCAATCTTCTTGCCGAAATCGAGTGCCACCACCTTGTCGGAGACGCGCATCACCAGCGACATGTGATGTTCCACTAGCAGGATCGCGAGTTTGAAGCTGTCCCGCACTTCGCGGAACAAAATAGCCAATTCATCCACCTCACCGTGATTGAGCCCGCCTGCGGGTTCATCGAGCAAGAGTAATTTTGGCCGGCTGATCAGCGCGCGCGCCATCTCAACGCGCTTTTGTGTGCCAAAGGGCAGATCAATCACCGGCAGATCAGCCACCGCTTCCAATTGCAGCAAGGCCAGCAATTCAGCCGCGCGTTCCCGCGCTGCCCTGTCTTCCGCCCGCGCCCGCGGCAGCCGGAGCGCATTGGCGAGAAAACCGGCGTGGCCGGCGGAATGCGCACCGGCCAGGATGTTTTCCCGCACCGTCATGGATTTGAACAAGGCAAGGTTCTGGAAGGTGCGCCCAAGCCCGAGCGGGGCCATGCGGTGGCGCGATTCATTGGTGGTGATATGGCCATCAAAGCGCACATCGCCTTCATTCGGGCGATAAATGCCGCTGATGACGTTGAAAAGCGTGGTCTTGCCGGCGCCATTGGGGCCGATCAGGCCGCAGATTTGGCCCGCTTCGACATCAAAGGAAACGCCGGCCACGGCAGTGACGCCGCCGAAACGCACGACGATATCGCGCACTTCAAGCAGCGGCATGGCGCATTGCCCCATCGCTTGCGGTCAAACGCGGCGCCGGATGGCGAGTATTGGCCATCTCTCCTCCCCACACGCTGCCTTTGGGTTCTCGAATTCGGGCAGTCGTTATCCCGCCATCTAGCCGTGGTTTTGTTCTGTCTAGCAAGCGGCAATTCATGCGGCGCCCCAGGCCGGCCCCTGTTGCGGATGACAGGGGCGGCCTGGCCCGATATGAAAGCCAGCATGGGCATAGGGCGCCGGCATTTCCTGGGCTTGGGCGGTGCGGTTCTGGGCGGTACCCAGCCGGCCTTGGGCGCTTCCGTCAATGGCGCAAGGCTCACCACTGAAGGTCGGGCGGCGCGGCTTGCACTCACACTCGAAGGCCCGATGTCCTGGGAATTGCGCGCCCTGGCTGAGCCCCCACGCCTTGTGCTCTCCCTGCCCGGCGTGGCCTGGCAGGGGCCGGCGCGGCTTGGCTCGGCGGGGCCGGTCGCCAGCGCGGTCTTTGATGCCGAAGCCATGGAATTGCGCCTCACACTGGCGCGCCCCGCTTTGCCGCGCCGCCTGCCGGGTCCAGCGGGGCGGCTGGTGGTGGAAATCTCCCCCGCCAGCACGGATGCCTTCGCGGCAGCGGCGCGGCGTGACATGCCAATCGCACAAGGCAACGCCCCTGCTTTGCCATTGGTGGTGATTGACCCCGGCCATGGCGGCTATGACCCCGGCGCCATTGGCCGGCGCGGCACGGAAGAAAAGCGCCTGACACTCGCCGCCGCTCAGGCGCTGCGGCGCAAATTGCAGGAAGGCGGCAACTGCCGCGTCGCCATGACGCGGGATCGCGATGAATTCGTCTCACTCGCCGATCGTGTGGCCTTCGCCCGCACGCGGGACGCAGCGCTGCTGATCTCGCTCCATGCCGATTCCGCACCGGGGGCGAAGGGCGCCAGCGTCTATACCCTGGCGGAGACCGCCAGCGACCCGTTGGCTGAAGCCCTCGCCCAGCGCGAAAACAATGCCGATCTGGCGGGTGGCCTCAGCTTGCCCTCCGTACCGCTTGAAGTGCAGGCGATATTACTGAGCCTGATGCGCCAGGAAACACTGGGCGATTCCGCCCGTTTCGCCCGCGTGGCCGTGCGCGAATTGACCCGCACGGTGGATGTGCTGCCGAAACCCAGGCGCGAAGCGGGCTTTATTGTGTTGAAGGCGCCGGAAGTGCCATCGGTGCTCGTGGAGATGGGGTTCCTCTCCGACCCGGGGGATGAGGCCGCACTGCGCACGCCCGAACACCGCGCGCTGATCGCGGCCAGCCTGGCGCGGGCGGTGGAAGCCTGGCTTGGGTCAACCCAGCGCCCGACACCGGGTTGAAATACCCCCCCTTCTCATGTCGCGCTTTTCAGCGGAACCGTGTATCCAGGCGCCACCATGACGTCGCCGGAATTGCGTGCCGAACAACCGCTTGACCCTCAGCGCACCGCGCCGGGGGCTGAGCCGCCGCGCGCCGAGCCTTCGCCGCCCAAACCCAAAAAGCAAAAACGCCGGCGGCGCTTCAGCGTCTTGCGCTGGCTGTTCAGCCTGGGCGCCGCAATAATCCTGGCCGGCGGGATCGCTGCCTATGGCGCCTATCATCATTTCGCGCAGGATTTGCCGGATTACGGCTGGCTCGCGGAATATGAGCCCCCGCAAATGAGCCGCGTTTACGCTGCCGATAGCCGGCTGATGGCCGAATTGGCGCAGGAACGGCGCATCTTCGTCCCGATTGAGGCGATCCCGCAGCGCGTGCAGCAGGCATTCATCTCGGCCGAGGATCAGCGCTTTCGCGAACATACCGGCATTGACCCCTTGGGTATTCTGCGCGCCGTGATCCAGGCCGCCGAGCAATATGGCAGCGGCCGGCGCATGAGCGGCGCTTCCACCATCACCCAGCAGGTCGCGAAGAACATGCTGGTGGGGGCCGATCGGTCCTTCACGCGCAAGGCGCGGGAGGCAATTCTGGCGCTGCGCATCGAAAAGGCGCTGAGCAAGGACCGCATCCTGGAATTGTATCTGAACGAGATTTTCCTTGGCCAGCAGGCCTATGGCGTGGCTGCCGCCGCGCAGGTCTATTTCAACAAGAGCCTGGATGAATTGACTGTCGCGGATGTCGCTTACCTCGCCGCGCTGCCCAAGGCGCCGAATAATTATCACCCAATCCGCCGCGCGGATGCCGCCAAGGCCAGGCGCGATTGGGTGATTGAACGCATGCTGGAAGACCGCGCGATCACCGCGGAAGAAGCCCGCGCGGCGCGTGCTGAGGCGCTGCTGGCGCGGCCCACACGCCGGCAGGATCAATTGCAGGCGGGCCAGCATTTCACCGAAGAAGTGCGGCGCGAATTGATCCAGCGCTTCGGGGTGGAGCAAACCACCATGGGTGGCCTGGTGGTGCGCACCAGCCTTGAACCCGCCATCCAAACCGCCGCTGAACGCGCGCTGCGCGATGGGCTGATGAATTATGACCGCAGGCGCGGCGGCTGGCGCGGCCCGGTGACCAAGATTTCCGCCAATGCCACTGAATGGATGCCGGCGCTGGCCGATGCACCGCGCCCACCCGGCGCCTTGCCCGAATGGCGCCTGGCCGTGGTGCTGGAAGTCAGGCCCCAGGAAGCGCGGCTTGGCTGGCTGGAACGGCGGGACCCGCGCCGCCCGGCGGAACCGCAACAGGGCACGCTTTTCCTGGAAGACTTGCGCCCCTGGGCACGGCCCGTGCTGCCCGATGGGCGCCTTGGGCCTGAACCGCGCCGGGTGCAGGATGTGGTCAACCCCGGCGATGTGGTGCTGGTGGAATCCCTGCCCGCCGAAGCCGCGCAGCGCAATCGGCCAGCCCGGCCGGAACGCCTGACGCTCAGGCAGATTCCGCTGGCCGAAGGCGCGGTGGTGGCGCTTGACCCACAAACCGGGCGAGTCATGGCCATGGTTGGCGGCTGGGCTTTGGAAAAATCCTGGTTCAACCGCGCAGCCCAGGCGCAACGCCAGCCAGGGTCTTCCTTCAAGCCGTTTGTCTATATCGCGGCGCTTGAAAAAGGCATTCCGCCCAATCAGGAAATCCCTGATGAACCGGTGGAAATCATGACGCCGCAAGGGCTCTGGAAGCCGCAGAACTACAACGCCAATACCTATAATGGCTGGGTGACGATGCGGAGCGCGATGGAACGCAGCCTTAACCTGGTGACGGTACGCCTTGCGGATCATATCGGCATGGCGTCCGTTTCCGATGCGGCGCGGCGCTTTGGCGTGATTGACAATATGCCGCGCTATTTGGCGATGTCGCTTGGCGCCGGGGAGACCACGGTGCTCCGCATGGCCGCGGGTTATGGCGCCTTTGCCAATGGCGGTTTTCGCGTGACGCCGACGCTGATCGATTCAGTGCAGGACAGGCGCGGGCGCGTGATCTGGCGCGCGGATCACCGCACTTGCGCCGCTTGCGCTTCCGGCCCGGAAGCTGGCCCGCCGCGCCTTGAGGCGGGCGAAAGGCCGCGCGCGACTGACCCGATTTCGGCCTATCAGATGGTGAGCATTCTGGAAGGCGTGGTGGCGCGCGGCACGGCGGCAGGCACTATCGGATCGCGCCTGGGCCGCCCGGTGGCGGGCAAGACCGGCACCACGGATGATTACAAGGATAATTGGTTTGTGGGCTTCACGCCCGATATCGTTGTCGCGGTCTGGATTGGCTTTGATGAACCGCGCAGCCTTGGCAATAACGAAACCGGCGGCGGCAATGCCGCACCGATTTTCCGCGATACGGTGGCCGCAGCGCTGGCCGGCAGCCCGCCCGTGCCCTTCCGGCGCCCATCGGGCATCACTTTGCTGCGCGTAGCGGCGGGCAATGGCAGCATCATGGAACCCTTCCGCCCAGGCACGGAAAATAGCGCGCAGCGTTGGCGCGATTCCTTCATCGGCGATCGTGACGATGGGGCGGGCTCACGTGGTGGCTCTGGTGCGAACCGCCTCGACAGGGACCTCGGCGGGCTCTATTAGCCACGCATCATGCGCGCTGACGCCCTTTCCCTGCACGAGCAGATCACCGCTTCGGTGGCCCTGCTGAGGAGGCATCTTTGACTGGGATGCCTCTGTCCGTCGTCTCGAAGAACTGAACGCGCGGGTTGAAGACCCGACGCTCTGGAATAATGCCGATGAGGCAGGGCGCGTCATGCGCGAACGTGGCCGGCTTTCCGAACAGATTGATGGCGTGAAGCGCCTTGAACGCGATGTGGAAGATGCGCTCGGCCTGATTGAATTGGCCGAGGCTGAGGGCGATGCCGATACTGCCAATGCCGCCACCGCCGATCTTGAACGCCTTGCGGCAGAAGCGAAGAAGCGCGAGATTGAAAGCCTGCTTTCCGGCGAAGCCGATGCCAATGACGCGTTTTTGGAAGTGAATTCCGGCAGCGGCGGCACGGAAGCGCAGGATTGGGCGGAAATGCTGCTGCGCATGTATTCGCGCTGGGCGGAACAGCATGGCTATAAGGTGGTGCTGACCGAAGAAAGCCCGGGCGAGCAGGCGGGGTTGAAATCCGCCACCATTCAGATCAGCGGCCCCAATGCCTATGGCTGGCTCAAGACCGAAAGCGGCGTGCATCGGCTGGTGCGAATCAGCCCGTTTGATTCGGCAGCGCGCCGGCATACCAGCTTTGCGTCCGTCTACGTCTATCCCGTGATTGACGACAAGATCGAGATTGAGGTCAATCCGGCAGACCTTAAGACCGACACCTTCCGCGCTTCCGGCGCCGGCGGGCAGCATGTGAACAAGACGGAATCGGGCGTGCGCTTCACCCATATCCCAACCGGGATTGTGGTGGCTTCCACCCAGGATCGCAGCCAGCATCGCAACCGTGCCATTGCCATGAATATGCTGAAGGCGCGACTCTACGAATTGGAATTGTCCAAGCGCGAAGCGGTGAATGCCGCGACCGAGGCCGGCAAGACCGATATCGGCTGGGGCCATCAGATCCGCAGCTACGTCTTGCAGCCCTATCAAATGGTGAAGGATCTGCGCACCGGCGTTGAAAAGGGCAATCCCGCCGCCGTGCTGGATGGGGAGCTTGATGATTTCCTGGCGGCGTCGCTTGCATCGCGCGTCGGCGCAACGCGCAGCGAAGCCAGCGCCAAGGCGCAATAGCCGCATGTTTCGCGGCGCGGCTGATCCGGGTTAGTCTCCTCAGCCGTGCTTGCTTTCCTCGCCCTTTGCCTGCCGATTTTCGCAGTGGTGGCCTTCGGCTTCACCGCGGCGAAGCGCAAATGGATGCCGCCGACCGCGATGGAGGCGATTGGGCTGTTCAGCTTCAACGTCGCTTTGCCGGCGATGTTGTTCAAGCTGATGGCCGCACAGCCTTTGCGCGAAAGCTTTGATGCGATTTATTTCGCAGGCTATCTGGGGGCCTGCCTGAGTATCTTCGCCGTGGTGATGCTGATCGGGCGCGTCGCGCGCGGCAATATCCGCATCGGTTCCGCCTTTGGCGCGGCTGCCGCCATGGGCAATGTCGGCTATTTGGCGCCGCCGCTGATGCTACCCATGCTGGGGCCGCGCATCGCCGGGCCGGTTGCCATGGCGATTGTCGCGGAAGTCGCGGTGATCATCGCGCTTGGGTCCATGCTGATGGCGCCTTCCGCAAAGGGTGAGGGGCTCAAGGCCGTGATGGCCGGGCTGCGCGGCCTGCTCAAGAACCCGGTGATCCTTTCCATCGCGCTGGGCGCAGCCTCCGCTGGGTTGGAGCTGCCCATCCCCGCACCGATCGAACGCTTCCTGTCCTTCCTGGGCAACGCCGCCGGACCAACGGCGCTATTCGCCTTGGGCGGGACGCTCGCGCGGTTGAAAATTGGCGGGCAGCTTTTCGCGGTGGCTTTTGGCATTACGGCGGCGAAGCTGTTCATCTACCCCGCGCTGGTGTGGTTCGTGCTGGGAAGCTGGTTGGCGCTTGATCCGTTTTGGGTGATTTGCGGCGTGCTGCTGGCGGCGATGCCAACCGCGACCAATGCCTATCTGCTTGCGCAACGCCAGGGGGTGGGGGCGGAGGAAGCCTCAGCCGCCGTGCTGTTCACCACCATCATCGCGTCCATCGCCTTCCCCGCCACGGCTTGGCTTCTGGATGCGCCGGTGCCCTGAACGCTTAGCGCGCGCGCAGCTTTTGTTGGGTCGCATTTTCCGAGCCGCCAAGTGTGTCCACTTGGCTTGAAAATGCTCTCGCCATAGACTCACCGCTTCTTACAGCAACGGAGTAAACGCCCATCATGTCGAGTGCCGCCGAAAGCGCGCCAAGCTGGCATGGCATTATTCGCCAGGCCTTGAAGGACCATGATGTCCGGCTGGTCACCTATGTGCCGGATAATGTGCTCCGCCCCCTGATTGAGGGCTGCCATGCCGATCCCTTCTTCACCACCTTCGCCGCCGCGCGAGAGGAAGAAGCCATTGGCATTGTCGCCGGCGCCACCATGGCCGGCATGCGCGGCATTGTGCTGATGCAGACATCGGGTTTTGCGACGCTGCCGAATGTTCTCGCTTCCCTTGTTGTGGCCAGCCAAATCCCGGTGCTGATGATGGTGAGCGAACGCGGCACGCTGGGTGAATTCAATCCCGGCCAGGCAATTGTCTGCCGCACCATGCGCCCGATTCTGGACAGCATGGGCATTGAACACCACACCCTGTCCCGCATGGATGAGGCCGCCTTCATCGCGGACCGCACCATGCGCCAGGCCTTTGCCACACGTTGGCCGGCCTGCCTGATCCTCTCACCGCTGCTGACCGGGGGGCGCAAATAATGGAAGACCGTCGCAATACGCAGGTGATGAACCGCGCGGCGCTGACCAGGCGCGTGGTGGGCAAGCTGACGAAGCAGGAAGCCGTGATTGGCGGCATTGGCAATTCCAACTGGGATTTATGGGCCGCCGGCCATCGCGCCGAGAATTTCTACATGCTGGGCAGCATGGGATTGGCCGCACCGATTGCCATGGGGGTTGCCATTGCTCAGCCGGAACGGCGCGTTTTCGCACTGGAAGGCGATGGATCACTGCTGATGCAGCTTGGCTGCCTTTCCACCATTGCCGCGCAGGCGCCGAAGAATCTGATTGTGATCATCTGGGACAATGGCATTTATCAGATCACCGGCGGCCAGGGCACACCGGCAGCAAAAGCCGGCACCGATCTGGTGGCGATTGCGCGTGCCTCTGGCATTGCCTCCGCCCATTGGGCGGCGGATGAGGCAGAGTTCGATGCGCTGATTGACCGCGCCCTTGCCACCGATGGCCCGCATGTGATCGGCGCGCGGATTGATAATGAACCCGGCAAAACGCAAACGGACCGCGACCCGATCCGCTTCCGGGAGACCTTTATGCGCGGGATGGCGGTGCGCGTCTGATCGGCGGAGGCTGAAGGCCGAAGCCGTGAATCAGCCGCGCAAATACCAAGTGCCTGATCGGCGGAGGCTGAAGGCCGAAGCCGTGAATCAGCCGCGCAAATACCAAGTGCCTGATCGGCGGAGGCTGAAGGCCGAAGCCGTGAATCAGCCGCGCAAAAAATGAGTCATGGTGTGGTCCGTTTGGCGGATCACACCATGAATGGCCTAACCCCAAGCGCGGGCGGGGACATAAACCTCGCCCGCCATCAGGCGGCGCGCGGTCCGCAGCGTGCCACCCGAAATCACCTCGCGCGATCCATCCGCCGCGCGCCGCGTGGTGATCACCGCTTCCATGCTGCCGGTTGGGTGTTCCAGCACAATCGTCTCCCGATCCGCGCCGGTGATTTGCGCCACACCTTCCGCCACCGTGCCCGGCAGCACGCAAGCACTTGCGATGCAAATCCCGCCCGTCACCGCCATCGCCTCATGGCAGGCGAGTGGCGTGAAATACCGCGCCGCGACACCGCCCTGCCCACCAGCCGGTTCCGCGATAATGGCGAATTTCGGAATGACGCGGCCTTCGGCATCGCCCATGCCCATGGCAAGGCTCGCCTTGCGGCGAATGGCCTCAATCCGTGCCATGAAGTCCTTGTCGGCATCCAATTCCTTGGCGGTCTCACGCGCGGTTTTGCCGAAATCCCGCGCGCGCGCGATCACCACCGGCATGCAGATATCAAGGCAGGTGACTGCGACGCCATCAATCACATCAATCGCATTGCCGGTTGGCATCAGCTTGCCGGTGGCACCGCCCACCGCATCGGCGAAATTCAGCACAATGGGGGCAGCCGTGCCGGGCACGCCGGCAATCGCGGTATCGCCCTCATAATTCACGCGCTTGCCTGGCGTTTGCACCACGGCTTCGATCATCGCGCCCGTATTCACCGCGCGGATCATTACGCGGGTTTCGCCCTCTTCCGCTAGGACCAGCCCGCTTTCAATCGCAAAAGGCCCAACGCCCGCCAGCATATTCCCGCACGTCGGCCCCCAATCCACAAAGGCGCGATCCACGGAAACCTGCGCGAACAGATAATCCACCTGCTGCGCGTCACCGGCCGCGGCACGAGAGACAATGCAAACCTTGCTGGTCAGCGTCGTCGCCCCACCCAGCCCATCAATCTGCCGCGCATCGGGTGATCCCATGGCGGCGAGCAAGACGCGGCCCATCGCTTCCCGATCCTCGGGCAGATCATGGCGCAGGAAATAGGGGCCGCGGCTGGTGCCGCCGCGCATCAGCGTGCAGGGAATGGCTTTCTGCATAGTCTTATCCGTCAGCGTAAGGGCCAGGGGAGGTCGAAGAAATACTGCAATAGCCCTTGCGGGAAATCCAGCGTCAGCAATTGCGCCACCACAATCAGGCCAATGGTTGCGATGGAAGTTAAAAATAATGTCATCCGCCAGGTGCAGCCCGCCGCATAACGCAGGAAGGACAGGAAGAAGATCGTATTGGCGAGTAGGAAGCCAACCAGGGCGGAAAGCCCGACCAGCCCAATCACCCAGCCAAGATGTGCCCAGAAGCTGCCATCCTCGGGCTTTGCCTTGGCTTCCGCATCATGGAACAGCGAACCGCCGACGCGCCCGAAATTCAGCCGCAACAATACGGGCACGCTGATCAGCAGCATGGCGCCGGCAATCATCATGGGGAAGACCGCGCCCAGGAAGCTGTGGCGCATCGCATCAATGAAAACCGCGGCGAAAAGTGCCACCGGGATCACGGCGAAAATCGCCTGGGGTTGGCGCCGGCCAGTATCTGTGCTGCCGCCATCTTCTTCCGTATCCGCCAAGCGGCGCTTGCGGATGCCAAGTCCGGCAAACACCACGATCAGCGCGGCGATGATCATCACGCCAGGCCGCGTCAGGAAATCCCAGCCATAGAATTGCACTGCCTGGTAAAGATAGGTTTCCATTGGCAGCGCCAGCACAAAGCCAACCACGAAGGGCGGGCGCGGCCAGCCGAAGCGGCGCATCAGCAAGCCAAGCAGGCCCACACCCAGCAGCAGCAACAAATCCGCCAATTCGCGATTATTGTTGAAGGCGCCGAAGCAAACGACCATCATCATGAAAGGCGCCAGCAGCCCAAAGCGCACCGTCGTCAGCCGCGCAATCAGGGGCGATGTCGCGAAGCACAGCAAGGTGCCCATGACATTGGCAATCGCCAGCGACCAGATGATCGCATAGGTCAGATCAAGTCGTGATCCCACCAGCGCCGGACCGGCTTCAATGCCAAGCAGCGTCATGCCGCCCAGGAACACCGCCATGGACCCCGATGAAGGAATGCCGAAGAACAGGGTCGGCACCAGCGCACCACCTTCGCGCGCATTGTTCGATGCCTCCACGGCAATCACGCCGCGTACATCACCCTTGCCGAATTGGCCGTTCTTTTCGGTCTGGATGGCGTGACCATAGACAATCCAATCGGTCACGCTGCCGCCAAGCCCAGGGATCGCGCCCAGCACGGACCCGATGGAAGATGTGCGCAGCAGCAGCCACCAATGGCGCATGATATCGCGCACACCATCAAACCAGCCGCGGCCCAATTCCGCCGTACGCGAAATTGTCCCACCACCGCGCGCCAGATCAATGATTTCCGGCAGCGCGAAAATCGCCAGCACCAGCACGGGCAAAGGAAGACCATCCGAAAGATAGATCAGCCCGAAATCCAACCGATATTCCGCCGTAGCGGGCGCGGTGCCGACCGTGCCAAGCGCCAAGCCCATGCCGCAAGCGATCAAGCCCTTTGCAAAGCTTTTGCCCGCCAGCACGCCCACCATGGAAAGCCCCAGCAGCGCCAGCATGAACAACTCGGCGGTGCCCAGCGCCAAGATCAAGGGCCGCGCAATCAGCACCGCGCCGGTCAAAATCACCGCGCCGATCAAGCCGCCGATCATGGAAGCGAGGAAGGATGCCGATAGGGCGCGCGCGGCCTCTCCTCGTCGGGCCATGGGGAAGCCATCCAGGACCGTCGCCTGACTGGCCGATGATCCTGGTATGCCCATCAGGATGGAGCTGAAAGTATCCGCTGTCGCCGCCACCGCGACCAGACCGACCAGCATCGCAAGGGCGGAGACCTGATCGAGCCCGTAGATGAAGGGCATCACCAGCGAAAGCCCGGCAAGGCCGCCAAGCGCGGGCAGTACGCCAATCGCGTAACCAATCAGGACCCCAAGCGCCATATAGCCAAGGCGCTCAGGGCTCGCGAGCGCGGTAAGCGCCATCAGCAGCGCGTCAAGCATGCAACCTTACTCCTGTTCCCGCGCTGCCTTTGCGTTGCTCAGCCAAGACGATGGTTGAAACGGCGCAGTAACCATTCCTTGATCCATTCGCGCGTCGCTTCACTGATCACCGTGCCGGCGGCATAGGCTTTCTCGGCGGCCTCGCCCACAACCTCATCATACTCGCCAATCACCGTGCCGCGCTTTTCCTTATATTCCGGATCGGCAAAGATGCGCGTGAAGGCGGTGCGATAAAGGTCTTGCACAGCGCGCGGCGTTTCCTTCGGTACGACCACGAATTTCTGCGCGGCAAAACCCGCGACGAACAAGGTGCGATAGGCATCCCAGGCCGGGCCGGAAGGGTCCTTGCCGGTGGCGGCCTTCAGGAATTCCGGGAAGCTCGGCAAATCCGGGAAATTCGGATCGCGCACAATATCGCCCGCAGCATTCAGAATGCCATAGGAGAATAGCGGCACGGCCTTGCCTTCACGCACCAACGGCAGAACCTGGCTCGTATAGGCAGAAGAGGTCTGATAATCGATCGGCGTCTCACCACGTTCAAAGGCAAGCCGCCCCTGGCCGCGGCCCTGCATGCCAAAAACAATCTGCACATTCAGGTTCATCAATTCAAAGGCAAGGGTCGGCACGATATCAAGCGAGGTCGGACCCTGGCTGCCGAATTTCAGCCCCTGCGCCGCTTGCAGCTTGGGCAAATCAGCTGGGCCGCGCACACCCAATTCAGGGCGCACATAAAGCACACCACCGGTCGGGCTCGCCATCAGCACGCTCCAGGCGCGGTAGTCGTAGCGCACGCGCGGATCGCCCATCAGGAAGGGGAATTGCGTCGAGCCACTGGTGCCAAGGATGGTCAGCCCATCAGGCCGTGTGCGCTGCGCGAATTGATTGGCGCCATTGATGCTGCCGCCGCCGGTGACATTGCGGATCACCACGGTCGGGTTCCCCGGCATATGGCGTTGCAACAGCGGCAAATGAAACCGCGCCCAGACATCCGAACCGCCACCCACCGCGAAGGGGATGATCCATTCAATGGTCTTGCCGGCCATATCCTGCGCGCGTGCAGTCCCCGTCGCGGCCAGGCCAAGGCCAAGCCCGCCAAGGGCGCGGCGCGTGATTGGGAATTGTGAAGCTTTGGTCATGGAACCCTCCCCGGTCAAATTTTGGCTTTTCTTAAAGCAGAAGAAGGGGCGATGGAACCAGCGAAATCGCGCGCTGCATTTGCCGCTTTCAGAACGGCGCCCCGCCTGTTACGGAATGCCATGCCCGTCACCCAACGCACCATTACCGCGGCCGAGGCCGATATCCGGCTTGATCGCTGGTTTCATCGGCACTACCCGAACCTGACCCAGGGTGCGCTGCAGAAAATGCTGCGCACGGGGCAAATCCGGCTGGATGGTGCGCGGGTGGAAGCCAATGCGCGGCTCAAGCCCGGCCAGCAATTGCGCATCCCGCCCATGCCGGCTGAAGCCTCCAAACCGCCTTCAGCCCGCCCGGTGTCAGACCGGGATGCAGCCGCGCTTGAACGCATGGTGATCTACCGCGATGCCTCCGTGATCGCGATTGATAAGCCGCAGGGCCTGCCAGTGCAGGGGGGGCCAGGGATTACGCGGCATGTGGATGGCATGCTGGATGCGCTCCGCTTTGGCTATGAAGAACGCCCGCGCCTGGTGCATCGGCTGGACAAGGACACATCCGGCGTTCTGATCCTGGGGCGTACCGCCGCCGCCGCTTCCCGATTGGCCGCGGCCTTTCGCGGCCGCGATGCCGAGAAAACCTATTGGGCCGTGGTGATTGGCCGCCCGCATCCGCTGGAAGGCCGGATTGACCTGCCGCTTGCGAAGCTTGGCGGGCAGCGCGGCGAACGCGTGGCCGGGGTTGCGGATGGTGAAGGCACGCGCGCTGTCACGCTGTATCGCGTGGTGGATTCAGCGCAGCGTCAGGCAGCAATGCTGGAATTGCGCCCGCTCACGGGCCGCACCCATCAACTACGTGTGCATTGCGCCGAGGCCTTGCGCTGCCCGATCATGGGCGATGGTAAATATGGCGGGCAGGCCGCGCATCTGGAAGGCTTCGGCAATACGCTCCATCTGCATGCGCGCGCCTTGCGCCTGCCGCATCCGGAAGGTGGTATGCTGGAACTGGCTGCCCCCTTGCCGGCGCATATGAAGGAAACCTTCGGCTTGCTCGGCTTTGATCGCCCGAAGACCCCGCCATGTCGGCATCTGCGCTGAAGCCCGCCCGGCGCTGGCCGCGCTATGTCGCGGGCGCAATTGCGCTGCTGTTTGTGGTGCTGCTTGGCGGCGTTTTCGCGCTACGCGCTGCCTTGGAATCCGGCCGCTTCACGCCGCGCATCAAGGCCGAGATTGAAAACGCCACCGGCTATCGCGCGGAGATTGGCGCCGTTGATCTGGCTCTTGGCCTCATCCCCAAGCTTGAACTCCGCGATGTGGCGCTCAGCACACCGGGCGGCGCCACGCCGGGCCTTGTCGCACCCAGGTTGGCGGCGACGGTTTCGCTTTTCTCGCTGATTTCTGGCGGCATCGAAATCCCGCATATCGAAGCGGATGGGCTGAAGCTCAATCTCGATCCCGCGCTGTGGGCCTTGCCTACCGCCGCAAGACCGGCGCGTGAGGCTAGCGCCGCGCCCGCGCCTTCACGGCAGGCGGGCGCCATGCCGCATATCGGCGTGGTTAGCCTGCGCGATGCGCATGTGATCCTGCCCGGTAACGGGCGGGATATCGAAATCCCATCGCTCACCATCCACAATATCGGCACTGCGCGCGCGAGTGATTTGGCCGCCGAATGGCGCTACCAGGGCATTACCTTCACGCTCGCCGGGCAAGCCGGGCCTTTGCTGGGCGGCGCGCCGGGCAAGCTGCCGCCGCTTGGCACGCTGACCTTCAAGGCCGGCGCGGGTGATCTTGGCTGGCTTTTGCCGGGGCTCAGGCTTGAGGCACTCGACATGATCGCGCCGCCGGAAGGCGAGGCGAAGCTCAACGGCAGCTTCACCCGCGCCGGCAATGCGATAAGGCTTGAGGCAAGCCTGGGCGAGATCGGCAGGCTGCTGCAAGGCGCCCAAGCACCGCTGCCTATCGAGGCGCGGCTTGTGGCGGGTGCTGCCAGCCTGACGCTGCAAGGCCGTGTGGCGCGCCCGCGCGATTTGGCCGATGTGCAATTCGACCTGACCTTGGATGCGCCAGATGCCGCCGGGCTGACCGGCGTTACCGCCCTGCCACCTGGCTTGCGCGGATCGGCGCGGCTGGAATGGCGCGATGCGCAGAATATCAGCCTGCCGCGCCTGCAAGTCACCAGCCCGGCCTTGGTCGGCACTGCGGCGCTGACCTTGGCGCTTGCGGATCGGCCAAGCCTTACCGGGCGGATTGATGTGACGCGGCTTGATTTGGATGGGCTTTCAGCAGCGCCCGTACCAAGCACCGCGCGCCCGGCACCTGTGGCACCCGCGCCCACGGCAGGGGATGGGCGCGTTATTCCCGAGATTGGAGTCCCGGTTGCAGCGCTGAACGCGCTGGATGCGGAATTGGCGCTTGCCTTGCGCGGCGTGACTTCCAGCAGCCTGCCGCAAATGGCGGTGCAGACGAATCTTCGCCTTAGGAATGGCGCGCTGACGCTGGCACCCTTCAACCTGACCATCCCAGCCGGGCAGCTTTCCGGGCAGGTCACGGTGAATGCCGCGGCCAACCCGGCACAATTCGGCCTCAGGCTGCGTTCGGATGGCGCGGGGCTTGAACTTGCGGCGCTGAGTGGTGCACTGGATGGGCTGGGGCTGCGCGGGCGGGGCGAGATCGCCACTGATCTGCGCGGCACCGGCGCCACAACGCGCGCCATCGCCGCCAGCCTGAATGGCGATATGGGCCTGGCCCTGGTCAATGCGCGGCTGGAACAGGGCGCTGCCCTGGATGCACTCGGCGCTTTGCTGGCGCTGATATCACCCACATCGCAACGGCTGGGCGCGGTGGAGCTGCGCTGCGTGGCGCTGGCCTTTGGCGCGGAACAGGGCATCGCGCAAAGCCGCGCGCTTTTCATGGATAGCGCCATTGGTCAGATCAATGGGCAGGCCGGCATCAATCTGCGCGATGAAAGCCTGAATGGCCGGCTGAATACCAATCTGCGTGTCTTGGGTGTTGCGCTGCGCGCGCCGGTCAATCTGGGCGGCACGCTGGCGGCGCCGCGCCTTGGCGTGCCGCCCGGTGCGGCGCTTGGCCAAAACGCCGCTGGATTACTGGCGGATACGCTTACCGGACGAGTGGTAACCGATCCTTTGGGCAATCTGCTGGGCGGTGCGGGCCGCAATGCGGAAGCGGATTGCGCCGAGCCCCTGCGCATCGCGCGCCTTGGCGCAGATGGTCCGGCACCAACACCGCGCGCCGCACCGGAAGCAGGGCAGGAGGCGCCTCGGCCAAGCGTGCCTGCCTTGCCATCACCGGTGCAAGATGTGCTGCGCGGCCTTGGCGGGATTTTGGGGGGTGGGCGGCGGTGAAGCTGGCTTCAGCCTTCCACCTCATCCAGCGATAGCCCGAGCGCTTCCAACCCTTCTTCCAGCATGTCGCCGAGCATTTCGATCCCAAGCAAATAGGTCGCCGGGTCACGCATATTGCGTTCCCGCGCCAGGTTGCGCGCTTCTTCCCAATCATCGGCCTCATAATCGCCGCGGCCAATCCAGGCGAGCGCGATCAGGGAAGCCTGTTCATCCTCATTCAATTCGCCGATGAAGGCGCGCAGCGCATCCTCATCCATGTTTTCATCATCTTCGGCGTCGAGGCCTTCCTCATCCTCATCCGCGCGGGAGATGGCGCCGCTTTCCTCACCTTCCTGGACAGCGCGCGCCGCATCCACAATGGCGGCCACCGATTCCAGGCTGATGCCCAGATCGAAATCCTCATCCTCATCATCACGTGCGGCCATGGTGCTTCTCCGGTCTCAAGAAGCGCGCACTCAAGCACAGGGTCGCGGGGCTTTTCCAGCCCCGGCTTTCAGCGGCGCGAAAGATCCACGAGGCCGGCGAAACCTTCTTCCGTGCCGATGCCAAGATGCGTGCCGGAATCGCTCCAGGCGAGGGCGGAAACCGCGCCGCGCCCAGGCGCGGCCACGGGCACAATGCGCCCGCTGGCAACCTCGGCAATCAGCACCAGCCCGTCATTGAAACCAGCCGCCACCACTTCCTGCTGCGGATGGCAGGCGACTGCGCTGCATAGCGCCTGATCACCGCCCGCGAGTTCTGTCGGTGCCTTGCCCATGGGCCCGCCGCCAAAAAACGGCCACAACACCACGCAATCCGCGCCCGAGGTCGCAAGCCACCGCCCCTTGGAAGTGAAGGACAGCGATTTGGTCTTCGCCGGATAGCCCGCCATGCGCATATGCTGCCCATCCGCGAGCCGCCAACCATGCAACGTATTCTCCTGCATGGAGGTCACAACATGCGTCCCATCCGGGCTGAAAATAATGCCCGTATGGCTGCCCTTCCATTCCAGCGCGCGGGGCTTGTCTTCCTTCGCCGCAACAAACCAAAGCGAGGCGCCATTGTAATGGCTGGCCGCGATGCGCTTGCCCTTGCCATCAAAGGCAATGCCCGTGACCGATGTTGGATGCGCGAGTGATTTGATCGCAGCCCCCGCGCCATCCAGCAAATGCACGGCCTTGCCGACCACGGCAGCGCGCAGCCCGCTTTCATGGGCTGCGACATGCTCGACCCAACGGCTGCCATAACGCGCCAATTCAGTGGGCGTGCCATCCGCGCCAAGGCGCATCAGCCGCCCATCATCGCCGCCGGAAATCACGCCATCCTTGGCATCGGCGCAAAGCGCCAGCACCGCGCCCTGATGCGCTTCATGCCGCGCCCAGGTATCTTGCGGGGCAGCAAGCTTTGCCTGATGCAATACGCCATCGCTGGTGCCAAAGCTGCACGTGCGGCCCTCATGCCCGAAAGCAAGCCCTGCCACCCAGGCGCCGAGGTCTTGCGAAACGCCCCGGCTATCCAGCAGATAATCCGCACCACTCATGCTTCGGGCGGGCTCCAACGGGCGATTTCGGCATTGATCTTCGCCTCATCCTCACCGGCCTGGCAGGCTTCAAAACCGCGGCGCAGCCAGGGGCGATTGAGATCGCGCCCAATGAAAACCAGCTTTGAACGGCGCGGATCGCCTTCCTTCCAGGGGCCGATGAAATCACCATCGGCGATCATATGTACCGCCTGGAAAGCGAAGCGGCGATCATCGCCCTCATAAGCCAAAATGCCTTTGGTGCGCAGCAAATCCTGCCCCTTGCTGGACAGCACCTGCGTGATCCAGGCATTGAAACGCTCCGCATCAATCGGGCGATCCACTTCGAAGGAAACGCTGTTCACTTCCGAATCATGTTCGTGATCATCCTCGCCCGAGAGGAATTCCGGTTCGCGTTCCAGAATGCGTTCCAGGTTGAAGGCATCACGCCCGATCACGGCGCTGATCGGCACATCGGATTTCGTAGCGCGGCGAATTTCGGCATAGGGGTTGAT
Source organism: Roseomonas sp. (assembly GCA_020249465.1). Lineage (GTDB taxonomy): Bacteria > Pseudomonadota > Alphaproteobacteria > Acetobacterales > Acetobacteraceae > Neoroseomonas. The sequence continues at coordinate 8,942 of JADCFP010000063.1, read as the reverse complement.
GGCGCGGATGCGCTTTTCCACTTCCGCCGCTTCGGCCTCGCTCACCAGATCCATCTTGTTCAGCACGATAATGTCCGCGAAGGCGATCTGTTCCTGCGCTTCGGCAGAATCCGCAAGCCGCGCCGGCAAATGCTTGGCATCCACGACGGTGACAATGGCATCCAGCTTCGTCGCGCGCTTCACATCATCATCAACGAAAAAGGTCTGCGCCACCGGGGCCGGGTCCGCGAGACCCGTGGTCTCCACTATGATGCCATCGAACTTATCACGCCGCTTCATCAGCCCGCTCAGGATACGGATCAGATCACCGCGTACCGTGCAGCAGATGCAGCCATTGTTCATCTCAAACACTTCTTCATCGGCATCCACGACCAGGTCGTTATCCACGCCCAATTCGCCGAATTCATTGATCACGACCGCGAATTTCTGGCCGTGATTTTCGGTCAGGATGCGGTTCAGCAGCGTGGTTTTGCCGGCACCAAGATAGCCGGTCAGCACGGTCACGGGCACGGGCGCGCGGGCAGTATCGCTCACCTGGGTTTCTCCATCAGCAAGGTTTGGCGCCTTATATGGGGCGAAGCCGGGCAGAGGTCACCCTGCCCGGTGAGGGAGTTAGGCCGCTTCCGCCATGATGGCATCAGAAAGCGTATTGATCAGCCGGTCCACATGCGGCTTTTCGCAAATCAGCGGCGGCGACATGGCAATGATATCGGCTGTCACGCGGATCAGCACGCCCTCATCAAAGCAGCGGCGGAAGACATCCAAGGCGCGCTGTGTCGGCTTGCTGGGGCGCGGCGCCAATTCCACCGCGCCAATCAGCCCGACATCGCGGATATCAATGACATTGGGCAGACCCTTCAGCGAATGCACCGCATCCTGCCAATAGGGCTCCAACGCGCGGGCGCGGCCTGGCAAATCCTCGGCGCGATGAAGTTCAAGCGTGGCAATGGCCGCCGCGGCGGCCAGCGGGTGCCCGGAATAGGTATAGCCATGGAAGAATTCGATACCCGCGCTCGTACCCGTCACGATGGCATCATAGATGTCGTTCTTGACCGCCACCGCCCCCATGGGGACTGCGGCGTTCGTCAGCCCCTTCGCCATGGTCATGATATCGGGCGTCACGCCGAGGCGTTCCGCACCGAAATTGGCGCCAAGCCGGCCAAACCCGGTGATGACCTCGTCAAAAATCAGCAGAATGCCATGCTTGGTGCAGATATCGCGCAGCCGCTTCAGGTAGCCCACAGGCGGCACCAGCACGCCGGTTGACCCCGCCACAGGTTCCACCATGACGGCGGCAATGGTCTCGGCGCCATGCAGTGCCACCAGGTTTTCCAGCACATCAGCCAGCTCGGCGCCATGCGGCGGTTCACCCCGGCAATATGCGTTCTTGGCCGGCAGATGCGTATGCGGCAGATGGTCCACATAAGGCAGCAGCGCGCCGAATTGCTTGCGATTGGGCCCAATGCCGCCCACCGACATGCCGCCAAAGCCCACGCCATGATAGCCGCGTTCGCGCCCGATCAACCGCACGCGAGAGCTTTCGCCGCGCGCCTTGTGATAGGCGAGCGCGATTTTTAGCGCCGTATCGGCGGCTTCGCTGCCTGAATTGGTGAAGAAGACGCGGTCCAGCCCCTCAGGCGTCATATCGGCCACGCGCGAAGCGGCTTCAAAGGCGATGGGGTGGCCAAGCTGGAAGGCGGGCGCGAAATCCATGATCGCGGCCTGTTTTTGGATGGCCTCCACAATCTCCTGCCGGCCATGCCCGGCATTGCAGCACCAAAGGCCGGAGGTACCATCCAGAATCTCCCGCCCCTCCGGCGTGTAGTAATGCATGCCCTCGGCCCGGGCGAGCATGCGCGGACGGTCCTTGAAATACTTATTGTCCGAATAGGGCATCCAGAACGCGTCCAGATTATTCGGGCGCGGCACATTGATCTCATTCATCGGGGTATCTCCGGGATTCACCCCAATAAACCCCCGCTGGGGCGCGGGGGCAAGCGGGGGCTTGTTCAGGAATGGCGGAGTTCCGGGAAATCCTCCTCCCGATACTCGCCTTCTGGCCTGGTGCCGGCGGCGAAGCGCTTTTCTTCCAATCGGCGGAGTTCCACGCGGCGAATCTTGCCGGAAATCGTCTTGGGCAGCTCATGCACTTCCGGGCGCCGCACGCGCTTGAAGGCGGAAAGCCGCCCGCGCAGATGTTGGAAGATGGACAGCATGGTGGCCGGGTTCGCCACCGCCCCGGGTGCCAGCGCAATAAAGGCCTTGGGCACCGCCATGCGCATGGCGTCCGGTGCCGGCACCACAGCGGCTTCCGCCACCGCCTCATGCTCGATCAGCACGCTTTCCAATTCAAAGGGCGAAATCCGATAGTCTGAGGCTTTGAAGACATCATCCGCCCGCCCGACATAGGTCAGGTAGCCATCCTGATCCCGCTGGGCGACATCGCCGGTGCGATAGAAAGCCTCGCCCGCCGGCAGGGTGCTGCCATCATCGGCCTGATAGCCCATCATCAGCCCGGTCGGCGCAGGGTTGAGCGCGATGCAGACCTCACCTTCCTCGGCCGGCTTGTCATCGGGGTCGAGCAGCACAATCCGATAACCCGGCAGCGGCTTGCCCATGGAGCCTTCCTTCAACGCCATCCCCGGCGGATTGCCGATCTGCGCCGTGGTTTCCGTCTGCCCGAAGAAGTCGCGGATCGTGAGGCCCCAGGCGTCGCGCACCTGTTCGATGATTTCGGGATTGAGCGGTTCCCCCGCGCCGGCCACTTCGCGGAGTGACGTGCGGATGGATTTCATGTCTTCCTGGACGAACATGCGCCAGACGGTGGGCGGGGCGCAGAGCGTTGTCACCCCATTAGCGGCAATCGCATCCAGCATGCCGCGCGCATTGAAGCGCGGCTGATTGGCGATGAAGACTGCCGCCCCCGCAATCCAGGGCGCAAAAATGCAGGACCAGGCATGCTTCGCCCAGCCAGGCGAGGAAATATTCAAATGCAGATCGCCCGGCTGCAGGCCGAGTACGAACATCGTGGAAAGATGCCCCACCGGATAGGATTGATGACTATGCAGAACAAGCTTCGGCTTGGCCGTGGTGCCTGAGGTGAAATAAAGCAGCATGGGATCGCTGGCCCTGGTCGGCCCATCCGGCGTGAAGCTGGGGGCACCCTGATGCAGGCTTTCATAGGCAACCCAACCTGCCGGCGCCACGCCCACCGCGATGCGCGTCACACCCGCTTCCAGCCCTTCGAATTTCGGTGCATCTGCGGCATTGGCCACCACGAAACGCGCGCGCCCGCGATCAAACCTGTCCTTCAGATCAGCGCCGGCGAGCAAGGTGGTGGCGGGGATCACCACGGCGCCCAATTTCATCGCCGCCAGCATCACTTCCCAAAGCGGCACGACATTGCCGAGCATGAGCAGAATGCGATCGCCGCGCTTGACGCCAAGCGCACGCAACCCATTGGCGACACGGTTGGACGCCGCCGAAAGCTCAGCAAAGCTGCGCTCGGCTGCGCCATCGCCAACAATGCGCAGTGCGGGGCGCGCGCCATGCGCGCCTTGCGCCAATTCCGCGTCAAACCAGTCAAGCGCCCAGTTGAAATGATCCAGCGCCGGCCAGCGGAAATCGCGATAGGCCGTGGCGTAATCGCCACGTTGCGCCAGCAGGAAATCCCGTGCGGCTTTGAAGGCGGAATGGCTCATGCGCTGATCCTTCCCATCCGCGCGAAGGGGCGCGGGATGTTTTCGTTTTCAGTTGAAGGATAAATCAGAGTTTTGTGATGGGGCAAGAAGCATCTCATTCCACCTTGATCCCTGTCGCCGCCACCACGCGCTGCCATTGCGGTACATCGGATTCCAGCAGCGCGGCCAATTCCGCCGGGCCAGTCAGCAAAGGTGTCGTGCCCGCAGCGGCGAAGCGCGTGCGCACATCGGGCAGGTCACGAATGCTGCCCAAGGTTTCCGCCATGCGGGCGATGATGGCGGGCGGTGTCGCGCGCGGTGCGGCGATGGCATACCAATTCAGCGCAACATAGCCAGGCACGGTTTCATTGATGGCCGGCGTATCCGGCAGGGCCGGCAGGCGCCGCGGCCCCGCCACGCCCAAAAGCCTTGCGCGGCCACCTTGCACATGCGGGAGGGTTTCCACGGTGCTCGCGAAAACCATGTCTATTTCACCAGCGTAAAGCGCTGTCATGGCCGGCGCCGCGCCGCGATACGAGACATGCGTGAGATCAAGATTGGCGGCGAGGGCAAACAGCGCGCCCGAAAGATGGTTGGAAGACCCAACCCCACCGCTGCCATAGGTCAGCCGGCCAGGTGCGGCGCGGGCCGCATTCACCACATCCTGCACGTTTTGATACGGTGATGCCGTGCGCACCACCATGGCGGTTGGAATATCCGCGACCAGGCTAACGGGGGCCAAGGCGGTACGCGGATCAAGTCCGCGATTGGGGTAAAGCGCCGGCACGCTGGCCAGTGAAGCGCTTGTCAGCACAAAGGCAGTACCATCGGGCGGCGATTGCACCACGGTATGAATCCCGATGCTGCCGCCCGCCCCTGGGCGGTTTTCGATGATGAAGGGCTGGCCAAGCCTTTCCTTGAGATGTTCGGCCAGCAAGCGGCCCACCAGATCAATCGGCCCGCCCGCGCCAAAGGGGATGATGATGCGCACTGGCCGATCGGGCCAAGGGGCTTGCGCCTTGGCGCGGCCGATGAAAGGCAAGGCAAGCGCGGAGCCGAGCAGCACCCGGCGCGAGGTATTCTTCATGGCGGTTCTTCCTCTGCCCGCTTTGAAGGCTGGTGTGGCGATGCCCGCATCATCCTTCAAAGCCAATCACGTCTTTCCCCATAATTCCGGCTGCAATTCTTCCTTGCGGTTCGGAAACAGCATGGCGCAGGCGAGGGTCACACAGGCAACCGCGCCCAGCACCAGCATGGAAAGTGCGAGTGATCCCGTCGCTTCATGCAAAAAGCCAATGAGCGGAGAGGCAATCGCCGCACCCAAAAACCCGACCGTGAAGCGAATGGAATAGAGCTTTGCGCGCAGGGCGGGCGCGACATAACGCGCGGTCATTGTCTCATTCACCGTCACCTGCCCGAAGATGCAGGCCGCGACCAGCCCTGCCACCGGCAGCACCACCCAGCCATCCAGAAAAGCGAGCGCAAACAATCCCGGCACCACCAGCACCGCCAGCGGCATGAACACGGTCTTGAGCGTGTGGCGGTCAATCATGCGCCCCACGCTGAATTGCGCGACACCGCCGCAAATGGTGGCGAGGAAGGACAGCAGCCCTACAATCGGCAGCAATTCCGGGCTACCCGCCAGGCGTTCCTGCATCAGCTTCGGGATCAGGAGCGTATAGGCGTTGAACACCAGGCCCGAGACGGTTGCGATGGCCAACAGAATGATCACCGCGCGGCGGACCAGCGCGGCGGGGATCTCGGGAAAGGGCTTGCCGCCGGCCTGGATGCGCGCCGAATCAAAGGGCGGTTCGCGCCAGTAGAAAAACCCGGCAATGATGCAGGCGATGCCAGGGATGATGAAGGCCCAGCGCCAGCCGCCTTGGGCGGCGATGAAGGCCGTCAACACAGGCGCGGTTGCCACACCCAGATTGCCGAAAACACCATTGATGCCCATGGCGCGGCCCACTTTTTCGCCAGCCGCTTCCACCAAAATCGCGGTGCCAATCGGGTGATAAATCGCCACAAAGGCGCCCATGGCGCCAAGGGTAATCGCAAGCATCATGGGTGAAGGCGCGAAGCCCGCCGCCACCATGAAAGCGCCCGAGCCCATGAAGAAGGCCACCATCAAAAAGCGCCGCCCGAAGCGATCCGCAAGCCAGCCCATCGGCAGGGCGCAAAGCCCGTAAATGACGAACATGGTGGTGCCGAGTGCGAGGATCGGCCCGTAATCCGCGCCAAAAATCCCCGTATCCTGCTGCACCATGGCAAGCACGGCGGTTGCCAGGATCAGCAGGCTGTAATGGGTGAAACTATGCGCGGCATTGATCAGTACCACCTGCCGTCTGGCCGCATCCATGCGCCTATCCCCCCAGAGTCAGGGGTATCATGCAGGATTGCCAGCGCTTGCGCCACGGGGGGCGCGGCGGCGCAATTGGCGCAGCACATCGCGCGGATGGAAGGCGCCAAGCGCCATGCCGGCGAGCGTGAAGGCCGCCATGCCGACCAGGATCATCAGGCCAGCGCGCAGTACATTGCCGAGCCCAGGCAGGACCAAGCCAAGGGCGAATACGGCCGCAGCCATCATGGCACTCGCCAGCACCAGCCGCGGCAGCACGCGCCGGCAGCGCCGGTCCAGCACCAAATGCCCGCGCCGCACCAAAAGCCAGGCAAGCAAGCCGCCATTCACCCAGGCCGCGATACTGGTGGCCAAAGCCACCCCGACATGACCCAGCACATTCATGAAAGCGAGGTTCAGCGCCAGATTGACCGCGACGGACAGTATCCCGATCCGCACCGGGGCCGAGGTATCGCCGCGCGCGAAAAACGCTGGCGCAAAAACCTTGACCAGCACAAAGGCGGGCAACCCGACGGCATAGGCCACCAGGGCTGAAGCCGAAGCCGCACTCGCCGCCGCATCAAAGGCGCCGCGCTGAAACAGGGCCGCGGTGATCGGCCCCGCCGCAACTGCCAGGCCCGCCGCGCAAGGCAGCGTCAGCAGCACTGCCAATTCAATGCCGCGATTGAGCGCGCGATGCGCCGCCAGTTTCTCGCCCAGGCGCAAATGCCGCGCGAGCAAGGGCAACAGCGCCGTACCAAGGGCCGCGCCAATGACCCCAAGCGGCAATTGTGCCACGCGATCCGCGTAATAGAGGTAGGAGACAGAGCCACTCACGAGGAAGGACGCGATGATCACATCCACCGCCAGATTGATCTGCGTAACCCCGGCCCCGAGCACACCTGGCACCATACGGCGCAGTACCTGCCGAATGGGTGGTGTGAGCGCCGGGGGGCGGTAAAGGCGCAGCGTCATCCCCGCCTGCCGCGCCGCGACCCAGACCATGGCAAGCTGCGCGACACCGGCAGCAAAAACCCCCCAAGCCAGGGCATGGCCGGGTGTGGGCAGATAGGGCGTGAGGCCGATCAGGGCCGCCATCAACAAAAGGTTGAAAAATACCGGCGCGGCAGCAGCGGCGGCGAAGCGGTCCAGGCTATTCAGCACGCCAGAAATCAGCGCTGTCAGGCAGATTAGCGGCATGTAGAAAAACGTGATGCGCGTCAGTTCCACCGCCAGCGCAAACTTGCCCGGATCGCTCGCAAAGCCAGGCGCCAGCACGCCGATCACCTGCGGCATGAAAATCAGCGCAATCAGCGTCAGCAGCGATAGCCACAGCATCATGAGCGTGCCCATGCGTTCCGCCATGTCACGCGCGGCGGCGCGACCCTCGGCGGCCAGAATGCCGGCAAAGGCGGGCACAAAGGCAGCGTTGAAGGCGCCCTCACCAAACAGGCGCCGGAACAGATTGGGCAGCTTCAGTGCCACAAAAAACGCATCCGCCACCGGCCCCGCCCCAAGGCGGGAAGCGATCAGCATGTCTCGGGCGAAGCCGAGAATACGGCTCGCCATGGTCCAGCTTCCAACGGTCAGCACGGAACGCAGCATGGAAGGGGGTGTAGGCGCGGGCGGGGCGAAGCGGAAGGGCGCTTGTTCTTGGGGCCGAGGGCGCCTAGGTGATGGGTCTGTCCCCGGCGATTTCGCCGATCCCTCCCGCGAGTAACCACGCGATACCAAGATGACCGAGACGAACGACCCCAACGCCCCCGAAACGGCGGCGCAAGAACCCGCCCCCGAAGCCCCGGCGATGACCGCCGAGGAACGCCTTGTCATGCTGGCGCAGGAAATGGAGGCTTTGCGCGACAAATGGCTCCGCTCCGAAGCCGAAATGCAAAACCTGCGCAGCCGCACCCAGCGCGAAGTCGCCGATGCGCGCGCCTATGCTACGCAGAAATTCGCGAGTGATGTGGTGGAAGCGGCTGAAAACCTTCGCCGCGGCATCGAAGCCTTGCCGCCGGCTGCGGAAGATGAGCCCGATCTGCTGACCAAGCTCCGCGCCGGGTTTGAAGGGGTGGAGCGGTCCTTCCTGGGTATCCTGGAACGCAATGGCGTGCAGCGCCACGACCCCAAGGGCCAGCCCTTTGATCCGGAAAAGCACCAGGCGATGGCCGAACAGCCCGCGCCGGAAGGCGTGGCGCCGGGGACGGTGCTGCATGGCTGGACTTCGGCCTGGACGCTGAATGGCCGGCTGCTGAAGCCGGCCATGGTGGTGGTGGCGAAGGCTGAGGGGTGAGCCTGGGGCGCCTTACGCCTCAAGCGCTACCGCGCGACATCACGCGCCGAACCGCGCCGCTGAAAAAGCCTGATCAGGTTGCTGCAAGCCGAGCACCGCATCTGCTGTCATGCGCCCGGCAATCGGCCCAAGCGTATAGCCGTTGGATGTCACGGCGGCGAAGAAGCCCGGCATGCCCGGCACCTCACCCAGGATTGGCGCGCGATCAATATGCACATTCATGCCGGTCCAACTGCGGAGCACATGCAGGCCCTCCACCGCCGGCACAACATGCCCCGCGATCCAGAGATTTCGCTCGCGACATGTTTAGGGCCTCCGTAAGATTTAGCAGCAGTATGTGTCATCACATTCGGCAGCGCGGCTGACGCCCGAAGCCAGCCAGCATACTAACGGCAAGAAACGACAATTCGTCACAAGCAGTCATCCAGACACGGGCCTTTCGAAGGGGAACGGCGCAGGCTGCCATAGCTCTTGGATCTGGAGGACCTCTACTTCGCGCCGCTCCCGCTCACGCAGATAGTTGCCGATAGGCCCCGGGTCACCGTGTTCAAGCAGTGGGAGAATTTCCCTCATCTGCACGAAACTGGGCCTATCGAGGAGATCCTGAAGATTGTGCTTTTCCACCGAAGTAAAC
>JADCFP010000062.1 GCA_020249465.1 Roseomonas sp. | reverse complement strand
ATTGGCCGTGCCGCGCCCGCCCATGAAGGACCCCATGCCCTGGGAGGAGCCCACGCCAAGCCCGCCACCCTCACTCCGTTGGAGCAGGACGACGCCGATCAGCGCGAGGGTCACGAAAAGATGCAGGACGAGCAGGACGGTAATCATGGTGGCGGGCTTTTAGCCGAGGCGGCGGCGCCCGGCTAGACGGAATCTAATCCCTCAAAACAAGTCGGCGTCAGACCCTGGACCAGCGCCCCCGCCATCGCCATTCTTTAGGCGACAAAGGACAGCAGAGGCTTGTCATGGGTAGCATTTCTCTCGGGCGTCGGGCGCTTCTGGCTGGCGGGGCCGGCTTGGCGGTGGCGGCAGCAGGGCGCGGTGCGGCGGCGCAGGGCGCGCCGATCCGCATTGGGGAGCTGAATTCCTATAGCCGCATGGCGGCCTTCTGCATCCCCTATCGCAACGCCATGCAAATGGCCGCAGAGCAGATCAATGCTGCCGGCGGGGTCATGGGCGGGCGGCGGCTGGAATTCATCTTCCGCGATGATGGCGCCACACCTGGTGACGCGGTGCGCGTGGCGGAGGAATTGCTGACGCGCGAAAATGTTGCCTTCATCGCCGGTACGTTTCTGTCCAATGTCGGGCTAGCGGTGGCGGATTTCGCCAATCAGCGCAAGCGGCTGTTCTTCGCAACGGAACCGCTGAGCGATGCGATCACCATGGCGCAGGGCAATCGCTACACCTGGCGGCTGCGCCCTTCCACCTTCATGCAAACGCGCATGCTGGTGGAAGCTGCGCGCGGCAGGACGCAAAGGCGTTGGGCGATTGTGGCGCCGAATTATGAATATGGCCAATCGGCGGCGGCAAATTTCAAGCGACTGATCGGCGGCGCCATTCCGGGTGCGGAAATCATCGCCGAACAATATCCAGCACTCGGCCGCGTGGATGCGGGGGCGACGGTGGGTGCTTTGGCGCAGGCACGGCCCGATGCGATTTTCAATGTGCTGTTTGGCCCGGACCTGACCGCCTTTGTGCGGGAAGGCAATACGCGCGGATTGTTCGAACGCCGCTTCGTGCTTTCCCTACTGACCGGTGAACCGGAATACATGATCCCGCTGGGCGATGAAACACCGGAAGGTTGGGTGGTGACGGGCTATCCCTGGGAACAGGTGGAAGGCGCCGAACATCGCGCTTTTGTTGAAGCCTATCGCGCACGTTTCAATGACACGCCGCGCAAGGGCAGCCTGCTTGGTTATGTTACGGTGCAGGTGCTGGCCAATATGCTGAACCGCGCCAATAGCCTGGATAATGAGGTTTTGGTGGATACGCTGCGCGATCTGCGCACTGAAACCGTGGTTGGCAATGTCACCATGCGCGGCATTGACCAGCAGGGCAGCATGGGTACCTGGGTTGGTGAAACCACGCAGCGCAATGGGCAGGGCACCATGCGCAATGCGCGTTATGCTGATGGCGCGGATTACATGTTCCCCGAAGAAGAAGTACGGGCCGCGCGCCGGGCCTGAGCGTGGAATTCAGCTTTCTGCTGGTCCAGTGCCTATCGGGCCTGGCCAGCGCATCATCGCTTTTTATCATTGCCTCGGGTCTTACGCTTGTCTTTGGCGTGACGCGCATCGTCAATTTCGCGCATGGGTCGTTCTACATGTTCGGCGCCTACATGGCGGTGACGATCGTGCCCTGGCTGTTGCAAATTGAACGATCACCAACGATGTTTTTCGCCGGTGTGCTGATTTCCGCCACTGTGGTGGGCGTGCTGGGTGTGGCGATGGAAATCCTGCTGCTGCGCCGGATTTATCAGGTGCCGGAGCTATTTCAATTGCTGGCGACCTTCGGCGTGGTGCTGATGGTGCAGGATGCGGTGCTGCATATCTGGGGGCCGATGGATATTGCCGGGCCGCGCGCGCCGGGGCTGCGCCATGGTGTGATGATTTTGGATCAACGCTTTCCGGCCTATGAGCTTTTCCTGATCGCCGCCGGGCCGGTGGTTTTGGGCTTGCTTTGGCTGTTGATGCACAAAACACGCTTTGGGATATTGCTCCGCGCCGCAACGCGGGACCGTGACATGGTGGGCGCGCTTGGTGTCAATCAGGCCTTGCTCTTTACCGGGACGCTGTTTCTGGGTGCCTTCCTCGCGGGGCTGGGTGGTGCCTTGCAGATCCCCCGCGTTTCCGCTTCCGCGCAAATGGATCTTTCCATCATTACCGAGGCTTTTGTCGTCACGGTGATTGGCGGCATGGGCTCCATCGGTGGCGCGTTTTTGGCGGCGCTGCTGATTGGGCAATTGCAGGCGTTTGGTGTGCTGATATTCCCGAAGATCACACTGGTGCTGGTGTTCCTGCTGATGGCGCTGGTGCTGGTGGTGAAGCCCTGGGGCCTGCTGGGCCGGCCGGAGAGCACCACGGGGCATGGCGGGTTGCCTGAGGGCATTATGCAGCCGCGCAGTTTTGCTACTGCCGAGAAAGCGCTTTTGGTTTTGGCGGTACTGGTGGCGGCTTCGGTGCCGATTTTTGGCGATACTTACGCGATCAAGGTTGCGACCGAGGTGCTGATCTTCGCACTTGCGGCGTTTTCGCTGAATTTCCTGGTGGGCAATGGCGGCATCGTGAGCTTCGGCCATGCTGCCTATTTCGGCCTTGGCGCTTATGCAAGCGGGTTATTGGTGACAAGGCTTGGCATGCCAATGGAACCTGCCTTGATCGCGGCACCCCTGGCTGGCGCTTTCTTCGCGGCTTTGTTTGGGTTTTTTATAGTGCGTTTGCAGGGCATCTATCTGGCGATGCTGACGCTGGCTTTTGCGCAAATTGCTTATGCGGTCTGCTTTCAATGGGTGGAGGTCACGGGCGGCGATAATGGCATTGTCGGCGTTTGGCCCTCAGCCTGGGCGGCATCGCGCAGCGCCTATCATTACCTGGTGCTGGTCGCGGCAGTGCTCGGGATTTTCGCTCTGCGCCATGTGATTTATGCGCCGTTTGGCGCAAGCCTGCGTGCCGCGCGCGACTCTGCGCCGCGTGCCGAAGCTATTGGGATTGATGTGCGCGCGCATCGCTGGCTTGGTTTTACCATCGCGGGTGCCGCGGCGGGGCTTGCCGGTGGGCTTTACGCATTTTCGAAAGGTTCGATTGATCCGACCTTGCTTGGTATTCCGTTGTCGGTGGATTTCCTCGCGATGATCCTGCTGGGTGGCATGCAAACCGTGATGGGGCCGGTGCTAGGGGCGGCGGCGTTTCACAGCATCAAGGATGTCTTCATGCCGCTTACCGATCATTGGCGTTTTTTGCTGGGGGCTTCCATTATTGCGCTGGTGCTGATCTTTCCGCGCGGGCTTGGTGGGGCTTATGCAGCGCTGCGCACACGGTTTGCGGGTGGCGCACCATGACGCTGCTGCTGGTGGAAAATCTCAACAAGAATTTCGGCGGCGTGGTGGCGGCGCGTAATGTGAGTTTCTCCCTGGCAGCGGGGGAGATGCTCGCCATGATCGGCCCGAATGGCGCGGGGAAATCCACCAGCTTCAATATGGTGGGTGGGCAATTGCGCCCCGATAGCGGGCGCGTGATGCTGGCCGGGCAGGATATCATCGGCATGCCGCCGCGCGCCATTTGCCGCCTGGGCGTCGGGCGCAGCTTTCAGGTGGCGCAAACCTTTCTTTCCATGTCAGTGCTGGAAAATCTGCAAATGGCGCTGATTGCCCATGCCGGGCGGACGCGCGACATACTGGCACGCAGCAGTGCGCTGTACCGTGATGAGGCGCTTGGCCTGCTTGCGCAAGTTGGCATGGCGGAAGCCGCGGATCGGCCCATGGGGGCGCTGGCTTATGGCGATGTGAAACGCGTGGAATTGGCCATCGCGCTTGCTGGCGCGCCGCGCCTGCTGCTGATGGATGAACCCACCGCCGGCATGGCGCCGGCTGAACGTGCCACGCTGATGCGCCTGGTGGCCGGTATTGCGCGGCAGTCGCGCATTGGCGTGTTGTTCACCGAACACGACATGGATGCGGTTTTCGCCCATGCGGATCGCATTCTGGTGCTGGTGCGCGGTGAGATCATCGCCGCAGGCAGCCCAGAAGAAGTGCGCGCCAATCCGGAAGTGCAGCGCGTTTACCTCGGCACTTCCGGCCTGCGTGCCGCCTGGCGCGCCAGGGCAGCAGCGCATGGCTGAAGCAATGCTGGAAGTGGAAGGCTTGCGCGCCGGCTATGGCCCTGCTGAGATTCTGTTTGGTGTGTCGCTCACACTTGCGCGTGGTGAGGTTGCGGCGTTGATGGGCCGCAATGGCGCGGGCAAATCTACCACGCTGAAAGCGATCATGGGGCTGATCACGCCACGCGCTGGGCGGGTGCGTTTTGGCGGGCGTGATATCGCTGGGCTGCCACCCTTTCGCATCGCGCGGCTTGGCTTGGGTTATGTGCCGGAAGATCGGCGGATTTTTACCGATCTGACGGTGGCCGAAAATCTGGAAGTTGGCCGCCGCCCGGCAGAAGGGCGTGATGCCTGGACGCCGGAGCGACTGTTTGAAGTTTTCCCAAACCTTGCCTCCATGCGCCATCGCCGCGCCGCCGCCATGTCGGGCGGAGAACAGCAAATGCTGGCGATTGCGCGTACGCTGATGGGCAATCCGGCTGCGGTACTGTTGGATGAACCCTCAGAAGGGCTAGCACCCGTCATTTTGGAATTGATGGCGGATGCCGTGCTGCGCATGAAGCGGGAGGGCATTGCCGTTTTACTGTCAGAACAGAATTTTGATTTCGCGGCGGCGGTGGCGGATCGCGCCTATGTCATTGAACGCGGCGAGATCCGCTATGATGGCAGCATGGCAGCGCTGGAAGCCGACCCAGCGCTGCGCGCGCAACATCTCAGCCTTTAGATAGATTTGCGAAAACCTCATCCACTGCGGCACCGAAGCGTTCCACGATCATCTCCACATCCCGCGCATTCACGATGTAAGGCGGTGAGAGGATCACGTGATCGCCATGCTTGCCATCAATCGTGCCGCCCATGGGATAACACGCTAGGCCATGCGCGAAGGCAGCGTGCTTGATGCGTTCATTCACAGCCAGCGCGGGATCGAAAGTGGCTTTGCTGCCGCGGTCCTGCACGAATTCCACCGCCCAGAACAGGCCGCGACCACGGATATCACCAACATGGCGATGATTGCCAAGCCGCTCCATCAGGCCACGTTCCAAAAGCGCGCCGGTGGTGCAGACATTGGCGAGAAGGTTTTCTTCCGCAATCACTTCCTGCACCGCAAGCGCCGCCGCACAGGCAACTGGATGCGCCTGATAGGTATGGCCATGCTTGAAGGTGCCAGTGCCGCGCTTCAAGGTTTCCACAACACGCCCATGCACCAGAATGCCGCCAATCGGCTGATAACCTCCGCCAAGGCCCTTCGCGATTACCTGAATATCCGGCGAAACGCCTTCCTGTTCCCAGGCATGCAAAGTGCCGGTGCGGCCCATGCCGGACATCACCTCATCCAGGATCAACAGCGCACCATGGCGGTCACAGACCGCGCGCATGGCCTGGAAGTAACCAGGCAGCGCGGTCGCGCAACCAAGCGTCGCCCCCACCACGGTTTCCGCGCAAAAGGCAATCACATTGCGCGGGCCAAGGCGCTGGAATTCTGCTTCCAGTTCCGCCGCCAGCCGCGCGACATAATCGGCATCACTCTCATCATCACGCCGATCGCGATAGGCATAACATGGTGAGACATGGCTGAAAGCATCAGACAAAATCGGTGCATAAGGCGTGCGCCGCGCGATATTGCCACTGGCCGCGAGCGCGCCAAGCGTATTGCCATGATAGGATTGCCGCCGCGCGATGAAGCGCGTGCGCTGCGCCTCGCCCGCTTCCAGAAAATACTGCCGCGCGATTTTGAGGGCGGCTTCCATCCCCTCACTGCCTGAGGAGACAAAATAGGCATGGGTGAGGCCGCCTGGCTTATGCCCAACCAGCACTTCCGCCAGCTTCTCGGCACTGCCGGCGCTGAACAGGGCCGTATGCGCGTAACACAGGCGATCAATCTGCGCCTTCATGGCGGAAACCACATGCGGATGGCCGTGCCCCAAGCAGGCAACGGCAGCGCCGCCCGAGCCATCAATCACATCATGCCCGGTGGAATCGCGCAGCCAAATCCCCTGGCCAGAGACGGCAATGGGTGGGTCCTTCAACAGGTTGCGATGGACGATATGGGACATGGCGCGGCTCCTTTTCCAACATCCTGCCGTGAAGCGCGGGAAAGGGCTAGCCGGTAATTCAGGGCGTCAGCAGCCCTACTACCGCGCCGGTCATGCAACAGGCGATGGAAGCCGAAACCAGCGATGGCATACCCAGGCGCAGAATATCCCCGCGCCGTTCCGGGCACATGCCGGCCATGCCCGCCACCATGATCCCGACTGACCCGAAATTGGTGAAGCCGCAGAGCGCATAGGTCAGGATCAGGCGGGAGCGTCCCGAAAGCCCTGCGCCGCCGGATTGCGCGAGTTCGAGATACGACACGAATTCATTCACCACGATTTTCACGCCGAGTGACGAAGCAACTATCGCCGCCTCTGGCGCCGGCACGCCCATGGCCCAGGCGACCGGCCATAGCAGCAGGCCAAGCAGGCGCTGCAGCGTGAAGCCGGTTACGGGTTCCAGCGCCATATTCACCAAGGCCACCAGCGCGACGAACACAATCAGCGACGCCATGATGCCAAGCAGCAGCGAAAGCCCATCCTGCGTGCCACGCACCAGCGCATCCATGCTGCTGTCGTAAAGTTTTACGGGCTCGCCCGTATCGTGGTCTGGCACGGTGCCAGCGGTATCCGCCGGCAGCATCAGCAATGCCACCATGATTGCGGCGGGGGCGGAAATCAGGCTCGCGGTCAGCAATTGCCCGGCTGCATCCGGCACCACGGGTGCGATCATCAGCGCATAAACGACCAAGGTATTGCCGCTGATGGTGGCAAGCCCCGCCGTCATCACCACGAAAAGCTCGGCCCGTGTCATGCGTGAAAGCCAGGCGCGGATCATGAGTGGCGCTTCCACCATGCCGACAAAAACATTCGCCGCGACACCAAAACCCGCCGCACCGCCAATACCGAAAAGCCGCCGCAGCACAGCCGCCATCACGCGCACAATCGCGGGCAGAATGCCCCAGTGATAGAATAGCGCGGAAAGCGCACCGACCACCAGGATCAGCGGCAGGGCCTGGAAAAACAGAATGAAGGAAGCGCCGGGGCGAAGTTCCTGAAACGGCAAGGCGCCGCCACCCAAATAGCCAAATACCAGCGATGTGCCCGCCTGCGTCGCCACCGCTAAAGCATTCACCGCATCCCCCAAATAGCTGAAGCCTGCGCGGAGCGGCGCGATATGCAGCAGCGCCGCGCCAAGGGCGAATTGCAACGCTAAGCCCACCACTACCACGCGTGCCGAGACACCGCGCTTGAACCCACCTAATCCCCAAGCCAGCAGGCACAGCGCCAGCAGGCCAAAGCCGGATTGGGCTTGCAGCGCGGTCATGTCAGCACTACTCCGTGCTTGGGCATTCTTGCGCACCGGTCAGAATTTTTTCTAAAAACCTCTCAACCGTTGCGAAATGCGCAGCCCAATCCGGCGCGCGCCAGCGCTGCAGGCGCTCAAGCTGAGCCGCGCGCATTGGGCTTCCCTCGGCGCTTATCGCCAGGATGGCATCACGCCAGCCAGGCCCATCCAACGGGTGGATATATTCGGGCACATCACCGCCTATTTCCCGGAAGACGGGAATGTCGCTTGCCAGCACGGGCACGCTCATTGCCAGCGCTTCGACCAGCGGAATGCCATAGCCTTCAGCGATGGAGGGGAAAAGCAAGGCGCGTGCCCCATGCATCCAGGTGCGTGTTTCCGCATCCGTCAGGCGGCCGAGTTCCAGCACCCGGCCCTGCCAATCCACCCGATCCAGCATGGCGAAGGTTGTTCCGTTTTCCCAACCGCGACGACCGATGATGACAAGATCGGGCGCTTCGGGCTGCCCAGCGAAGACTTCCTTCCAAAGCTGCAGCATCAGCAGATGGTTCTTGCGCGGCGCGATATTGGATAGCACGACGCACCAGGGCCGCGGACGCTCCGGCGGCGATGCAGCCTTTACTGCTGGCAGATCAAGCCCAACATGTGCAGCCTCGAAGGGGGGGGCGCGCATGCCCTGACTGGCGAAGTAGCGCTGACACTCCTGGGCGGAGGCAGCAGATATCGCCAGCGCCCCATCGGCCATGGCGGAAACCAAAGCCATACGTGCTTTTTGTTTTGCCGCACCGTTTCGCGGGGAGTATTCCGGGTGGCTGAGCGGGAGATTATCTGCAATCAGCGGCACAAAGCGCGCGCCCTTGCCCTTGGCTTCCGACACGGCGCGCGGGGCAAGCAGCATATGGCCCGACGCATTGAGCAGAACTGCGCCCTTACCTTGCGTCGCTTCCAGCACGCGTCGCGCGCGTCCGCGCCCTTCGCCGAATAGATGGCCTGCCACGCGTGCGGCGGCCTTTGCCCGGAGCCAAGGGATCGCGCCGCTGCGCCCGGCCGCAATGTTTTCCTGCACTGCGGCGACAATGGCGCGGCCCGCCTGATCTGGTAGCGCCGAGAGTTGCCCAAGCGGCGTCCGCGCGACCAGTGTGACGGCAGAAGGTGGCATGGCCGCCCAATGCCTGGCATGGGCCAGAAATATACGGTCCATGCCCGAAGGCTGCGGCCCAAAGGGCGCGAGCAGGACCGGGGTTATATCGAACAGGATATGCATGGCATGGGCCTATACATCGCCAAGGCGCAATGTGTGATCCAACTTCGCCTGTAATGGTATCATGTCGGCAAAATGGGTGTTGCTGGATCTTCCAATTCCAGATCAGCGATGCGCTGGCCGCCGCGCTTGATGGCGTTGGTGGATGTTTCTATTTGCTCCATATCCTTCTGTACCTGACCAAAATGCTTGCGCAGGCTATCGGTGCGATCTTCCAGTCGCCCGACATCCGCCAGCATCTTGTCCACTTCCTTCCGGATGCGCCCCGCTTCCGTACGCAGCCGCACATCACGCAGCAGCGCGCGCATGGTGCCGAGCACCGCCCATAGCGTGGTGGGGGAGACAATATAAACCCCGCGCCGCGTGGCATCCGAAACAAGCGATACGAGCGACGTATGCAATTCAGCATAAATCGCCTCGGACGGCACAAAGATCAGCGCGCCTTCGGCGGTCTCGCCAGGGATGATGTAGCGTTCCGCCACATCCTTGATATGCTTTTGCACATCAGTAGAAAATTGCCGAAGCTTTTGGGTGCGCGTTGCGTCATCGGCCGCATCGCGCAGCATCAGCCAGGATTCCAGCGGAAACTTCGAATCAATCGCAATCGGGCCGGGCGGGTTGGGCAGATGGATCAGGCAATCGGCGCGCCTGCCATTGGACAGTGTTGCTTGCAAAGTGAAGGCATCGGAAGGCAGCCGATCTGCGATGATCTGTTCCATCTGGCTTTCGCCAAAGGCACCGCGCGCCTGCTTATTGCCCAGTATCCCCGCCAGCGTATTCACCTGATTGCCGAGCGCTTCGATATTGCCGCGCGCCGCATCAATCACGGCAAGCCTTTCCTTGATCTCGGCCGAGGTCGCGCCAAGGCTTGTTGTCATGCGTTCGGTCTGGCTGCTGAGTGCTACGGTAAGGCTTTCATTCTGACCCTTGATCGCTTCCGTCAGGCTGCGTTCCGCTTGCGTCAGCCGATCCGCCATGGCGGCTTCCTGGGCCGCGATACGCGCGATTTGTTCCTGCGCGGCGCCATTCAGCGCACGGGTTTGGTCCATCACAACGCTATTGACGCGATCAGCGATATTGCCTTCCAGCGTCGCCACGCGTTGCGCTTGCCGTTCCTGTGCATCCGCCAAAGCGGAAAGCTGGCCGAGCACCATGCCCGCCAGCGGATCAGGCGCTGGGCGGCGCAGGATCAGCACCAGCGCAATGACCAGCGCCGCCAATAGGATAGCGATCGGCAATACCGCATCAGGTGGCAGCCAGCCTGGCAAGGTCCAATTCTGCATGCGGCCCCTATGCGCGCTTCAATGCCGGAAATGCCGCATGCCAGTGAATACCATGGCAAGCCCGGCCTTATCGGCGGCTTCAATCACCTCATTATCCCGGATTGAACCACCCGGCTGAATGATGGCGGTCGCACCGGCAGAGGCTGCGATTTCCAGCCCATCAGCAAAGGGAAAAAACGCATCGGATGCGACAACCGAACCTTTGGCCAAAGGTTCAGACAAGCCCGCTGCCTTGGCCGCGGCTTCGCTTTTCCAGGCGGCGATCCGGCTGCTCTCCGCCCTGTTCATCTGCCCCGCGCCAATGCCGACGGTCGCGAGGTTCTTCGCATAGACAATAGCATTGGATTTCACATGCTTGCAGACACGGAAGGCAAACAGCAGATCGGCCATCTCGCCGGCGCTTGGCGCACGCTTCGTGACGCATTTCAGCGTGGCTTCCGTCACGCGCCCGGCATCGCGCGATTGCGCCAAAAAGCCGCCCGCGACGGAACGGAAAACCATCCCCGGCGCGGCAGGATCAGGCAGGCCATCGGTCAGCAGCAGGCGCAGATTCTTCTTTTTGGCGAAGATGGCGAGTGCCGCTTCATCCGCATCGGGCGCAATCACCACTTCGGTGAAGATTGCCGTGATGCGCTCCGCCGCCGCCGCATCCAGCTTGCGATTGGCCGCGACAATGCCGCCGAAAGCCGAAACCGGGTCGCACAGCAGCGCACGATCCCAGGCTTGCGCCAAATCCGCCGCCACCGCCACGCCGCAGGGATTGGCGTGTTTCACAATCACAATCGCCGGATCAGTGAATTCCGCCAGCGCTTCAAAGGCGGCATCTGTGTCATTCAGGTTATTGTAGGAAAGCTCTTTCCCTTGGATTTGCCGCGCGGTGGCAATGCCGGGGCGTGCGCTGCCATCCACATAAAACGCGGCCGATTGATGCGGGTTTTCGCCGTAGCGCAAAGTCTGGCGCAGCGTGCCAGTGAAGCTGAGGCGTTCCGGAAACGCCTGCCCTTCCTGCCCTGCGAACCACCCCGAAATCGCCGTATCATAGGCCGCAGTGCGGGCATAGGCGGCGGCGGCAAGGCGCCGACGCGTGGCAAGGCGCGTGCCGCCTGCTTCGGCGATTTCCGCCTGCACCTCGGCAAAATGCGCGGGTTCCGTCAGCACCGCGACATGGGCGTGATTTTTCGCCGCGCTGCGGATCATCGCCGGGCCACCGATATCAATGTTTTCGATGCAATCGTCGAAAGCGGCACCCTTCGCAACCGTTGCCTCGAACGGGTAGAGATTGACCGCGACCAGATCAATCGGCGCAATGCCATGCGCTTGCATTTGCGCCAGATGCTCGGCCAGATCGCGCCGGCCCAGAATGCCGCCATGCACTTGCGGCACAAGCGTCTTCACGCGGCCATCCAGAATTTCCGGAAAGCCGGTATGGTCCGATACATCCTTCACTGGCACGCCGGCATCGCGCAGCGCCTTCGCCGTGCCGCCGGTGGAAAGGATTTCCACCCCGCGTGCGGCGAGGAAACGGCCAAATTCAATCAGCCCGGTTTTGTCGGAAACGGAAAGCAGCGCGCGGCGCGGCGCGATCACATCAGTCATGGAAGGAATCCGTGCGAATAATGCCCTGCGCCATACGCCCGGCGGCAGGGGGGATCAACCCTGGCAAGGCTAATCAACGGGCAGGAAAATGAACACCACAGCGCCCAGCAGGCAAAGCGCGGCGGCGGCGAAATTCCAGCGCAACGGCTCCCCCAGCCACATCACGGAAAACGCAGCAAAAACCGCGAGTGTGATCACTTCCTGCATGATCTTGAGCTGCTGGCCGGTAAAGGCGCCATAGCCGATGCGGTTTGCCGGCACGGCCAGGCAATATTCGAAAAACGCAATGCCCCAGGAAATCAGCACCGCAAGCCAGATCGGCCAGGCAGGCTGCTTTAAATGCCCATACCAGGCGAAGGTCATCAGGATATTGCTGCCCAGCAGCAGCAAGGGCGTCAGCAGAAAGGGGCTGGTCATGTCGCGGTTCTTTCTGATGTGGGCGGCAAGCGGCGCAGCAGCCAGACCATGATGGCCATGGCGGGCAGTGCTGCCACTGTGGTCAGCACAAAAAACCACGGCCAGCCCAGCCCTTCCGCCAGCATGCCGGATGTCGCGCCCAAGGTGCGCAAGGGCACCGCCGCCAGCGATGACAGCAACGCATATTGCGTGGCGGTGAAGCTGCGATTGGTGAGCATGGCAAGGTAGGAAAGAAACGCCGCATCCGCCAAGCCATCGGTGAAATTCTCCACCCCCACCTGCGCGAACAGCATGCGGATATCATGCCCTGCCAAGGCCAGCGCGACATACATGAGGTTTGAGAGCATTTGCGTGATCCCGGTCAGGATCAAGGCGCGCCCGGTGCCAAGCTTCGCCACCAGCCAACCGCCGGCCAGCGCGCCGGCCAGTGTCGCGACAAGGCCGAAGACCGAGGAAACACTCGCCACCTCAAGCCGGGTGAAACCAAGCTGGCGATAGAAGGGCGCGGTCATGATGCCGGCCAGGGCCTCGCCCAGCTTGAACAGGGCAACAAAGGCCAGGATCGCGAACCAATAGCGCCGACGCATGAAATCCGCGAAGGGATCAATCACCGCATAGCGCAGCCGCGCGACCCAGCCTTGCGGCGCAGCACCCCCCTGATGCGCGGGTTCGGCAGCGAACAGCACAGCAATAACGCCAAGCCCGACCATCGCAGCGCAGCCGGCAAAGGCAAAGGCCCAGCCGGCGAATTCCGCCATGGTGAGCGCCCCCGCCGTCGCCGCCAGCAAGGCGCCGCGATAGCCCCAGACATAGCAGGCGAGCCCATAGCCCTGATCCGCTTCGTCCAGGCTTTCGATACGAAAGGCGTCAATCACAATATCCTGGCTGGCCGATAGGAAAGCCACCGCGACCGCGACCGCCACCGTCAGGCTGACATTCAGCGCCGGGTTGGTCTGGCCAAGCGCGATAATGGCGGCCATCAGCGGGATTTGGATGGAAAGCAGCCAGCCGCGCCGGCGCCCGAGCGCGCGAAAAAAGGGCGGTGGGCTATGATCTATCAGCGGCGACCAGAGGAATTTCAGCGAATAGGACAGCCCAATCAGCGCCGTGAAGCCGATGGCCGCAAGGGAAAGATTGGATTCCGCCAGCCATTGCCGGAGCGTAAAGGCCGAAAGCGGCAGCGGCACGCCCGCGGCAAAGCCCAGTGCCAGCATCACGAGGAAGCGCTTTTCGCGCCAGCGGGGAAGCGAATCGGCCATGGTCTGAAACTGACAGAAGCGGCGCCCGCCTGCCACCACCCATGGCTTGCCCTGCCGGCACTTGCCGTCGCAACATCGCGCAAAGCAGCGTGGGAGGCAGCGGCATGAATACCATCGCCCGGGCGAAGGGCCTTTTGGTGGAACCCGGCAAAACCTGGGATGGCATTGCAGCCGAGCCCATGACTTTGGGCGGGGTCTTCACCAGCTACGTGCTGCCCATGGCGGCGATTCCTTCCATCGGCAGCGCGATTGGCACTTTTCTGGGCGGAAATCTCCCGAATATCGCGGAATTGGTCATCAGCTACATCGTTGCGGTGGTGAGTGTGCTGATCATGGGCAAGATCATGCCGCCCTTGGCCGCGCGGTTTGGCGCCTCGCCGGATGCCAATGCCGGCATGAAGCTCGCGGCCTTCGCGCCCACCGGGGCCTGGGTTGGCGGGCTTGCGCTGATGGTGCCCTCGATTGGCGGGCTGCTGGCCTTGGTCGGCGCGCTCTACACGCTTTACCTGTTTTATGATGGCGCGCAGAGGCTGTTTCCTGTCGCCCCCATCAAGGCGCGGATGCTGGGCTTTGCGGCGGTATTGGCCTCCATCCTGTTGAATATGCTGATTGGCCTTGGTGTCGGTATGCTTATCGCCTGACCGCCCGCCCTTCCCGCCGCGCCTGCTGCGCTTATATCGGGCGAGAGGTTTTGGGGATTTGGGCAATGCTTGTGACAGTTTTTGGCGGCGGTGGCTTTATCGGGCGCCATATCGTGCAGCGCCTGGCAGCGGCCGGGCACAGCATCCGGATTGCCGGGCGCGATACCGAACGCGCCGCGCGGCTTTGCACCATGGGCGGT
>JADCFP010000061.1 GCA_020249465.1 Roseomonas sp. | reverse complement strand
TGGTGCCGCATGGGGATCGTTCTGGCGTGCCGATTGAACCACGCCTGACCCTGCAATGGTATGTGGATGCGAAGACGCTAGCGGCCCCGGCCATTCGCGCGGTGGAATCCGGCCAGACCGTGTTCTCGCCCAAGCAATTCGAAAACATGTTCTTCGCCTGGATGCGCGACATCCAGCCCTGGTGCATTTCCCGCCAGCTTTGGTGGGGTCACCAGATTCCCGCCTGGTATGCGCCGGATGGCGAGGTTTTTGTCGCGCACACCGAAGAAGAAGCCCATGCGGCGGCGCGCGCGAAATACGGTCAGGCGGTGGCGCTGACGCGTGATGAGGATGTGCTGGATACCTGGTTTTCCAGCGCGCTTTGGCCCTTTTCCACCATTGGCTGGCCAGAAAAAACGCCAGAGCTTGCGAAATACTATCCCGGCGATGTTCTGGTGACGGGCTGGGATATCATCTTCTTCTGGGTCGCCCGGATGATGATGATGGGCCTTCATTTCATGGGGGAAGTGCCCTTCAAGACGGTTTGCATCCATGGCCTGGTGCGCGATGAAAAGGGACAGAAAATGTCCAAATCGCGAGGCAATGTCATGGACCCGCTGGAATTGGTGGATGCCTATGGCGCGGATGCGCTGCGCTTTACGTTGTGTGCGCTGGCGGCGCCGGGGCGCGATATCAAGCTCGGCCGGCAGCGCGTGGAAAGCTATCGGTCCTTCGCCACCAAAATCTGGAATGCGGCGCGGTTTTGCGAAATGAATAGTATTGCGCCGGGGGCTGGCTTTGCCCCCGCTTCCGCGAAACTGCCACTCTCACGCTGGATTTTGGATGCGACCAATGCGGCGCTGGCGGAAGCGAATGCCGCTTTGGAAGGCTTCCGCTTCGATGATTATGCCAAGGCCTGTTATCGCTTCGCCTGGAATGATTTCTGCGACTGGTTCCTGGAATTCGCCAAGCCTGTGCTGAATGGCCCGGATGGTGCCGACAAGAATGAGGTGAAGGCGACAGCCGCGCATGTGCTGGGTGTGATCTTGCGCATGCTGCACCCGGTGATGCCCTTCATCACGGAGGAGTTGTGGCACCGCATGGGCTATGGCGCCGAGGGCAGCCTGATCCGCACCGCCTGGCCGGAAGCCATGGCGGTGGCCGATGCCGCAGAGGCGCGCGCGGAATTGGATTGGGTGGTGCGGTTGATCTCTGAAATGCGCACCGTGCGCTCCGAGATGAATGTCGCACCTTCCATCACCGTGCCACTGCTGATGGCCGGCGCCCTTCCCGAAAGCCTGGCGCGCGCCGAACGTTGGGCGGACGCCATCCGTCGTCTCGGTCGCGCCAGTGAAATCCGCGCGCTGAGTGGTGACCCACCCAAGGGCGTGGTGCAAGCCGTTCTGTATGAAACCACGCTGATGCTGCCCTTGGCCGATGTGATTGACTTCGCCGCCGAACGCGCCCGCCTGGCCAAGGAACGGACGCGCATCGAAGGCGAGGTGCAAAAGGTTGAAGCCAAGCTTGGCAGTGAGGCTTTCGTCTCTCGCGCGCCCGTTGAGATCGTGGAAGAAAACCGCGAAAGGCTGGCGGCATGGCAGGCGGAAATCGCTCGGCTTGATGCGGCGCTGGCACGGATTGCGGATTAGCGAATGTTCGAAGGGGGCACGTTCAAGCTATTCGCCGCCATCACGCTTTTTGTGGGCGTGACTGTGCTGCTGACGAATGGTTTGACGCGCCTTAATCTTGGCGGAGCGCCGCTCAGCCGCGCAGTAGCGCAGTTTATCGCGGCCCTGATCGGGCTCGCGGTCAGTGTGGGTTTTTTATACGCCATCGGATGATGGCGTAGGTCAATTTTGCAGGAGGAGACTGAGGATGACGAAATGGGATAAGTCAAAGCTGCCGAGCCGCCACACCACCATGGGCCCGGAGCGTGCGCCACATCGTTCCTATTACTACGCCATGGGCCTGACGCAGGAAGAAATTGTACAGCCGCTGGTCGGTGTCGCTTCCTGCTGGAATGAAGCGGCACCCTGCAATATCGCCCTGTCGCGCCAGGCGCAGGCCGCCAAGATCGGTGTGAAGGAAGCCGGCGCCACGCCGCGCGAATTCACCACCATCACGGTCACCGATGGCATCGCGATGGGCCATCAATCCATGAAGTCATCCTTGGCGTCACGCGATACCATCGCGGATTCCATTGAGCTCACGATGCGCGGGCATTGCTATGATGCGCTGGTCGGCATTGCGGGCTGTGACAAGTCACTCCCTGGCGTCATGATGTCCATGATCCGGCTGAATGTGCCATCCGTCTTCATGTATGGCGGGTCCATCATGCCGGGCAAGCATCATGGCCGTGACGTGACCGTGCTCGATGTGTTTGAAGCGGTGGGCAAGCACGCTGCCGGCGGCATGTCTGACGAGGAATTGGATGAGCTGGAACGCCATGCCTGCCCAGGTGCGGGCGCCTGCGGCGGCCAATTCACCGCCAATACCATGGCCTGTGTTTCGGAGATGATTGGCCTCGCGCTGCCATTTTCGGCCGGTGCGCCGGCGCCGGATGAAGACCGCGACCGTTGGGCAATTGAATCAGGCCGCGCCGTGGTGGAACTGATCCGCCGCAATATCCGCCCGCGCGATATCGTGACGCTGGATTCCTTGCATAACGCGGCAGCGATTGTGGGTGCGACCGGTGGTTCGACCAATGCCGCGCTGCATCTGCCCGCCATGGCGCATGAGGCAGGCATCCGCTTCACCCTGCAGGATGTGGCCGAGATCATGCGTAAGACGCCGCATATCGCCGACCTCAAGCCCGGTGGGCGTTATGTGGCGGCCGATGTGCATCGCATTGGTGGCGTGCCCATCATCATCAAGGCGCTGATTGATGGCGGCTATGTGAAGGGTCATTGCATGACCGTCACTGGCAAGACCATTGGCGAAAATCACCGCGAAGTGATCGTGCCGAAGGATCAGGATGTGGTGCGCCCCTGTTCCGATCCGATCAGCCCGATAGGTGGCGTGGTTGCGCTAAAGGGTAATTTGGCGCCGGAAGGTGCGATTGTGAAAATCGCCGGCATGGAAAAGCTGCGCTTCGAAGGCACGGCGCTTTGCTTTGACTGTGAAGAAGATGCCTTCAAGGCCGTTGAAATGCGCGCCTATAAGCCGGGCGACGTCATCATCGTGCGTTATGAAGGCCCGAAGGGTGGGCCTGGGATGCGGGAGATGCTTTCCACCACCTCCGCCATCTATGGTCAGGGCATGGGGGATAAGGTGGCGCTGATCACTGATGGGCGTTTTTCGGGTGCCACGCGCGGTTTCTGCATTGGCCATGTCGGGCCGGAAGCAGCGGTGGGCGGGCCGATTGCGCTGCTGCGTGATGGCGACAAGATCGTCATTGATGCCGATAAGGGCACGATTGATGTGGCACTTTCCGACGAGGAATTGGCCAAGCGCCGCGCCGAATGGAAGCCGCGCCAGACCGACTATAATTCCGGCGTGCTTTGGAAATATGCGCAGCTTGTTGGCCCGGCCTATCTTGGCGCGGTGACCCATCCGGGTGGCGGGGCGGAAACCCATTGCTACGCGGATCAGTGATCCGCGCTGCCTGCCTTGCCGTGATGCTTTGCGCTGCCAGCCCGCTGGCGGCGCAGGGCTTTGGCGGCGTCTGGCAAGGAAGGCTCACCTGCGATGCCGTGGAAGGCATGACGCAGACCCCGCTTGATGCGCCTTTCACGCTCAGGGTGGAAGGCAATCTCGCGAAATATGAACGCCCGGTGCTTTCGGCCTCAGGTGCCCGTACCGGCGCCTGGGAAAGGGGCGAAGGGCGCGTGGCCACGGATGGCACGCTGCTATTGCAGGGCGGGTCTTCCGGGCGCGGCTTTCATTACCGCGCGCGCTATGAAGGCCGGCTTGGCGCGGATGGTGTGGCACGCTTCACCGGGGTGCAGGATTGGATGCTCTCGGACCGGGATTTCGCCAGGTCCTGCGCGGTTGAATTACGGCGCTGAGCGGGCGCAGGACACCAAAATACCCTGATCCCGCCCTGAGGCGACCATGGCGGCGTGGTTACCTCCCCTTCGATCCAAAGCGATCAAAGGGGTGTCACATGCGCCTAAACACCTTGCCCATTGCCATGTTGTTTCTGGTGTTGAGCCTGGGCGGCTGCCTTGCCAGCGGCCGCCATCACAGCCCGTCCTTCGGTTATGGTTATGGCGGCTATGGCTATGCGCCCTATGGCGGCCATGCCTATCGGCCCTATCGGCACAGCTACCGCGCCTTTGAGCCGCATCGGCATTACCGGCACCATCATCACCATCGGCCGCTATTTCCACATCGGCCAATCTGGAAGAAATGGTAAGGGCGGATCAGCGATCCGCCACTTCCACCATCACCAATTCGGCATCTTCGCGGGCGGTGATGGTGATCGCATCCTCCGCACGGATAGCAAGGCCGTCACGCGCGCTTGCTTCCACGCCATTCACGCTGGCCACGCCGCGCGCCAGCACCAGATAGGCCGCGCGCCCTGCGGCGAGGGGTTGCGTCAGGCTTTGACCCTTGGCGAGCGTCGCCGCCATCACCGCGCCATCCACATTGATGGCAAGCGCGCCCATGTCAGCATCCGCTGGCCGGCCTGAAGCCAAAACCTCAAATCCTGCGTCACGCTTTTCCTTGGGGAATTTCTTGGCGCCCCAGGAAGGCGGCAGGCCGGTGCGGTCCGGCATGATCCAAATCTGAAACAGCGTGGTGACACCTGGTTCCAGATTAAATTCCGAATGGACAACGCCGCTGCCCGCACTCATCACCTGCACATCGCCGGCTTCGGTGCGGCCTTCATTGCCCATGCTGTCCTTATGGGTGATCGCGCCCTGCCGCACATAGGTGATGATTTCCATGTCGCGATGCGGGTGCGGGTCAAAGCCCGTACCGGGCGCGATTTCATCATCATTCCACACGCGCAGCCGCCCCCAATTCATGCGCCCGGCATCACGGTAATGCCCAAAGGAGAAATGGTGATTGGCATTGAGCCAACCGAAATTGGCCTTGCCCAGGCTTTCAAAGGAACGCAATTCGATCATGGAGTGTCTCAGTGGCCGCTTGTGGCCTTGCCCCGGTAGATAGGGGCGCGCGGCGGGCGGCGCCATACCGCCCGCGCAATACTGTTATGCGTGCCCCAAACTCACCTGCACATCAGCACGGGAATTTCCGCATTCTCCAGCACATGGCGCGTGACCCCGCCCAGGATCAACTGCCGCAGGCGGGAATGGCTATAGGCGCCCATGGAAAGCATATCGGCGCCAAAATCGCGCACCGCGCCCAAAAGCCCCGCGCCCACATCGCGGGTTTGCGGCTTGAAGGGCGTGATCTCCGCATCAATGCCATGCCAGCGGAGATAGGCCTGAATGCCCTCGGCCTTCGGGCCGCGGCGCTGATATTCATCGGCGCAGAGAATGCGCACCGCCTTGGCCTGATGCAGCCAGGGGAGTGCTGCCGCCACCGCTGCCGCACTTTCCGCCGTGCCATTCCAGGCGATGCAAATGCGCGTCCCAATCGCCGCCGGCGGTGTGCGGGGCGCAATCAAAACCGGCCGGCCAGAATCGAACAGAATGGCGTGCAAAGCATCGCTGCTGGAGACATCCTCACCCGCTTCCGGGTGCGGCACCACGGCCAGGTCGTAAAGGCGCGATTGCTGCGCGACGATATCCTCTTCGCGTCCCACCATGGATTCGAAGGAAAGCGTTGGCCCCGCGGTTTTCGCCGCAGTATCGGGATTATCGGCCAGGGTCACATCGCCCAGATTGGCAGTGAATTTCTGGAACAGGCTTTTCACGCGATCCGCCCGCTCACCGCTTTCGCGTTCGGTGGCGGCCATCATTTCCTCGATC
>JADCFP010000060.1 GCA_020249465.1 Roseomonas sp. | reverse complement strand
TTCAAGGATGGCGGCCGGGTCCAGCACGGTCAGGGCGAGTGGCGAACGGGTCCAGCCGGTCGCTCGGCTCGGTGTCAGCCGATCAATCCTAACAGTCAGCGTATCCCCCGGCTCAGCGCCCTCAATATAGAACGGACCCGTCATCGGATTTGGTCCGCTGGCGACGGTCACCTCCCGCGCATCCCGGCCGGATGCATCTATCGTGTCGGTCACTAGGGTGTCGCCATCGGCAACGCGAAGGCAGGGCTCTGCGACGCCGATCGCGTTGAAGTATCGTGTGGGGTGAAAGCGGTGCTTGGCCATGGGGTTTCCCGGAATGTCTCGCTGGCTTGGGCCGTTTGGTTTGCGCCATGGCCTGCTTCAATCACGTTAGGAACCGGGATGCGCCGCGGTCAAGGCGCAGCGCAGGCGGGGGCTTGGCGCCACAGGCGATGGAGGCGAATGATGGCGCGTCACTTTTTTTGCGGCTTCAGTATACGAGTCAGATCAAGCTGATTCTCCAACCTAACGGCAAGGAAATTTCAAAATGACCGTTGAGGGCACAATCCTCGATTTTGCGAAGTTTATTGCCCGGGACCTGGAGCGCGGCAAATCAAGTCGCTACGCCATGGAAGTCGCAGGCATGCTGGCCGGCTCTGGCGTCCTGCCGGATATTGTTGCCTGTTTGATTTCGGAGGCCATTAAAAAGCGCCGTGCCGGCGGCATCATTGATGCCTGCTGTTATTTGCTGCAAGCCGGGCTCAGTGAATTGCGCATCGCAGGCAATGGCGGGAGTACCGACGCGCGGGCCCGTCTGGCCGAGGTCACCCAGGCTGTGGAAAGGGCCGTCTCGGCGCCCAATCTCGCACCGCAGGTATCCGTCATGATCGCGCTGGCCTTCGCGCAAGCGGGGCTGCAACCTCCCCAAGCCCTGCAAGACGCCATGATCGCTGGGCTTGAAGCTGGCCTGATCGACGAATCCGGCACCGCAGTTGACACGTCATTGCTGGAACATCTTGTACCGCTTGCAGAAGGGCTGGGTCATGACTCCTTCGCCATCCACGCGGAATTGAGCGCCACCGGCGCCGCGTTTCCCGCCGACCATCGCGCCGCCATGGCCGCCGAACTTGCCACATCAAGCACCGCTTCGCTGCGCGACGCCGCGCTTGGCTTCCTGCTTGACCCTGATCCCGCGCCCGGCATTGCCGTGCTGGCGACTCTGGTTGCACAGGCGCGCCAACAGCCCGCGCCAAGCCGCCTGATCGAAAGGCTTGTCTGCCTGCGCCCATGGCTGCCGCCGCAGCGCCAGACCAAGCTGGACGCGACCATCCGCAGCCTTCGTGCCAATGCAGCCGCGCCCGAGCCTGCGCCCCAGGTGGAAATCATCAAGTTGCTCGCTTCCCTATGTGATGGCGCCGGGGCGCAAAGCCTATTTGCAATTCTCAAAATTGGGCGCCGCTTCGCCCTTTCCTCGGTCCTCATCAAGGCCGATACAGGCATCGCTGATGCTTGGCTGCGCGATGGCATGACCAAACGCGAAGCCAATGATGCGGTCCGCGAGATTTCGGATATGGTCGAAGCGGCGGCAGTACCGATCAGCTTCACCCAAACATTATTGGCTGACGCTTTGGCGATTAACCTTACCAATCAAAGCCTGCCCCCCTTTGCCCTGCTGCAATTCACAGAAGCACTTGGGCTTGGCCTGATCCTGCCCAAAGCGATACCCCCGGCAACCCTCGCCGCCCAATTGCTGGAGAGCCTACCTGCGGATCAGACCGGCCCCGAAGCATTAGCCGAAGCCCATGCCGCCGCTAAATATTGGTTCGTCCAATTCGATACCGTGCAAACCTGGTTCGAAGCGGGCGAGGAAATCGACGCATTGCTGAAGCCGATCCCGAAAACGGGCCCGCGCGTCCTTAGCGCGCTGTTCACCTATGTATTTGACCGCCGCCTGTTCTGGGCTGCGCGCTGCGGCTGGATGGCAGCCACGCTCAAGGACAGCAACCACCGCTGCCGCGCCGAATGGCGCAACTTCGCCCTTGTCGCCCGCGATCTGGCCGGCACAGAACAATTGCCCGACAACACCCTGCTCCATATGATCGCCGATGGCACGCATCAGGCCTTCAAGGCAAATGCACCAAAGCGGCGCCAAGCCGGGCGAAAGCGCCGCTAAACCTCGCGCCGGGCTTCCAAAGAAATCGCTGGAGTAGCAACGAATTTTGAGAAAAATTACCCTTCAAACTTTCACAACCTCGATTCCAAGGAAAGCCAGCTTTCATAATCATGACGGCGCCCCGCCACCTCGGCCGCATCGGGCGATATGAGATCACCTTGGTCGCGGGGGAGAAAGTCAGCGCTTTTTTCCCGAGCCCGCTGCCACCGGTGTACCCATCTGGCGCGTCCGGCGGTGTTTTGATCTTCACGCCATGCTGGGCGCCATATTCTGCTGCTTTTTCCAACTCCACGGCAGCACCTCATGAAGTCTCTGCTGTGGCATATCGGCGATACGGGCGAGTACGTCGGCAAGACATGCGCGCGGGTCAACGCCGTTGAATTTTGCAGTCTGGATCAGGCTGTACATGGCGGCGGCGCGTTCCCCGCCCTGGTCGGAAGCCGTAAATAGCCAGACCTTCCGCCCAAATGCCGCGCCGCGCAACATGCGCTCGGCGGCGTTATTCGTCAGGCAAATGCGGCCATCACTCAGCAACTGCGTGAA
This sequence comes from Roseomonas sp., assembly GCA_020249465.1. Lineage (GTDB taxonomy): Bacteria > Pseudomonadota > Alphaproteobacteria > Acetobacterales > Acetobacteraceae > Neoroseomonas. The sequence goes on along the minus strand of JADCFP010000060.1, from coordinate 5,103 downwards.
AGCCTCCCAGCGCTTCAGCATGTAGTCCATGGCCGCGGCGAGGTCATTGTCGCGCGAGAGCCTTGCCCGCTCGGCACGCATCCATGCTTCAAGCGCGGCTACCAATGGCGCGATGTCACGCTGGCGCACGGCTTCAATGGCGAGTGGCATGTGATGCACCTCGGCCACCCATTTGTTCAAGATCGAAAAGCCGCCCCCCAGATCATCTGCAATCTGGTGCCGCGAAAGCCCGCTGGTCAGCGCTATCCGCACCGCCTCTTTGCGAAATTCATCCGTCCTGCCTGTGCTCAAGGTTCGTTTTTTTTGCTTCACAATGGGTGATCAGAAGAGCGGCACAAAACCGTGACAGGTCCAGGGGGCGTTTTGGATTTTCTCCGCCGGAGGAATAGATGATCTAATGTGCACCAGTGGTTGGGATTGCTCTTGAGTCTTAAGCTCACGCGAATTTCGGTGTAGAGGCGCCAAGATTGTTTATTCTCAGGCCCTTGCCTTTTCTGTTCCATCCACCAAGCGCGACCGCTGCTCCGGTGTTAGCAGGCTGCAATGCTCATGATGCCCAAACCAGCGATATCGGTTGCGGGCAACAAGCCTGTACAGCGCATCGCGAAGGGCTTCAGGCATCAGGCGGGTAATCTCCAGCAAGCGCCAGGCTCCGCCGAGTACTGGCAAAAGGCGCAGGTAGCCACCGCTCATCCCCCAGCAATGCCCATCCATGATCAGCAGATAGGTGGTATCAATTTCTACGCCGAAATGGCGGTATAGTGCAGCGCCAAGCGTACCTTGTGCCGATGTATAAAGGATTTTTCCTTGGCCGTCGGCTGACATCAACCAACGCACCCCACCAGAGCAAAGCCCGCAATACCCATCAAACACAAAAAGCGGCCGGCTCTCGTCAAACACTGGCACCGCGGGATCATCGCGCCAGGAGTAAGCTTCTGAGGAATAGCGTGTCATGCCCGTATTGCCGTGATATCCAACGACGCCAAGGCGCCAAGATACTCGTCCAGGCTGATGAGGTCGAGGCAAGGCCGCGCACCGGCTGGAATTGACCCGCCATTTGCAAGGCGTCGGGCAATCAAGATTGACGGAATGCAGGGGATATTCGGCCCGTGGCCAGAGCGGGCGATGATACGCTCGGTCCGGGTCAGCACTTCGCCATCATGCCCTTTCCCGCTGATCCGCATGTGAAAGCCGCTGCGCGCGCTACCCCGCCAATCGAACAGGAATGAGCCCTTCAGTAAGGCGTGTGACCAGCGATCGAGCCTCGGCAACAAGCCAAAACGCACCCCCCATGAAAGCAGCCATGTGCCGAAATGCAGCAGCGCGATCTCATGCCCGGCGCCGAAGCGTATCTGCTTGAGCGTTGGATAGCGCACGGGAAACAACTCCAGGTCGGGCACATCGCAATAGCCAAACCAGCGTCGGCCTAACTCGGGATAAACCTCACTATGCAGCCCCTGCCACCCGAATACCCGTTGCATGCGGCCGTCGATCAAGGTGGTGAAGGGACGCCCCACATAGGAAAGAACGGCGCTTGCCGTGCCGAGGCCGCGATTGGTCTGTTGTGCTGCCGAGATGCCGTAATCCACGGCTTCGATTTGGGCGAAGTGACGCGCTGCATCGTCCAGATAGGCCGCCGTGAGGCATGGCACCGAACTGGCACCGGAAATGACCGCCACCTCCTGCTTGCGTGCCGCGAGATCAAGCTCCCCAATGTTCCGGACAAAGGCGCGCGCATCGGCCAGGTCACAGTAATGCGCGCCTGCCGCGATCGCCGCTTCCGCCACGACATAGCTTTGGTGCTGGAACGGACCCACGGTGTGAATAACCAGACCTGGGCGCAGCGCCGCCAGGGGCTCAGCAAGATCACTGCCTATGTCCAATGCTGCAGTCTCGGCAGGATTGACCGCATCAAGGGCAGCAGCAAAGGCTTGGGCCTTGGCCAGGGATCGCCCGGCTATGATCAGGGTTATCGCCGGATCATCCTTAAGGGCACGCGCGATATAGCTGCCGAAGTTGCCGTAGCCGCCGAGGATCAGAATGCGCATTGTCATTGAATCAACCATCGCATGAATTGCCAAGCTGTCGGCAGGCGGAACGGCGAAAAATCAGTTCCCAATCAAAAAAGCTCAGTAGGCGAGGTGCGAGCCAAGCGGCTGAGACAAGATAAGTCATTGATATTATTCAGACTAAACTGAGCAAGCCTTTCCAAAACCTTGTAGTCCCCGATCAACTTTCCGCTCTCAGCCCCGACCGCCCCATCAGTCCATTCCCCAACCACGCTGCACCGCAGCATAGATAAAACCATTTTAGATCAGGGCGTTAAACCTGGTTGGAAAAATCGGCCTACCCTCAACCTGTGGAGAGAATTCGCGCGACAGGAGAAAAACCGCCGGAATGTTCCGCTTGAGCACCATCAAGGCCAGACGAAAAAGCTTTGTTTTCAGGGGGATTTAGGTGGTCGTCTGGGGCGGATAGCCGGTTCGACTATTTGGCGACTGGAGCAGGTAAGGGGACCGGAAAGGCGACATTTTTTGAATAATTTGTCCCATGGTCCGCCTGGCTGATGAGCCGGCTCTCCCTGACGGGTTGCGGTGCAGTCAAGCCAGGCCCCATGCTGAGCAGGGCGGCCTTTGAGATTCCAGCCCCCAATTTTTGGGCGACGCTTAATACATACATGAAACTTCCTGGGCGATAAGGTTGACCCCGAAAATCTCGTCAGGAATACCCTCCGACTGTCAAACAACGGATTGCCAATGCCCCTCGGCCTTGCCAAAAGACTGTCATAAAATCGTCATAAATCCGGGAGGAAGCTTACGATGTTCATCAGAAAACTGGCTTTGGCGGCGATGGCGCTGGGGGGGCTCGGCTTCGCGCAGGCAGCGCAGGCGCAGGGCTCGCTCAATCTCTATTGCTCGGTCCAGAATGAATGGTGCCAGGCGATTGTCACCAATTTCCAGCGCGATACGGGCATTCGGGTGAATATGACGCAGCGCGGTTCGGGCGAAAGCCTTGCCGCCATCCGGGCCGAAGCGCAGAATCCGCGCGCCGATGTCTGGTTTGGCGGCACGGGTGATCCGCACCTCGCGGCGGCTGAGGAAAACCTGACCCAGGCCTATGAAAGCCCAAATAATGCCCAATTGCAGCCCTGGGCGCTGACACAATGGCGCCAATCCCAACAGCGCGCGATTGGTGTCTACGCCGGCGCCATCGGCTTTGGCATCAATACGGAATTGCTGGCGCGCAAGAATATCGCGCCGCCCGCCTGCTGGGCGGATTTGCTGGATGCGCGCTTCAAGGGCGAAATCCAAATGGCCAATCCGAATTCATCGGGCACGGCTTATGTGGTGATTGCAACGCTGGTGCAGCTGATGGGCGAAGACCCTGCCTTTGATTACCTGCGCCGTCTGCATCCCAATGTGAATGCCTATACCCGTTCCGGCACGGCGCCGATCAAGGCCGTCGCACGCGGCGAAACGGGTGTTTCGCTTTCCTTCGTGCATGATGCGGTGACGGAACGTAATGCCGGCTTCCCGGTTGCCTATGCGACACCTTGCGAGGGCACGGGTTACGAGATCGGGTCCATGTCCATCATCCGCGGTGCGCGCAACCTGCCGCAGGCGCGGCGGTTTTATGATTGGGCTCTGACTGCACCCGCGCAGCAACTTGGCTTTGAAGCGGGGGGCCAATTGCAAACTCCATCGAACCGCGCTGCACCGCTACCGCCCAATGCCCCGGACCTTTCGAAAATTCGTCTGATTGATTATGATTTCGCGAAATTCGGCCAGGCGTCAGAACGCCGGCGCCTGATTGCGCGTTGGGATCGCGATATCGGCGCCCTGCCGCGCTGACATAGGGGTGATCGCCATGAAAGCACCGCTTCGCCTGCTGGCCAGCTTCGCGGCCCTTGCCCTTTCTGCCTTGCCCGCTGCGGCGCAAAGCAGCCTGACTATGGTTTGCGCGCCAGCCGCTGATTGGTGTGAAGCGATTGCCGCTGCGTTTCAGCGCGATACCGGCATTCGCGTGGCGATGACGCGCAAATCCTCCGGCGAAATCCTGGCACAAATTCGCGCTGAGGCGCAGAACCCGCGCACCGATATCTGGTTTGGCGGCTCGGCCGAGACGCATTTCTCCGCAGCCGAGGGCAATCTGCTGCAGCCCTATACCTCGCCAAACATGGCGGGGCTGCATGATTGGGCGAAGCGCGTGCATGCCATGGCGGGTGAGCGCTGCGTTGGTGTTTCATCGGGCGCGATTGGGTTGGCCTGGAACCGGGAATTGATGGCGCGCAAGAACCTGCCGCTGCCGCGTAGCTGGGCGGATATGCTGAACCCGGCCTATCGCGGCGAAATCCAATTGCCCAATCCGAATTCTTCCGGAACGGCCTATACGATCATTGCCGGGCTGATCCAGCTTTGGGATGAGGATCGCGCCTTTGATTATCTGAAGCGCCTGCACCCGAATGTGAATGCCTATACACGTTCCGGTGCTGCACCGATGCAGGCTGTATCGCGTGGGGAGACCGCGCTTGCGGTCAGCTTCAATATGGAAGTGGCTTCCATGCAGCAGGCGGGATTTCCGATTGATCTTGTCTATCCGTCGGAAGGCACTTCTTACGAAGTAGCCTGCATGTCTATCATTCGCGGCGCGCGCAATCTGGCACAGGCGCGGCGCTTTTATGATTGGTATCTGACACCGGCGGCGATGGATATCGGGCCCAAGGTCAATCAATGGCATGTGCCGGCGCATAAGGACGCGACACCCGATCCGCGTATTCCGGACCTCAGCCAGGTGAAGCTGATTGATTATGATTTCGCTGCTTTTGGGGAAAGCAATCGTCGCCGCCAAATCCTGCAAAGATGGGAAAGGGAAATCGGTTCGCTGCCGCGCTAAAAATCCGGGAGGTCAAGAATGATCAGGCGCATGCTGGGGTTCATCATTATTTTTTTGATGGGGTGGTCTGCGCCGGTTTGGGCGCAGGGCAGCCTTAATCTCTATTGTTCCGCGACCATCGAATGGTGCCAGCCCATCGCGCGCGGCTTTGAACGGGAAACCGGCATTCGCGTGACACTCGCCCAAAAATCTACTGGTGAAATGCTGGCG
>JADCFP010000006.1 GCA_020249465.1 Roseomonas sp. | reverse complement strand
TTTCCGCGCCCATCCGAAGTGCCTGCGCGCGTTGACGGTATTGTGGTGCTGGGTGGCGCGGTGGATCAGAATATCACCGAGGCACGGGGCATCCCCGCCATTAATGGTGCGGCGGAACGCATGACAGAAACGGTGGCACTCGCGCGGCGCTTTCCCAATGCGCGCATTGTCTTCACCGGTGGCCAGGGGTCCTTGGTGCATGGGGGGCTTACGGAGGCCGATGTGGCCAGGCAGCTTTTTGAAAGCCTCGGCCTTTCAGGCCCGCGCGTGATTTATGAAACCGCGGCGCGTAATACACATCAAAATGCGGTGCTTACGCGTGATTTGGTGCAGCCAAAGCCCAATGAGGTGTGGCTGCTGGTCACCTCAGCCAGCCATATGCCGCGCGCAATGGGTGTGTTCCGCAGGGCAGGCTGGCAGGAGATCATTGCCTGGCCCGTGAATTATCGAACCGGGCATAGCCTTGCCGCGCTGTATGACGCCCCCTTCCCCGAACGGCTCGGCCAATTCGAATGGGGCTTTCGCGAATGGCTTGGGTTGCTTTCCTATCGCCTCATGGGGCGCACGGATGCGCTTTTGCCGGCGCCATAATGCCCTCCGGCCGCCATTGTCAGGCCTTAGTCCCCTTTCAAAGTCACGACAGCCTAAACCAGAAAAGTTGCGTGGTGGAATTGGACCTTGCAGCGGAATGGATCAGGTGCTGAACTCACCTCGTTGTTATAGGAGAAAGGGTTATGATTTTTCGTCTTGCGAGCGTCCTGCTTGTCTGCGGATTGGCAGCTTGTGCCCCGTCCACGAGTAATACCTCCGTGGAACGTCAGGCCCTTGGCGTCCAGGGAACGGTTTATCGCGGTACGATTATCGCCATGCGCCCCGTAGCCGTAGCCGGGTCCAGAAGTGGTGTGGGTGTAGCCACAGGTGCCGCCAGTGGTGGTCTTATTGGCAGCACCATCGGCGGCGATTGGCGCGCGCGCACGGTAGGTGGCGTGGTCGGCGCTCTTGCGGGAGGCGTTATTGGTGGCGCCGTTGAGGAGAGCGCTACGCGAGCTGACGCGATGGAATTCGTGATCCGCCCGGATTCTGGGGGTGAACGCGTCGTCACACAAACCAATGAACTTGGCCTGCAAATCGGTGACCGGGTGATGGTGACAGAAACCGATCGTGCCCGCCTGTCGCGTGAGGTTCCGGGCACCGCACCCGCCCCGCGCTAATTTCAGCATTGGCCTAAACCCACGTTTTAGGTTTAGGCTTCCCCCCGAAGGCGCGACCATGCGCCAAGCGGGGATATTGCCATGGATTTGGTGATCAAAAGCAATTGCGTCGTCACGCCTTATGCCATTGGACCAGCGGAAATCGGCATAGCTGGCGAAAAAATTGTTGCCATTTCAGCGCCGGGCAGTCTGACCATACCGGGCCGGGCGCGCGTGGTGGAAGCCGGCAACAGCATCGTGATGCCGGGCGGCATTGATCCCCACACGCATTGCCTATGGCCCATTCCCGGCCCCGATGGGAAGATCGATCAGACACAGGGCGCTTCGGTCGTTGGTAAAGCCGCGCTTTACGGCGGCACCACCAGCATTCTGGATTTCGTGCGCTGGACGCATGGCAAGACCATCGAAGGCGCCATCGCTGAACGCCACGCCGCCTGGAAGGCCGATGGCTGCCCCTGCGATTACGCTTTTCACATCATGGTGGAGGGCGATCTGCCGCCTGATCTCCCCGCGCAGCTTGGGGAGGCGATTGAAGCCGGCCACGCCACCACAAAAATTTTCACCACCGATATCACCCCTTCCCGCAAGGGTCGCATGGTGGATTTCGGCGATATCTGGGAAGTGTTTCAGGTACTCTCCGCCAAGGGCGGGCTTGGCGTGATCCATGCTGAAGACAACGACATCGTCATGCATATGTACGCCAAACTCTTCCGCGAAAACCGCGCAGGGTTTGAGAATATGGCCGAGGTGCACAATACGCTGTCAGAAGATCTTTCCTTCCGCCGCGTCATGCGCTTGGCAGAACATGTGCCCGGGACAGCGCTTTACATGATGCATGTCTCAGCCGGGAATGGTGTGCGCGCCATTCGCGATGCGCGCGCCAAGGGCCTGCCCATTTATGGTGAATCGCTCCATCAATACATGCTCTACACAAGCGAGGATTATAAGCGCCCGAATGGGCAGATCTATCACACCTACCCATCGCTGAAGTCGCAGGCGGACCAGGATGAGCTTTGGGCAGGGGCGCGCGATGGCTCCATTTCCTGTGTCGCGACCGATGAACTTTGCTGTTCTTTGGCAGTTAAAACGCAAGGCAAGCGTGTGGATGACACCACCGGCGGCAATTCCGGCGTGGAGCCACGTGTGGCGGTGATGTATACCGAAATGGTCGGCAAGCGCGGCTTTACGCTTCGGCAATTCGTGGATGCGGTTTCCACCAATGCGGCGAAGATCATGGGCATGTATCCACGCAAGGGCGCAATTGCCGCCGGCGCGGATGCGGATATTTGCATCCTTGATCCCAAGCTGAAACGCATGGTGCGCGCCGAGGCCCTGCATGAAAGCGATTATACGCCCTGGGAAGGTCGGCAGGTGGATGCCTGGCCCGCCATGACCATTCTGCGCGGCAAGATCATGGTGGAAAATGATCGCTGGGTCGGTGATGCGGCTGGCGGGCAATGGCTCCCGCGACGCATTCCGCAGGAAATCCGCACCGCGCCCGCCGTATGAACCCACCTGCGCTACGCGCCCTGCTGGCTGATAGCCTGACCCTTTGGGGCGTGGCCGGGCGCGTGGAAATCGCTGATGACAGCATCAAAATCATCGCGGGTGAGAAGGTGCTGCATGTCACGCAAGCCGCGCCGGCGGAAGCGCCCATGCGCTGGTGGCTGATCAGCGAAACCCGGCGGCGCCCGGCGGCTTCCATGCTCGGGCTATTGCGCAGCCTGCGTTACGCGCTGAACGCAACCAGCGCCGAACCGGCCCGCGCGCGGGTTGCGGCGCCATCGTGATTCCCGTTTCGGTCATCACAGGATTTCTCGGCAGCGGCAAGACCACGCTGCTGCGTTCTGTGCTGCGTGATCCCGCCTATGCCGGCAGTGCGGTGATCGTCAATGAATGGGGCGATATCGGGCTTGATCATGAATTGCTGGAAACATCCGAAGAAAACCTGCTCGGCCTTGCCAATGGGTGCCTTTGTTGTGCCACGCGCGGCGATCTGGCGCGCACACTGATCGATTTGGCGGCAAGACGCCGATCAGGCGCTGTCACCTATCACCGTGTGCTGATCGAAACCTCTGGCCTGGCTGACCCCGCACCCATTCTGCATACCCTGCTGATGGACCCAAGCATTGCCGAGGACCATCGCGTCGAAGCCGTGGTGACAGTGGTGGATGCGCTGCTGGGTGCCGAGACCATCGCGCGCCATCCAGAAGCCAAGCAGCAGGCCATGCTCGCGGATCGGCTACTGCTCAGCAAAACCGATCTTGCGCCCGATACATCGGCGCTGGAGGGACGGCTCGCGGCGCTCAATCCTGTCGCGCCTATCCTGCGCGCGGTGCAAGGCGTCATTCCGCCGGATATGCTTTTCGCTTCCGCCGCGCGGCCAGAAACCTTGCAGCATTGGTTGGAAGCCATTGCCACACCTGGCGCGCGCCATAGCGCGGGGGTGGAAACAATTTCCATCCTGCGCGAAGAACCGCTCCCCGCCGTGGTGTTGCCGCTATTTCTGGAAGCGCTCGCCGAACATGCCGGGGAGAAATTGCTGCGCATGAAGGGCATCATCCGTGTTGCGGAGGCGCCAGAAAAACCCGCCGTGCTGCATGGCGTGCGCCATGTGCTGCACCCCATCCAATGGCTGGAAGATTGGCCGTCGGCGGATCGGCGCTCTCGCCTGGTGCTGATCGGCCAAGGTATTCCGCAATGGTGGCCCGCGCGGCTTTTGGAAGCCTTGGAAGAAGAAGCGCGGGCCTAACCAGCCTTGCAAATGGCAGCCCAGATACGCTCCGGCGTTGCCGGCATTTCGATATGGTGAATGCCAAGCGGGCGCAGCGCATCCACCACCGCATTGATCAGCACCGGCAAGGCGCCGACCGTGCCGGCCTCACCGGCGCCCTTCACGCCAAGTGGATTGGTCTTGGTTGGTACTGGGTTGCTTTTCACCACCATCTCCGGAAAATCTGCCGCGCGCGGCATCAGATAATCCATGAAGCTCGCAGTTAAAAGCTGACCATTAGCGTCATAGCGGATATCCTCACCAAAGACCTGCCCAAGCCCCTGCGCAATGCCGCCATGGATCTGGCCCTTCAACAGCAGCGGATTGATCACCGTGCCGACATCATCCACCACCACGTAAGCAACGGTCTCAGCTTCGCCGGTTTCGGGGTCTATTTCCACCTCGGCGATATGGCAGCCATTGGGGAAGGTCGCGTCGCCAGGCCGCGTGATGAGCAGCGCGGAAAGCCCAAGTTCTTCGCCCATCGGCAATTGGCCGGGAATATAGCTGCGGCGTGCGAGGGCTTCGATACCGATGCCGCGATCCGTCCCCGCGATGCGGAATTGTCCCTCGCTGAATTCAATATCGCCTTCCGCCGCTTCCAGAAAGTGCGCCGCTATCTTCTTGCCGCGCGTGATGATGCGCTCCGCCGCGCCCACCAGCGCGCCACCGGCGGCCATCATGGAACGCGACCCGATGGTACCACGCCCATGCGTCACAATATCCGTGTCACCATTGATGAAGCGGATGCGCTCGGCCGGAATCCCCAAACGTTCTGACGCAATCTGGCGAAATACCGTTTCATGCCCTTGGCCGTGATTATGGCTGCCCATCAGCAAGGTCATGCTGCCACCGGAATCGAAGCGGATTTCAGCGGATTCTTCCAAAGGCCCGCGATGAGGCCCGCCCGCGCTTTCAATCGCATTGGCAATGCCGATCCCGCGCAGCTTGCCGCGCGCCTTGGCTTCCGCGCGACGTGCCTCAAACCCTGCCCAATCAGCCGCTTTCAGGGCGAGTGCCATATTTTTTGGGAAATCGCCGCTGTCATAGGTGTAATCAAGCCCGGTGCGAAACGGCATGGCATCAGGCGGGATCAGGTTTTTCTCCCGCAGCGCAATCCGGTCCAGGCCCATTTCATCCGCGGCCAGATCAATGATGCGCTCGATCGCGTAAATCGCCTCTGGCCGCCCGGCACCGCGATAGGGCGCAGTCGGCTGCGTATGGGTGAAAATGCAGCGCACTTCAGTGAAGATATGCGGCGTGCGATAAACCCCCGCGAGTCCGCCGACATTATTCGTGGCCGAAACTGGCCCCTGCCAGGCAAGATAGGCCCCGACATTACATAGCGTATGCACACGAAAGCCGAGGAAGGTACCATCAGCTGCCAGCGCCAATTCCGCCTTTGAGACATTGTCGCGCGCATGGGTATCGGCCAAAAAACTCTCCGTGCGCGTCGCGGTCCAGCGTACCGGCCGGCCAAGGCGCTTGGCGCCATGCAAGGCCAGCACATATTCCTGAAACGGGCTTTCCTTCATTCCAAAGCCGCCACCCACATCGGGCGAGATAATGCGCAGCCTGTTCGATGGTATCTTCAGCGCGAATTCCGCGATTTCATTGCGCATCACATGCGGCAATTGCGTGCCGGTGGTGAGCGTGTAGCGTTCTTCCACCGGATCGTAGCTTGCCAGGGCATTGCGCGGTTCCATGGGGTTGGCTGAAACCCGCGTGATGCGGAAATCAAGCCGTGTCACATGCGCCGCGCGCGCGAAGGCCGCCTCCACCGCCGCCGCATCGCCCAGGCGAAACAGGACGCTCTCATTTTCTTGCGCCAAATCGGGCCAAAGCTTCGGTGCATCAGGCTTGATTGCCTCTGCCACATCCGTGACTGCTGGCAGGGGTTCATATTCAACAATGATCGCTTCCGCCGCATCCTGAGCGGCAGCGCGGGATGTCGCGATCACCGCTGCCACCGCATCGCCCACATAGCGCACCTGCCCCATGGCCAGCATCCGCCAGGGTGTCTGCGCCAAAGGTGATCCATTTCTTTGCAGCCTTGGCGTGATGCAGCGGAGCACGCCAAGCTCCTCGATATCCTCAGGCGTCAGCACCAGCAGCACGCCGGGCATGCCGCGCGCCTTGCTGGCATCCAATCGCGTGACGCGCGCCGAGGCATAAGGCGAACGCAGCATGACAAGCTGCGCCACATCTGCGCCGCCCAGATCATCCACATAGCGCCCCTGCCCGCGCAGAAACCGCATATCCTCAATGCGGCGCACGGGGGCGCCGATGCCGGTTCCTCTCATCGTGGCGGGGATATGGTTCATGGCCTGGCTTCTCCTTGGATGGTAAGCTCATAGGCGAAGCAGCGCTTCGTCAATCCCGGGAATTTCTTGACGGGCGGCGCAATGCGCCGCCTAATGACGCGCGCAAAAACCAAAAGGGGCTTATTATGCAACGGCGCCATATCCTGCTTGGCCTGACCGGCACCGCCTTAACAAGTCCCGCCATCGCGCAGGGCGCCTGGCCAAATCGCCCCTTGCGCATGATTGTGCCTTTCACACCAGGGGCGGCAACCGATGCCATGGCAAGGCTTGCCGCGACCAAGATTGCCGATGCGCTCGGCGTGACCGTGGTAGTTGAAAACCGCGCCGGCGCGAATGGCGCGGTTGGCAGCCAGGCCGTGCTGCAATCGGCGGCCGATGGCTATACGCTGCTTGGGTCCGCTTCCATTCATCCCATGGCGCGTTATGTGATGAAGAACGCACCCTATGATCCGGTGCAGGATTTCGTGGCGGTTGCGCGCACGGCACGCGGCCCCTTGGTGTTGGTGATGAACCCACGCCTGCCGCAAACCACCATCCCCGCCGTGGTGGAAGCCGCAAAGCGCGAACCTGCCAAATGGTCCTTCGCCACATCTTCCCTTGGGGCGGCGGGGCATTTGGGCAGCATTGAATTCAACCGCCTGACCGGCGCGAATATTGAAATTGTCGGCTATCGCGGTTCCGCGCCGGCGCTGACGGATGTCGCAGCCGGCAATGCGCAGCTGATGTTCGATCCGGTTCTGGCGACACTGCCCATGGTGCGCGCGGGGCAATTGCGCGGGCTTGGTGTGGCCACCGCTGCGCGCACACCCTTGGCGCCGGATTTGCCCACACTCACCGAAGCGGGGCTGCCCGGTTTTGAATTCTATTCCTGGTATGGTGTTTGGGCGCCGCGTGGCGTGCCGGTTGAAATCTTGCAGCGGCTCAATCGCATTCTGGTTGACGGCATGCGTGAGGCTGCAACGTTGCAGCGCCTGAACGGCCTTGGGTTTGAGCCCGTGGCGGAAACAGTGGATGAAGCCGAGGCTTTCATCCGCGCCGATGTCGCGCGCAATGCGGAATTGCTGCGGTTGGCGAATTTCCAGCCGGAGTAAGGGGCGCAGCCATATCCCCGACCAAAGGGCGTTTCCTGCTTGCAGCCTGCGCTGCGTCACGTCATTGTGAGGGGGTATTCAGACCGGGCATCACTTCATGGAAAGTTTCCATCGTCGCTCCCTTTTGGTGCTGAGCGCTGGGCTGGCCGCCAGCCCCAATGCGCTCCGCGCGCAAGCTGCCTGGCCGGATCGGCCGGTGCGGATCATTTGCACCTTTCCGGGGGGCTCGACGCCCGACCTCGCGGCACGGGCCATTGCGCCGCATTTGCAGCAGGTGCTGGGCCAGCCGGTGATTGTGGAAAATCGTGCCGGCGGTGGCGGGCATATCGGCACGGAGGCCGTGGCGCGCGCGACGGATGGCCATACGCTTGGTGTCACGATTGGTGGGCCGGGCAGCACGGCGAAAATCCTGAACCCGGCGCTGGGCTATGACCCTGCGACCGACCTTGCGCCGATCAGCCTTTTGGCGCGGCTGCCCTTTGTGTTGGTGGTGCATCCTTCCGTGCCGGCGCGCAATGCCGCCGAGTTTGTTGCTTATGCCAAGGCCAATCCGGGCAAGATCAGCTATGCCTCTACCGGGCCGGGCACGCTTTCCCATCTAGTGATGGAGGATTTGGCGGCGACTCAGGGTTTTGAGGCAGTGCATGTGCCCTATCGCGCAGTGGGTCAGGCGGTGTTGGATTTGGTGGCGGGGCGCATCCATGCGTTTTTCGCGGCAACCGGCGGTGTACTGGGCCAGGTGCGGGACGGTTCCGTGCGCGCTTTGGCGGTGACGAGTGCAGAGCGTTTCCCCGCTTTGCCTGAGGTGCCGACCATGGCGGAAGCGGGCGTGCCTTCCGACCCGGCGGTTGCCTGGATTGGGCTTTTCGCGCCGGCGGGTGTTCCCGCGGATCGTATTGCGCGCCTTGCTGAGGAAACCGGCAAGGCGCTTTCTGTGCCGGATCAGCGCCGTGCTTTGGAAACCGCGGGCTTTACCGTGGTGGGGAGTGATACGGAGACATTCCGCGCGTTTCTCGCTTCCGATATTGCGCGCTGGGGTGGCTTGATTCGCCGCTTGGGACTGAAGCCGGAAAGCTGAGGTGGAGCATTTTCAAGCCAAGTGGGATCACTTGGCTCTCCAGAAAATGCGACCCAACAAAGATTTGGTGCGTTTCCGGTGAACTAACGTGAACTGGAAACGCACTAGAATATTCCAGCAGCCAGCCCAGCAGAGAATGCGGCGCCGAGTTCTTCGCAACGCGCAAGATCGGCGGCGCTGATGATCTTGGGCGCAGCAATGGCTTCCGGCGTTTGCGCGCCGGTGATCACAATCAGCGGCTCCGCAATCGGCTTCAACCGCCAGCCAGTGGCGATGCGCGCAATCTGCCGCGCAGCACCTGTGCCATCGGACCCCGCGCAGACCATGGTTGCGTAAGGCCGGCCTTGGATTTGGTCCAGCAACGGATAATAGCAGCGATCGAAGAAATCCTTCATAACACCGGCCATGGAGGCGAGGTTTTCCGGTGTCGCGAAGATATAGCCATCGGCGGCGAGCAAATCCTCTGGCGCCGCTTCGGTGGCGTGCAGTCCACCAACGGCGGTATTGCCTTCCGCCATGGCGCCTTCCAGTGCGGCCTGCGCCATCTGCCGCGCGCCATCCGTCATGGAATGGTGAATGACAAGAAGTGTTTTCATGCGGCATCAGCGCCGGATCAGACCTTGTGGCAGGAAGGCACCATTGTAATACGGCACTACTGAGACAGGCTTGCGCGCAGCATAGACATACGCCGGGTAGTAGATCATCAGCATAATCGCTTCCTCACCAATCGCGATATCGGTCGCTTGGGCGAAAAGCTCATTGCGTTTTGTTTCCTCCATGGTCTTCAGCGCTTCCGCCACCAGCGCATCGGCGCGCGGGCTGGAATGGCGCGTGCGATTGGCGGTGCCAAGCCCCGCATCGCGGTTGAAGGTATGGAGCAGCGCGCGATAGGCATAGCTGATGTTATCCGCGCCATATTGCGCGGCCATGACCGTGAAGGTTTGCCGCGCGGCGGCCGGGAAATAGGCCGCATTCGGCATGGTTTGCACTTCCGTCTTCACGCCAATGCGCGTCCAGAATTGCGCGATGGCTTGTGCGACCTTTTCATCATTCGGGTAGCGGTCATTGGTGGCGTGGATGGTGATTTGAAACCCGTTCGGATAGCCTGCTTCCGCCAAAAGCCGCCGCGCGCGATCCGGTTCAAACGCCACAGGCTTGAGGCGCGGGGAGGTTCCCGGCGTGCCCGGCGGCAGCACATCAGATGCGACGGACGCCGCACCTTCCATGACCCGATCCACAATCGCCGCGCGATTGATGGCATGGGATAGTGCCAGCCTGACCCGCACATCCTTGAGCGGATTTTTCGTCATTGCCTGGCCGTTATTGTCGCGAATATGCGGAGAGACATCGCGGTCCATATCCAGCGCTACATACATCACGCGCATGCCCGCGATCTGGGAGACATCAATCGCCGCATTGCTGCGCAGCCGTGTAAGATCGGGGATCGAGACCTCATCTATCGCCTGCACATCGCCTGACAACAGTGCGGCGATGCGCCCGGAATCATTCGGGATGACGCGGAATTGCACTTCTTCAAATTCCGGCCTTTGGCCGAACCAATGCGGGTTGCGCCGCATGGTGACGAATTCGCCAAAGCGGTAATCCACCAGCGTATAAGGGCCGGAGAAAAGCCGCGCCTTGCCGGCGTTGAAATCCGCGGGCTTGAAATCCTCACCGAGAGATGCGGCGACAATGGCGATTTCCGTGAGGTCTTCCGCCATGAAGGGGTAGGGTTCTTCGGTTTTGACCAGAAGGCGCTGCGCGTCGAGAATCTCGATATCCTTGATGGCACGGACAAAAATCTGATAGCCGCCGGC
>JADCFP010000059.1 GCA_020249465.1 Roseomonas sp. | reverse complement strand
TGGAATGGCTGGGTGTTCTTTGGCCTGAAATCGGGGGCGCACGCATGACCCGCCGCAAGACAAGTACCGAACCCGTCATGCCGGCCTCGGTGCAAAAGCGCCGCTGCGCCGTCTATACGCGCAAATCCACGGACGAGGGCCTGGAGAAGGAATTCAACACCCTCGACGCCCAGCGTGAATCTTGCGAGGCCTATATCGCCAGTCAGCGCGCGGAGGGCTGGGTGCTGGTGCCGCATCGTTATGATGATGGCGGCTTTTCCGGCGGCTCGTTGGAACGCCCCGCGCTGCAACGCCTGCTGCGTGACATTGAAGCCGATCAGGTGGATGTCATCGTCGTCTATAAGATCGACCGCCTGTCACGCTCCTTGATGGATTTCGCCAAGCTGGTCGAGGTGATGGACGCGCATGGCGTGACTTTCGTTTCCGTCACGCAGTCCTTCAATACTACCACCAGTATGGGCCGCCTTACGCTGAACATCCTGCTGTCCTTCGCGCAATTCGAACGCGAGGTGATTGGCGAGCGCATCAGGGACAAGGTAGCGGCCTCTAAGGCGCGCGGCATGTGGATGGGGGGCAAGGTGCCGCTTGGCTATGAGGTCGCCAATCGCAAGCTGGTGGTGAATGACGCCGAGGCGAAAAGCGTGCGGCAGGTGTTTGAATGCTTCGCCGAGACAGCCTCCGGCACTGAGACCGTGCAACGCCTGCAAGCGCAGCGCATCACCAGCAAATCCGGGCGGCTGCTCAACAAGGGCGATGTATACAAGATCCTGCACCTGCGCACCTATGTCGGCGAGGTCGAGCACAAGGGGCGTATCTATCCCGGCGAGCATCAGGCAATCGTGCCGCGTGCACTTTGGAACAAGGTGCATGCGCTGCTGCAAACCAGCCCGCGGGCGGGCGCGGTGCAGAATCGCCGCCACCAGACAGCGCTGCTGAAGGGGCTGATCTTTGGCCTGGATGGCAGGGCGCTGTCGCCGACACATTCCCGCAAGAAGGGCCGGATGTATCGCTACTACGTTGCGCAGCGCGTCTTGAAGCACGAGGCCACCGGCGGCGATGACATTCTGCGCCGGATTTCCGCCGCGCAAATTGAAGGCGCCGTGATTGGCCAGGTGCGCGCCCTGCTGCGGCAGCCGGAAATCGTAGCAGGCGGCTGGCTGGCGGCGCGACAGGAGGCACCGGACCTTTCCGAAGAAGATGCGCGTGACGCTCTGGCGCGGCTTGACCCGCTTTGGGAGGAGCTTTTCCCGGCCGAGCAGCAGCGCGTCATCCACGCGCTGGTGGACCGGGTGGTGGTTGGCCCGACCGGCGCGGACATTCGGCTGCGGGTGGAGGGGCTGGGCAGCCTGGCGCGCGACCTGGCGCGGGGAGGGCGGGCAGCATGACCATGCCGGTGTCGCACGTTACCGTGCGCGTACCGCTGACCGTCCGCCGGCGCCCTGGGCGCAAGACCATGGTATCCTTAGGGTTTAGTGCCGACGGCGGGCGCATTTCGACCAAGGCCGACCCGGCGCTGGTGAAGGCGCTGGCACGGGCATTCCGTTACCAGAAGCTGCTCGACGAGGGCCGATATGCCAGTATCAGCGAAATGGCGGCGGGGGAGAAGATCGAGCGAGGGTATCTGGGCACCCTGCTGCGGCTGACGCTGCTGGCGCCGGAATTGGTGGAGGCGATCCTGAACGGGCGGCAGCCGGAGGGGGTGACTCAGCCTCGGCTGCTGGAGGGGGTGCCGGTGGGGTGGGTACATCAGCGGGAACATCTTTCGTTCGGCGCGCCGACACGGCTCACCAAACGGGCGGTACGGACCGAGGCGTGACGTCCAATGCTACCGCTTCGGCAGCCAGCGCTTGGCAATGCGGCAGGCAACCGTGAAAGCGGGATTGAAGACATTGCCGACATCATAGCGGACCACCTGGCCCATCAGATGGCTGGCGGCGTGGGCGTCCAGGCCATAGTCTTCGCCAAGCCAGCGGAGCATCTCTGTCGTGGCGTGCTGCAGCGCCTGGTCCAGCGGTCGCGCATTGCCGACGGTGAAGATGTCGTCGGTTGTCTCGCCCCGCGGCCAGTTGATCTTCCGCTTCAACACGCGGAAGGTGACCGCCATCTCAAAGGACGTCTCGACACCGGTGCCGACGATTTCGCCGTCACCCTGGCAGGCGTGCCCGTCGCCCAGATAAAACAGCGCACCGGGAACTGCTACGGGAAACCAGGCCGTGGTGCCGGGGGCGAATAGCCGGTAGTCCATGTTGCCGCCATTCTGCGCGCTAGTCGCGGTGGACAGCGCCTGCCCGCCAGCCGGCGCTACCCCGAAGCAGCCGATCATCGGTTGGATGGGCGGGGCGAAATCCTCAAGCCCTTTCACCTTTTCCTGCAGCCGCACCGTCCCCGCTTCGCGATCAATATCCCAGACCACCCGCTGCTGCGGTGGCCTTTCAAGGATGGCGGCCGGGTCCAGCACGGTCAGGGCGAGTGGCGAATAGGTCCAGCCGGTCGCTCGGCTCGGTGTCAGCCGATCAATCCGGACAGTCAGCGTATCCCCGGGCTCAGCGCCCTCAATATAGAACGGACCCGTCATCGGATTTGGCCCGCTGGCGACGGTCACCTCCCGCGCATCCCGGCCGGACGCATCAATCGTGTCGGTCACCACGGTGTCGCCATCGGCAACGCGCAGGCAGGGTTCTGCGACGCCGATCGTGTTGAAGTATCGTGTCGGTTGGAAATGGTGCTTGGCCATGGGCTTCCTGGGATATCTTGCTGGCTTGGGCCGCTTGGTCCGCGCCAAGGCCTTCTCAGGGCACGTTAGGAACCAGGGGACGCAGCGGTCAAGGCACGATGTAGCCGGGCGGCTTGGCGCCAGAGACGGTCTAGACGTTCCTGCATGGGCGCCAGCCCGAGGGGGTGACGCTGCCCCGGTTTCTGGAAGGGGTCCAGGCGGGCTGGGCGGAGCAAAGATTGGCCCTTGCATCGGCTTCATGCGCTTCAATGACGCCACCGGCCTTCTGATGCCCAGCATAGTGGCTATTGCCTGACCCTGTTTACGGGGCGCCAGGCTCTCGCGAAGGGGAGTTCGCCTTGCGGCCAGCGCGCAACTTGCCGCTTTTTCATCTGGTCTTCATTGACTAGGCGGCTCGGAAGCCGTTAACTTATTACCGTAGTATCATTTTAATACAAACAGGGGTCAGGTCAGCGTGCAGACATCCGGGCGGGTCCGCTTTGGGGGATGTGTGCTCGATTCCGTTCGGGGCGAGGTGATTGCCGCGGATGGGTCGCGCACGGTGCTGCGCGCCAAGACGCTAGCGCTGCTGAACCTGCTGCTGGAACATGCCGGGCAATTGCTTTCGCAGGATGAAATTCTGGACCGGGTTTGGCCCAATGTGACAGTGGCCCCGGCATCGGTCACGCAATGCATCAGCGAATTGCGCCACGCGCTGGGTGCCACCGATGCCGAGATGCTGAAAACCCTGCCCCGCCGTGGCTATGTGCTGGATACGGCGCCGGAACTTGAGGCTGCGGGCTCTCAGGCACTTTCCGTGCCGGCAAGGCCGGCGATGGGGGCTGCTGGCCCGGCCATGCCGGTGCAGAGCCAAGGGGCCGCGCCGGCCCAACCGCTCCGCCGCGTTGTTACGGTTGAAGGCGCGCCGGTGGTCGCTGTGCTGCCCTTTCGCGTGGCGGCTGCCCAAGGTGCGGATTTGATGGCGGAAGGCATTGTTGAGGATATTGTCCATATCCTGGCTGGCATGCGTGAACCGGCAGTGATTTCCACCAATTCCACGCGGCGCTTTCGCAACCAGGATGATTTGGATTTGCCCGAATTGGCCGCGCGGCTTGGCGCCAATTATTTGGTGACCGGCAATGTGCGCCGACGTGGAGAGACAACGCAGATTGCGGTGGAATTGACTGAGGCATCTCAAGGCGCCGTGATCTGGAGCCGCATGCTGGAAGTGCCGGACACGTCGCTTTTTGCAGCGCAGGCGGATATTGCGGCGAGCATTGCGCATGCACTGGTGCCGTGGCTAAACCATTCTGAACTGCGCGCAACACACCGACGGGTGCCGGAGGATTTGAGTGCCTATCATTTGCTGCTGCGCGCGCGAGACCTCCTTTTTGAATTCAACTACGCACAATTTGAGGAGGCTGGAAGCATCCTTCGGAGAGCCTCCGAACGTGATCCACATTATGCACCGATTTACGCGGCTCTTATAGAGTGGTACTGCTATAAAATCTTTCAGGGGTGGTCTGCAAATCGCGAAGCAGATATTGAGGGTATGGATAGAGCTGCCTTAGATGCTTTTGCGCGCGATCCCTCTCACTCTCGAGCCCTTGCATTATACGGGCATAATCGAACGATAATCTGGCGCAATTATGATGAGGCCCTTGATTTAATCGACCGCGCCGTTGAGGCTGGTCCGAATGATGCTGAGACTCTGATCTGGTCTTCGCCTACGCTGGCGTATGTTGGCCGGACAGATGAGGCAGTAAAACGTGCGCAACGCGCGATAACTCTTTCGCCGCAAGACCCCAGAATGTTTCGTTTCGAACATTTTTTGAGTATAGCGCATTATGCGGCTGGTGATCTCGAAAATGCGGCGCGCAGGGGGCTTTCGTCCGCCAAGCTGCGTCCTGATTTCACATCAAATCTTCGCATTACTGTCGCTGCTCTGGCTGGGCTCGGGCGATTTCAGGAAGCCTCGCCGCTTGTCGAAAGACTGATGAAATTACAACCCAACTTACGCGTTGGTGAGTCGTTGCCGCGTTTCGCCTTTCGCGATCAGTCAATGCGTGAGCGCCATGCACGCTGGCTAAGATTAGCTGGGGTGCCAGGTTAGAGAAGTTTCAACCAAACGAGCAGGAGATATCGCATGTCACGGTTTTTCGGAGTGAGCCTTGGAGGTGGTGAAGGAGGTGGAGAAGGCGGGGGCGAGGGCGGTGGTGAAGGGGGCGGTGAAGCCGGCGCCCTGCTTGGTTCATCCGGTACCGCTCTTTCGGGATTTCTCGGCGAGCCAGATCCGAACCCGTCTGTTCCATTTCCCAAAAGGATACCAAAAAACTATAAACTTCTTGGCGATTTTAGGAAGACGGCCTTCGAAAAAACATGGTGGGCGGCAGAACTTCGGGCAAAACTTTGTGTCCCACAACTTCTTTCTGCGCCTATCGGATCAATTCAAATCGAAGCGCCCAGTTATTTTAATATTTTGAACGAAGCCGCCTCGCTGGATTCCTTGCGAGGTGAAATTGGTGAGCTTCTGGAACGCGTTCCGTTGAGGGCGTCACGGCAGGCAGAAATTTTGCAGCAGGCCAGTGATTTGGCCGGTACTTGGCGGCAGTTCCTAGGAGCACATGGTGGGCGCAGGCCGGCAACCGCAGCGCTGGTGTATTTGTCTATGACCATGGGTAACCTCATTGGTCTACACTGGAAGCGGCACTTCAGTGCACCCCGCCCGGCCCAGATTTATCCGGCGCTGATGCCGCTGGTTTCTACACCTAGGCATCCCTCTTACCCGAGTAACCATTCGTTGCAGAGCCATTTCGTAGCCGAAATGCTGGACGTCATCCTAAAAGAAGAAATTGATGGCGCGGAGCAGGAGCATGGTATCATTGAACCTGCACGCGATTTTGCTGATCGTATAGCAGGGAACCGCGAAATCGCAGGTGTGCATTTCAAGGCGGACTCTGATGCTGGAAAGTTACTTGCCATGAAATGGGTAGCTCATTGGACTGCTACCCTGAAGGCGGCAAAGACACAGGATGCGGTTCGTGCAGATGGCTCAACGGATGAATTAGTGTTGCTTGTCAGAGAAATCCTTGCTGAATGGGGCAGCACTCCGACATTGCGCGATGAAGGAGTGGCTGTGACGCATGAGGGGTTCACAGGGTTTGCGACCGCGGCTGAGGTAATTGCAAATGCTGTAAAGGAAAAGCTGAAACCCTGACCGCAAGAGCATAGGCCTGAGGCGCTAAAGGTGCCTCAGGCATCGCATTACTGCAAGAAATTGAGAAGATGAATATGTCGAACCTTGCTGATATTCTATTCCGTGCCGGCTTTGGGGAGGATAAAGTTGGGCCCCTGTTAAAACTTGGCTTCTATACGCCGGAAGCCGCCCTGACTTTCCTGAGAAATCATCCCTCCATTGAGCGTATCGAAGTCCTGAGATTGCTTGACCTGCGTTGGAGGCCTGACGAGGCCGCGGCGATTCGGCAGGGCATGATTAACGCAATTGAGCGCAGCGGATTTTTGGCGCCCAATTTTCTGGATTTGGAAAATAGGCAGGAACAGCGCTTTGATGCGCTTCCGCTGGGCGCCACAGTTTTGAACGGTAAAGGAACCCCCGAAGATCAAGACCATGTGGCCGAGGCCATATCATTCGTCAGCGCGGTTGAAAGCCAAGCAAAACAAAATCGATTACAGATGCGTGACCTTCCAGATCATAAGATTGATTTACTAGGTACTCGTGCATGGCGTGCAAGGGATCAGGGTAGTTGGCCCGCTTGTGTGCCTTTTTCGTTGGCTGCGTGCATTGAGTTAGCGCGAGCACTCTCAAGCGGAGGTCTAATTACGCCTACCCGACAGTCAGCGCGCTTTCTGTATCGCCAAGCGCGCCGACAAGCCATCGAAGGCGGAAAAGTGGCAAGCCCTGCTTATAGAACGGGGGGGCTTAAGTTTGAGGATGTCGAATTAGTTTTGTCATCATACGGGTCTTGCCGTGAGATATTTTGCCAAGATGCGTATTTTGAAGACGCTGATACGAAAAATGACATTGCTGCCTGGAAAGCGGCTGCTAATGAAATAACAAATAAGTCAATTCAGGATGCGCAGACTAAAAAATTTCTGATGGAACGTTTTGATTTTCCCAAATTTACGGAACGCCGCAGCGGCATGGCGCGTACTGTATGCAATTGGTTGAAGCAGGGCTGTCCCGTGGCCGTTGCAATTGCCGGCTTCGCAGATCCACTTAAAGAAAAAGCAACAATCTGGCATAGTGAAGCTTTTTGGGAGTATGGCATTCTGCCTATACCTGCCCCGCATGCTATTGTTGGAACGGGAGGCCACGCCGTTTGCATTGTGGGATATGTACCGGAATTGCCAAATGCCTCAGCCGTTCCCACTGCCGAGAATTTTTATAAGAACGCAGCTTTCTACGATAATCTCGTATCCCCGGGTTATTTCGTGTTCCGCAACAGTTATGACATTTACTTTCCACGGAAAAACTTGGCTCTTCGATCAGCGCTTAAAGATGCTAATTTTCCCGAGGGCTACGGTCTAATACCAGCGGCGGTAATGGAATACTTCGTCTGGGAATACGGCATCGTCAAACCGATCCCCTGAACCCGCCCCCCTCAACTCAACAGCATCGCAAGCCCGCTCAATACCAGCAGCAAATTGACCGAACGGCCAAACTGCCTTTCGGTCATGAAGCGGAACACCTCAAGCCCGCATAGCGTGCCAAGCGCGGCGGGCAACAGATAGGCGAAGCAGGCGGCGCTTGGCAGCGCGGCGCGCCCGGTCACTTCCGAAAGCGCAGCAATCACGCCAAGCGCCGCGCATTGCATGGCCAGGATATAGGCTTGCAATACCGCGCGCTGGCGCTCCTTCTGCCAGGGCTTCAGCCCGCACCAAATGGCAATCATCGCACCGGGAAACGCCGCCAGGGCGCCAGTCAGCCCGCCAGTGGCGCCAACCAGAAACTCGGTCCCGAAACCGCATGGCCGGCGCAGCGGCCTTGGCTGGCGCAGCAGGGCGAAAACACCATAGGCCAACAGCATCACGCCAAGCACGCTGGCATGCAGGGAACCTTCGGGCAGCCTCAGCAAAAGCCATACGCCGAATGGCAGGGCACAAAGCCCGCCTAGCAGCAGGGGTGCAAGGGCCTGGAAATCCAGGTCTCGGCGCAGGACAAAGGTGCTCCAGCCGTAAATCGCAATGCTGCACAGCATCAGGGTCTGCACCATGGTCAGCGCATCCAGCCCCGCCAGCGCCAGAATGGGCACGCATAGGGCTGAGAAGGCAAAGCCCACCATGGCCGAGGCATAGGCCGCCACAAAAACACCAATCAGCGCAGGCAAGGGCTGCGCCAAGCCAGGCCAATGCCCAATCAGCGCGGCATAGACGGGAATGCAGGCGAGCCCCGCCAGGCTTGCGGCCAATACGCGCCAGCGCGCGGGGCGGCGGGCCTCGGTTGCTAACAGCGTCATGGCGCGCCCCGGCTGAACTGCTGCGCAAAGAAGCCCGCGATCTCCGCCGCGCTTTGCACTGCCATGGCGGGCCAGGGGCGGACAGCCAAGCGCTCCGCCATGCCTGGGGCAGGAAGCAATGCGGCCTGCATCGGGCCCAGCTCCGGATAATCCCAGGCATAGCCGGCGCCGGGGATTTCGCGTTGCGTCGCCTCTACCCCTGCATCACGCAGCGCGGCGCAGAAGCGCGCGCAGGCCTCGGCCGAATTGGGGGGGTCCTCCGCGCCATGAACCAACAGCACAGCGCCGGAAGCGGCGGGCGGCAGGGCCAGGCTGGCGCAGCCGGGGTAGAGCAAGGCGCGCGCCGCAGGCCCCGGCAGGCCAAGCGCCACCCGCGCCCCCTGGCCGAAGCCGAGAACGCCAAGCCTGGCAGCCTGGAACCGAGGATCGGTCCCCAGCATGGCCATGGCGGCATGGGCAGCTTCGGCGCTTGCGTCGCGCAATTCCAGCACGGCGATACCGGCGCCAAGCAGGTTTTCGACATAGGGGGCAGCGCGGCCATCCGCGCCCAGGGCATCCTGCAGGATCAGTACGGCGGACCAGGTTTTGAGTGCGGGCGCATCAGGCAGGCTGAACAGCGCGACCGTGCCCGAAAATTGCAGCGCAAAGGGCCGATCCGGCGGCGGCGGCAGGGGGAAGCTTGCAAGGGTTTCAGGCGCGCCCTCTCGCTGGGTCTGCGCGGAAGCGAAGGGTGGCGCCGCCAGGGCCAGGCAAAGCGCCAGGGCGTAGAGGCAGTTATGGCGCATGGCGCCCCCCCTGATGCAAGGCGAGCACTGCGGATTTCCGCCTCAGGATGCGGATGGGCTGGGGTGATGCGGTGGGGGCTTCTGGCGCCTCCGGCGCCTCGGCGGATTTGTGCCGGGGGCTGCCCTTGCGCGGTTCGGGCCGGGCCAGGGCCAGTAGCAATGTGCCCAGCATGCCAACCAGCCCGCATAGCGCAACGGGCAGATCATGCGCGCCAAGGGCGGCAACACTCGCCCCCACCAGCGGCACGCCCAACAGCAGGGCAAGGCCGCGGCTGGTGTAGAGCAGCCCGACAATAGCGCCGACGGAACGGCTGCCAAAGCTATCAGCCACAAAGGCCGGCAGCAGCGCGACAAAGCCGCCCTGCAGCGCGCCATAAATCAGCGCGAAGCCCTGCAAGGATGTGGCGCCATGGGCCAGCGCCCAGAGCATCATGGCGATGGAAACGCCAAGGCAAGACAGCAGGAACCCAAGCCGCCGGCCGAGCAAATCCGCGAGCGCCGCCAAGCAAAACCGCCCGATGATGGTGCCAACCCCCATCAGGCCCAGCAGCGCCACCGCTTGCTGATGCGACAGGCCCCGCGCCTCAGCCGTGCCGACCAGCAGCATGAGCGGCGCGGCGGCCGGGATCGCAACCAGCAGCGTACCCGCATAGGCCAGCAGGAAGGCTTGGCTGGAAATCACTTCGCCAAGCGCAGGGCCTTCATCCTTGGGGGCGTTCTGTTTTGCGCGCAGCTTGCTGCCATCCGGCCCCATGCCATGGCTTTCCGGCCGGGCTTCCAGCAGCAGGGACCCGGCCAGGCCCACAATCGCGGCCAGAACAGCGCAGCAGAGAAAAGCGAAGCGCCAGTCGCCAAAACCCGCGAGGATGAATTTCAGCAGCGGGACCAGCGCCGTGCCGACGCCAATGCCACTGAGCGCAATGCCGGAAGCCAGGCCACGATTGGCCAGGAACCAGCGCTGCACCGCAGCCACCGCCGGCACGTAAGCAAGCCCCACCCCAATGCCGACCAAAAGCCCGTAACTTGCGAAGAAGCTTGCGGCGTCTTTGACGACCGCGGCTATGGCCAGGCCAAGCGCAATCAGCAAAGTGCCAAACACCGCCAAGGGTCTTGGCCCGACACGGTCCGAAAACGGGCCGCTGATGGCGCTGACAAAGAAGGTGGCACTACTGCTGAGCGCCAGCACCATGGCGGCATCGCCTCGCGCAACGCCAAGACTGACGCTGATTTCAGGTGCGAAGGCAGAACTGGAGTAGATGGCACCAAAGCCGACCAGCATGACAAGAAAGGCGCCCAGCACGACGAGCCAGCCGCGATGCCGCTGCCAAGGAGAGAGCGGCGCCGCCACTATGGATCCCCCCGACAGCAGGATTTTTCGGGGAAAAGCCCTGAAAGGTCGGTATACGGCAGTGCCCCGAATATGGCCGCCAGCAAGGCTATCAGGATGGCGACAACAAATATCGCTTCCGTAACATGCGCCACCCACCATAGGGCGGCACGCTCTGCCGCGTTGCGGAACCTTTCCTGCCATGGGCGGGCTGCGTGGCGGCTGGCGCCCTGGGCGGGGCGGTCAGTCATCTTCCGCCTCCGCCGGCTGATAGGGCCTGCATTCCATGATCAGGATGGCTTGATCGCTGCGTAGGCCAGCGCGCAGCCAGGCTTCAGCCGCAGCGCAGCTGGGCTGGATAATGCGCCCCTGTTCGCAGAACATTTGAAACGGGCCGCAGAGCAGAAAGAAAGTGATGAAGAGCACGCCGGTCATGGGGCGCTGCCCCGCCTGGGGGGATGACGCGCCCGGCTCATTACGGTTTCACCGCCGCTACGCTCGCGATCCCAAGGCTTGGGATAATACCGCCCGGCAATAGGCCAAGCGCGTTCAGCAGCATGGGCAGCGCAATCACCGCAATCAGCGTGGCCGCTACTGCTCGGATCAGACCCTCACGCTTTCTGACGATGCCGCGCATGGTGGGGCGCGCCATCAGCACGGCGCAGGCAAACCAGAACAGGGCAGCGGCGCTTGTGATGGCAATAACGATGCCAAGGCTTGAACCGCCTTCGGCCACCGTGGCCCGCCCAATCGGCACCAGCGCCGCCGCGAAATAGGCGATGGTGATCGGGTTGCTGGCAGCGGTGGAAAA
Organism: Roseomonas sp.; assembly: GCA_020249465.1. Taxonomy (GTDB): domain Bacteria; phylum Pseudomonadota; class Alphaproteobacteria; order Acetobacterales; family Acetobacteraceae; genus Neoroseomonas. The sequence goes on along the minus strand of JADCFP010000059.1, from coordinate 5,020 downwards.
ACCGGCCAGGAATAATGCCAGACCCTGGCCGCTGCGACGCGTGGGTTCTGCGCCATCCGACTGTGCAAAATTGCGGGTGCGTGAAACGGCCCAGGCAACCGTGAGCAGCATCAGCCCGGCCAGAAATTGCAGTGCCGGAGAAAGCGCTTCCACTTGCATCAATTCGCTGACGGCAAGAACGAAGCTCGCTAGCCCACCAACGCCAAAGGCAATGCCCGCAATCATCGGCAGGGCATTGGCCAGACCTTCCAGCGCCGCAATGGTGCCGATGGCGACCATATTCGGCCCTGGTGAGGCCATGATGAGCAGATAGCCCAGCATGAAGGCGCCAAGTTCAGGGGGCATGGCGAAGTCTCCCGGCGGGCGGGATTTGCGCATCTGTTCCCCAGGCTTCTGCGCTTCGGCGAGGGCTTGAGGGGCTGAGTGTGGCTGGCGACATGCGCTTCGATCTGCTCCGCGCCGGGGAAATCCCGACGCGGCGAAATTGCCGCCAAGGCTGGTCCGCCGTCCTCAGAGAGGCATCCAGAATATCTAAAGAAGTTCTCAAATCCGGTTGGGTGACGCGTCGCCCGGCGCATCGGGGCGGTCGCACCCGCTGGCCGGGATCAGGCCCGGATCGCGCGTGCTGGGAGCAGATGGGGCGCTGATTTGACCGTAGACGGCCAGACGGAATCGAGGAGAAAGGGGTTCGGCGCGAGATTCTGAACATAAGGTTGAGAAGGCCGGCGTAGCGCGTCCCGGCGCATCCTCCATTTGAAGGATGCCGCCAATTAAATCTCCGGATACGGAGGAAGTCGTCTCGTCAAAGCTTTGGCGTTTTACGTGGACGGAACCGGCACGGGGCACTGCGCCGCCCCGTTAGGGTCGTCAATGGGGGTAAGGTTTGACCATGACTTGTTGGTCAAACGATCATTCGTCTTGAAAGGCTAAGTTTGAATGCGTTTGCTTGATGATGGTCGCTATCTTAGCGACGTGATCGGGCGCATCTATGATTGCGCCGTACGCCCGGAACTCTGGGAAAACATGGTCCTTGAACTTCAGGAACTGATCGGCGGCTGTCGTTCTATCCTTAATGTTTTGTCACCAGGTGGTCGGCTTCTTCTTGAGCATGTTCGAAATGGCGTCGAGCCGAATGATCCGATGGAACACTATCTCCCCATCAATCCGATCATCCCCTATGGGCTGACCTGGCCGCTTGATAAGGCGTTCCGGGCGTCAAGCGATTACGGATTGGAACGATTAAGGGCAACCCGCTACTACAAGGAGTATCTGGGTCCGAGAAATCTCCATGATCTGGCCTTGTTTATCATGGCACGCGATGGCGGTGGCTACGCCAATTGGGCCATCATCACAGACGATGCCAGGGGGCCGATCACGGATCAGGAGGCAGCCGGGCTTGAGCTTATTGCGCCCCATTTCCGCAGGTCGATTGAAATCTCAACCGTACTGGGCGCCCAAAAGGTGGCCGCCGATACCTATCGTGCTGCCCTTGATCAGCTGGGGGCAGCCGTACTGATCGTTGATGGCGGTAGTGAAACAATTTTCGCTAATCCCGCTGCTGAAGCCCTATTGGACCAGGGCCATCTGATTCGGCGACAAGGCGCGCGTCTTCGCGGCGCCAATGACGCAATCGATCAGATATTGAGCAGGGCCATGGCCGCAACTGGCGGCTTTGAAGCCCTTGTGCCGGGCAGCGGTACGGAATGGTTGCTTTTTGCTATCTCGCTTGACGATGTTGAAGTTGATCGCGGTGGAAGGGCAACGCTGCTGGTACTGCGTGAACCGCGCGGCGAAAGCCACAATCCCGTGGCCATCGCGGCGCGTGTCTTTGGGCTTACGCCAGCGCAGGTTCAGGTGCTTGCTTTCCTCGCCCAAGGTCATGCGCCAGAGGCCATATCCGACATCATCGGCATTTCTTCGACCACGGTGCGCAGCCACCTTTCCGAATTGTTTCGGCGCACAGGTACCGGCCGTCAAGCAGATCTGCTCGCCCGCACCTTGTCTCTGGCCTCGCCCCTGCGTGGCACGGCAAGGCTGGAGGGGGCGGCCCAATGATCCATTTTATCGCAAGAGCTTGGGTCCAAATCCAGCGACTGACCGTGGCAGTCTTTACCGTGGCCTTTCTTGGCTTGCCCGCCATGGCTTCAGAAGGCGGCTTTGTCGCAGGGCCGCTCGGGGGTTCTGATTTGCGTGCCGCGCTTGCGCCACCGCCTGGTACATATCTGTTGTTGATGCCGCTCGGCGGAAATGTTGCGGATTTCCGCGATGGAAATGGCAATAAGAGTCCCTTGGGTTTCAGCGGCAGCACGGCAGGCGCTGGCGCCGGCCTCTATCATGTTTTTGAAGATATGGTTGCGGGCGGGAGCTTTGGCCTGGGCGTCACTGGTGCGGCAGCCAAGGTCTGTTTGCGGGTTTCCGCCCTGAACCGTTCGCAGTGCCAGACCGACTTTGGCGATACCTATGTGGAGGCTTTCTGGTCCCGACCCATTGGTGAGCTTGGCATAAGCGGTACCGCGGCGGACGACCCGCGCCGACAGTATATTCCCTATGGTTTGACACTGGGCATGAGTCTTGGGGCGGTGTTGCCTACTGGGGCGTATAGCCCAGAAAACCTCGCCAATGTCGGCTTGAATACCACCGTTCTGGTGCCAAGCCTGGCAGCAACCTGGATAAGTCCGCCCTGGCTTGCGGATGGCACTGAAGTGAGCAGTCGCATTTTTTACAACATCCACGACCGCAATGACACCACGGGCTATCAGGCAGGCGATATGCTGGTGGTGGATTGGGCGCTAACAGAACGGGTCGGCAGATTTCAATTTGGGCCGGCGGGGACCTATGCCACGCAAATGCGGGATGACCGGCAGAACGGCAAAAATTTAGGTAAGACGGAAGTTATATCGCTGGGTGGGGTCATTGCCACCGATCTGCCTGAATTCGGTATGTTCGTTGCGTTCAAGGCGCTTACCGATGTGGAAGCACAGTACCGGTTACGCGTAGACCGCGCGATCCTGCGCATTGGGATACGCTTCTGAATTTGTGCCGTCCTTATTCTTAAGTCATGAAGCGCGTATCGGAGCAACAAAGCTTGCGACCAGTCGGGTCAATTCCGTCTGGCTTGTTGTCAAAGTTTTCTCGAAAATACTGCTGAGCTGACTGCGGATGGTAGTTGGTGCAACGCCAAGCGCGGCAGCCACTTCTGGTACGTTCCTACCAAGGAAAATCTCATTCAGGCAGCGAAGCTCGGCAGGTGTCAGGCCGTGCAAGGCGCCAAAAGCATCAAGCCGCGTGACGGGCGCGGCCGCCGGACCTTGCACGAATACCACCGCTGCGGCTGGCGGTGCGCTCTCGCACAGCGGTACAACGGTCGCAACTAGCGCTTCGCCAAGCGCAGCATCACCCAAAGGGATAGCTTCATGCGTGGCAGTGCCATTCGATGCTTCATCCACCAGCTCGCCGGCAACAGCCCTACGAATGGCCCGGCTAAGCCGTTGCGCATCTGCGGGCATGCTGGCCGTCAGCCGCCCTTCGAAAACGCGTAAGGGCCCACCCTGGCGGCGCAGTAGCGCCTCGCCCGCCGCATTCGCATGTAGCACCCTATAATTTCGGTCTACCAGCCAGACGCCAGACGAAAGCGTATCCAAGGCAGCGACGAGGCGCTCGGCGGTGATGGCGCGCATCTCAAGCAATTCGGTAAGGCGCATGATACGGATGATATGGGGCGCCAAAAGCCGGAGAATGCGCTGCTCACGCACTCCAAAATTCGGATCACGTCTGCGGCGAAAGGCACCGAGCCATACGCTGCGCTCTTTACTGTGCAGGGCATAGAGCCCGATCACGTCACGCGCGCCCGTACTGCGAATAAGCTCACGATACATTGCCGAACGGAACCATTGGTCCGGATTGTCGAAGAGTGTGCGTGCGGTGTGAACATCGCCTTCAGGGCGCCCCGCCATACAGATAGTGGCGATTGGGTTTCGCTGCGCATAGTTCAATTCATAGTCCCAAATGGTACGCGCAGAAATACCATACGAAAAGGTGCGAATGCTCTTGTTATCGTAATGATCGTGCAGGACGACAAGGCCCATTTGCGAACCGATGGCGCGCGCAATATGCTCAATTGCTTGGTTCCAACGTTCCGGCGAAAGAGCGCAATCATATATCTGGCCAATGAGGGTGGAGAGCTGCTCATGTGTCATGGGGCCACCTTCTTCGGCCCCGACGCGACCAAGATCGGCAGATGGCGCAACAGAGAAGCCCCAAGTTCAGTGGCACAAGGCGTATTCCTGAAAAGCAGGAGGGACGCGTGATGGTGGCCCACGGTGCTCGGCCGTTGATGGGCGCTTGGAGGCAAGAGTCGGGCTGGCAACATGTGCGATTGTCCGTTCCACGCCGGGGCAATCCCGACACGGCCAAACTGCCGCCAAGCCTCCTTTGCCGTCCTCAGAGCGGTCTCAAGGAAGGCTGAAGCTTTCCTCAAATAGCGCTAAAGGTGATGCGGATATTGGGATTAACGGTGGGGTGCTGCGGTTGGGCGGCTACCATGGGCCTGGTGCCGACCAATCAGTGAGGCGAGCGTCCGGCGTGCAGTGCCGGTCCCCCGAAGCGCTGGAACCTCAGTTTTGGGATGCGCCCCAGCCGCGTCGGGGAGGTGCGGCCGCGGGCTAGTCCGACCGCCATCGGCGCGGCTTTCGGCCGGCGAGCGGGCTTGTGCTGGGCCGCGAGCCAGAGCGGAGATTTACGATATTTGTTGGCTATGGCAGGGAGCGCTTCAAGGGCATCCTAATAGTGCCGATCAATTCTCTGGTTTCAGCCCCCACCGCCCCACCAGTCTATTTCCCAACCACGCTGCACTGCAGCATAGCCAAAACCATTTCAGATCAATGCGTTAAACCTTGTTGGAAAAATCGGCCTACCCGCAAGCTGTGGAGAGAATCTGCGGGTTCGGAGAGAAAACGCCGAAATGTTCCGCTTGAGCACCCTCAAGGTCACCAGAAAAAGCTTTGTTTTCAAGGGGGTTTAG
>JADCFP010000058.1 GCA_020249465.1 Roseomonas sp. | reverse complement strand
TCGGCGCTGAGCTGCGGCAGCCAGGGGATGCCGGCCAGCTCGGCTTCTTCGTAGTAGTTGGCGGCGAAGCTCTGCGTCTTCGCCACGAAGCTTTCCATGCCGCCCGCGAAGCCCAGAAGCTGCTCACGCGCATCCACGCTTAAGTTGGCCACGCGGCTGAACACGCCGCCGAACTCGTTGATGGCCTCAGCAAACGTCTGCAGGCCGGCCAGGCGTTGCAGGGTGTCAGAGATGGCTTCACCGGCCTTCTGGAAGGGCGCAAGCTGGCCTTCGAAGGTGGTGGCCAGGTCTGCGGCGTAGCGGCCGAACAGAGCCTGGATCTCGGCTTGGTCTTTGGTGGCGTCGCCCGTGAGCTTGATCTTGAACTGCGTGGTGACGCTGCTGAGCGCATCGCCCGGCAGCTTCAGGGCCTGGGCCCAGGCGCGGGTGCTGTCCAGCACGCCCATGGCGCCGGCCGTCAGCGCGGCAGAGGTTTCGTCGCCCAGGGCGCTGAAGTTGGTGCCTGACCTGTTCGAGCGGAACCAGCCGCCTTTCTGGAACCAGTCCGCGAAGGATTGGCCGGTAGCCGCGCCCCCGCTGAGCGAGCCCATGATGCCGCTGTCGCGCATTTCCGGGGCTTTGCGGCCGAAGGCGCGGTTGACCAAGCCACCCACCAGGCCGGCGATGGGCCCGATGCCGGGGATGGCGCTGGCGATGCCGGCGATGGTGTTGACGGCGCCGCCGGCGCTGTAGCCGCCGGACAGGCCCTTGCTCAAGCCGTAGCCCAGGAAGCCATTGCCCAGCATGCCCAGGCCGGAGCCGAGCATGCTGCCCATGCCCGTGGGGCCGGCCACCAGGTTGCCGCCGATGTTCTGCACCGTGGAAAGGCCCAGCGCCTGGCCCACGGTGCTGTTCATGATCTGCATGGCCAGCGTGTTGACGACGCTGCCGTTCAGCAAGGTGGAAGCCGCGCCCAGCAGGCTGCCGATGCCACCCACCCCGGCCATGCCCCCCGCACCGGCCGCGCCCGTGCCGGCAGACGCGGCGCCAGAGAACCCCATGGCACCGGCAAAGGCCCCGGCGATGGGGTTGACGATGGCCTGGATGACGGGGCGCAGCACCATGCTGCGGAACAAGCCCTTGATGTACTCCCACGCGCTCTTGCCGCCCTGCATCAGGGCGTCGCTCAGGGATTGGCCGATCTGGTCTGTGGTGCGGCGCCACTCGTCTTCGATCTTGCGGGTTTGCTCGATGCTGTCGCGCACGGTTTCGCGGTTGACGATGGCTGCGCGCACGCTCTTGGCGTATTCGTCGTATTCGTAGGTGCCGGCCTTGATGCCACGGGCTTCTGCCGCCAGCAGGGCGATGGTGACCTCGCGCTCCACGTTGCTCATCTGCAGCATCGCGGTTTCGCGGTCGATGGCGTCGATGAGGCCCTGCGATGTCTTCAGGCGCTCGGTGTCGATGATCTCCTGCGCGTCCTGGTCTTTGAGGGCGCTGCGGCGGGCCATGATTTCGCGGTCTGCGGCTTCCACTGTGACCGTGGCCAGGGCCTGGCGCACGCTGATGCGCTCACGAATGGCGGCGGCCTGGGCCTTGAGGGAGTCGTACTCTTTGGCGTCCAGGTTACGGTCCATCGCGCGGATGGCCTGGGTTTCCAGCAGCACGGCCTGCTCTTCTTCGCGGGCGCTGATGATGTCTTGGAAGGCCTGCTTGCCCAGCACCATCTGGGCCACCTGATCGGCCATGGTCTGGTTTTCCCTGACCATCTTCTCCGCGCTGGCACTCAAGGTTTCCAGGTACTTCTCACGCACCTTGACGGCTTCGCCCGTGGCCTTGGCTTCGTCGCTCAGGCCTTCGCTGCCACCCTTGCCGGCGTATGAAGCACGGATGGCGGCAATGCGGCGTTCCACCTCGGCCTGGGCGATCTTGCCCTCCAGGCCCAGGCGCTGGGCCTCAGTGATCTCCTTCTGCATCTTCTGCTGGTCACTGAGGTACTGGCTGCCCTTCTTGTCCCACTCGACGCGGGCCTTCACCATGGCGGCGCGCTCAGCGTCCAGCGTGATGCCGCGGGCTTGCAGGCGCACTTGCTCTTGCAGGAAGGCTTCTTGCAGGCGCAGGGCGTCGATGGCGGGTTGGTAGGCGACCCGGTTGTCGCTGCGGGCTGAGGCCTGCGCGGACGTGCGCTGGGCGAGCTGGTCGCGCACGGTCTGAAGCTGCTTCTCCAGGCTGTCTTCACGGCCCAGGCCCAGCATGGCATCCCAGGCTTTCTTGGCGTTGTCCGCCACAAAGCGCCAGCTCTTCTCAACGTAGCCGAGTTGCTCTTCCAGCGTTTTCGCGCTCGCCTTTGTCTTGGCCAGCGCGGCTTCCGTGGCCACGGCGCTTGCATCGGCGGTGCGCCCCTGGGCCTCTAGGGCCTTCACTTGCTCGTAGACGCTCAGCGTGAGGAAGCGCGTGCTCTCGTTGAGCTTGATGGATGCAGTCAGCGGATCTTTGGCCAGGGCGGCGAACTGCTTGGCGGTTTCCTCAGCAGCAGGCCCGCCCGCGCGCTCCAACTCGATGGCGGCTTGGGCCACGCGCTCCAATGAACTGGCGGCGATGTCGCCACTGGCAGCCATGGCAGCCAGGACTTCAGCGGCCCGGCCCTGAGTGCCGGCCACGGCACTGATGCGCGCAGCCATCTGGTCCAGCGCGCCAGCCGTGGTGCCCGCAGCGTTGCCGCTGAGCGTGAGGGCCTTGACATAGGCGTCCATCTCACGCGAGCCCATGAACGCGGCCAGGCTCACCGTGCCAATGGCAGCGGCGGCCACCGTCAGCGGGCTGATGAGCGTGCGCAGGTAGCCGGTAACGCCTTGGATGGCCTGGCCGACGCCGCCGTAGGAATCCTTGATCTGGCCGCCCTGCTGGATGAAGACCATCCACGCCGGCATGCCGCTGGCCAGGCTGGTGACCACATCGGTCATCTGCATGGCAAGCTGGCGGTTGGCCTGGCGCAGCAGGTTGGCTTCCACGCGGGCCTCGCGGGTCTGCTGCGTGTACTGCGCCATGGCCTGGCTAACGCTGCCAATGCCGGCGGTGCTGCCCCCGAGCTGCTGGAAAGCATCGGCCACGCGCACGGTCTGCGCGTCCACCGCGCCCATGGCCTGCTCGACCTTGACAAGCTGCGCCTGGGCGGCCTCAGCGCCCGTGACGCCAAGCTTGATACCGATGTCGCTGCCGCTCATGCGCGCACCGCCCTACCGGGCGCTCCGGTCACTGGCCTTGCGCTGGCGGCGCCATTCGGCCAGGGTTTCGTCCTCAAGGATCTGCAGCTCGGCCAGCACTTCGGGCAGCCGGGGGCGCTGCACCAGGCGGCGCATGCGGATGAGGCTTTCCACGCCGGCGTAGTCCAGGCCCGTGGGCCCGTCGAAGCCGACGCGCCACTGTGTGCGGCAGGCGAGGAAGACGCGCACAGCCTCTTCGTGCTCGCGCCAGAGGTGGAAGACGCGCTGCTGGCGCGTTGAGGGCTCATCAACGGCCGCAAGCCCGAAAGCGGCCAGGGCCGCTTTGGTCTCGTCACCGCCGTCGTCTTGTTCTTCGTCATCGGATTCAGGTAGCGCGTCATCATCGT
>JADCFP010000057.1 GCA_020249465.1 Roseomonas sp. | reverse complement strand
TGGCAGATATTGCGCCATGACGCGCGCATTGAAGAAGCTATCGGTAAAGCGTTCCCAGCCGGTCATGGCGGATCAGTGACGCTCAACCTGGCTGATGAAGGCGCGTAGCCTTTCATGACGCGGTGCGTTGAACAGTTCCGCCGGTGGGCCTTGTTCCAGAATCTCGCCATCGGCCATGAACACCACGCGATCCGCAGCGGCACGGGCGAAGCTCATTTCATGGCTGACCACGACCATGGTCATGCCATCTTCGCGCAATTCGCGCATTACGGCCAGAACGCCGCCGACCAATTCAGGATCAAGCGCGCTGGTGGGTTCATCAAACAGCATCACGCGCGGTTCAAGCGCGATGGACCGCGCAATGGCAACACGCTGCTGCTGGCCGCCTGAAAGCTGATTGGGGTAATGATCCGCACGATCCGCCAAATGCACGCGATCCAAAGCGCGCTGCGCCCGGGCTTCGGCTTCTGTCTTGTCCAGCCCCTGCACCTTGCGCAGTGCGAGCATGACATTCCCAAGCGCCGTCATGTGTGGATAGAGGTTGAAGGATTGGAACACCATGCCAATCCGTTGCCGCGCCTTGTTGATATCGGTCCGCGCATCCAGCATGTCTATGCCATCCACGATGATGGAACCGCTAGACGGTTCCTCCAACCGATTGAGGCAGCGCAGCAGCGTGGATTTGCCGGAGCCGGATGGCCCGATCACAAAGACAAGCTGGCGTTCTTCCACCGTGAAATCTACGCCCCGCAACACATGCAGGGCGCCGAAATGTTTGTGGATGGCGCGCGCTTCAACAATGGGGCGGGCGGGGTTCATGCCCGCCGCGCCCTTTCATGAAACGCCATCAGCAGCGCGGATTCTGCGGTGTGGGATCATGGCCTGGCAGGCCCGGCGGACCATAGCCGGGGAATTCCATCACTTCCGCCTGATCAGGCCCTGGGCGATTGCCGAACCACTTCTCAGACAAGGTGGCGATGGTGCCATCGCGCTTCATGCAGGTGAGCACATCCTCCACCTGATTACGCATGGCGGCGCTATCCTTGCGGAAGGGTGTGCCCCAATGCATGCGCGTGCCGGGCAGCACGAAATCCGCAATGTATTGCGGGGTGCGAGACGCCGAATACCGTACCACCGTATTGCCGGACAGGTTGGCATAGGCTCGGCCTTGGATCACGGCCTGTACCGCATCGGGCTGCGTATCAAAGGCAAGCAGAGTGAGATTAAGGCGCTGCGCATTGGCCGTGACCCAGTTTTCATAGGGCGTGCCCTTGTTCACGCTGATGGTCTTGCCGCGCAGATCTTCCTCAGACTTGATCGGCGGCGTGCCGCGGCGGATGCCGAATTGCAATTCAGTCCAGATATAGCCTTCGGTGAACAGCAGCGCTTCGGCACGCGCCGGCGTTACCGTGGTGGGGGCGCAAAGGAAATCATAGCGCCCTGCATTCATGGCCGGAATAAGGCCGGAGAAGGACGCGCTTTCGATCACAATCTCCCGCCCCATCCGCTTGGCGACTTCGCGGAACAGGTCAACCTGGAACCCCTGCACACCCCCCTGGAGCGAGGGGAAGGCGTGGGGCGCGAAAGTACCATCAACGCCGCAGCGGAGCGGCGGTTGCCCCTGGGCCAGGGCAGGGCCGGTAAGGGCAGCGGAAAGCAAGGCAGCGGCCAGAAAACGGCGCATTGGGAATCTCCTTCCTATCAGGCGAAGGCGGAAACAGTCTCAGATGCGCGAAGCTCTGTCCATGCGCGCTTGCCATGAAACCGCCTTGCTCTGGTCGCGCTGCTGCCGTCCTGGGCAGATTAAAGAGCGCCCTGAACGTTGCATGAGCAGGTAGATGTTTGCCCTTGTTTTGATTGGTGCGGGTGTGCTGTGTGATCTGGTTTTGGTGGCGCTTTTATTGGGCGATGCCACGGCGCCAGCACGTTTTTCGCATGCGGCGGTGGCGCTGCTGGCGCTTTGCGGCGGTGCGCTAAAGCTTGGCGGCATGATGCTGCTGGAACCCCGCCGTCGCGAAAGCTGAGGGCACACCTCGTCAGGCTTGATGGAAAAATGAAATTTTTGTCATTCAACGCTCGACCCGCCTGTCGTCCATGCCGCGAAATACAATTAAATCGCGCTTGGCACGCGCCGCTTCGGGCAATGCAAGCCAGGCCAAAAACTCCCCCATCACCCGCGCGGTGATGGTTGCAACATTATGGGCATGCGCCGCTTCCGGGCTGTACCAGCCAAGCTTTTCCAATTCGCCCGAACCTTTTATCTCCCCATGCACCGCTTCCGCCGGCGCCACCAGAAACCGCGCATGGAAGCGAATGGGCCTGCCCGTTGGCGTGATGGCGCGGCACAAATAATCCAAGGCGCCGAGCGCCGCCGCTACCCCATCGCCGCGCTTTTCGCCTAAAACGAGCCCAGTTTCCTCAAACAATTCCCGCGCTGCCGCAATGCCAAGCGCCCGCGCCCGCGCTGGCGTCGCGCGCCGTTCCAGCAAGCGCCTGGGCTCCGCACGTAGCTCACTGATGGCAGGGCCGCGATGGTCATCAGGATCAACGCGCCCACCGGGAAAGACCATGACATCAGGCATGAAGCGATGCCCGGCATGGCGCTTGCCCATCAATAATTCTGGCCCTTTGTGGCTTTGGCGCCAGACAATCAGGCTGGCGGCATCACGCGGGCGCGCGGTGCGGGCGCGCGGGCTCCGCTTGCCTTCTGCGTCGGCACCACCAGGATTATCGGCAGTTGGGTCTTCGCGACACGGGCGGTCAGTCAAGGTCAAACCCCCGGCTTCGCAACCAGGCGCGGAAGCCAAAGCGCTCCGGCACGGATAATTGCCGCGCGGCGTTTTCAGACCAGGTGCAGCCTTCCGGCGCCGGCCCATGGATTTCCGGATAGCGCGGCTTTTGCTTGGGCCGCAGACCATCATAAGCAGCAATCGCTTCCGCTTCCGCCGCGCTGGAATAGGCTTCGCGATGAATAACCACGGAAGGCGGCAGGCGCGGCGTGATGTCATTGCGCGCTGCCGGCCAGCCAAGCGAAAGCCCCGCCACCGGATAAACCCCTTTCGGCAGCGCAAACAAAGGTGCCACTTTTTCGATATGGCTGCGCACATAGGATATGGGGCATGTGCCAAGCCCCGCTGCCTCCGCCGCCGCAATCGCAGCACCCAAAGCGAGCGCCGCATCCACCGCGGTATTTAGGAAAGTGTCCATGTTGTTATTGGCATGTTCGCGGCCATGAAGCGCACAGGCCGCTTGGCCGCGCCGCATATCGCCGCAGAAAATCAGCAAGACCGGTGCATCCTTGATCCAAGGCATGGTGCCGATCCAATCCGCCACTTTCGCAATTTTCACCGGATCACGCGTCACGATGATCGAATATTGCTGCAAATCGGATTTGGAAGGCGCGGATTGCGCCGCCGCCAATACCGTATCCAATAGCGCGTCAGTCACTGCCTCAGCGGCATAACGGCGCGTCACCCGCCGATCCAATAACGCCGCAAGCGCTGGCGGAATCGCCTCGGGCGGGGTGAAGGGCAAGGCGCCGTAGCGGGTGCGGATCAAATCTTCGGGTTTCATGACGCCAAACTGGCACCGCGCGCCATCAAGGGGAAGCGGGCACCACCCAGGCATCCGCCACCGTCACGCCCTGGCCTTCGGCATGAATAATCAGCGGGTTGATTTCCGCCTCGGCCACGCCCGGATGGGCCGCGAGGCGCGATGCCGCCACGACCGCGCGCGCCAGCGCATCCAAATCACCACGCGGCAGCCCGCGCCAGCCGGCCAACGGTTTAAGTCCTTTCACTTCCGCGATCATGGCGCGTGCTTCGGCCTCATCCACCGGGGCGAGGCGCAGCGCCGTATCGCGGTGCAATTCCGCCATGATGCCACCAGCGCCGACCAGGATGATGGGGCCTGCCTCCGGGTCTCGCCGGAAGCCGATAATCGCCTCAGCCAGGCCCTTCTCCATGGGCTGCACCAAAAACCCGGTGATGCGCGCCGCCGGGGCGCGCGCCCTGACGCGTGTCAACATGGAAGTGGCCTCGGCCTCCAGCGCCGCAGGATCGGGAATATTGAGCGCCACGCCACCCACTTCTGTCTTATGCGCCAGATCGGGGGAGAGGATCTTGAGCGCTACAGGATAACGCAGCCCTGCCGGCACCGCATCGGGCGCGGCCATGACGGCAAAGGGGCTATCCAGGCCGAAAGCCGCGAAAAGCCGGCGCGCATCAGCCTCATCAGGATGGGCCGGGGTGGTGTGGCTGATGGTGGGCGCTGCGGCATCGGCGCGCGGCGTACGCCAATCAAAAAAGGCGCGGATCACATCGGCGCAGGATTCCGGGGTTCGGAAGGCGGGGATGCCGGCCTCCCCCAGCAGCCGGAGCGACGCATCGGCCTGCGGCACCAGAAAGGCCGCGATGGGTTTGCCAAGCCCTGCCTTCACCGCGCCGGTAATTCCCGCCACCGCATCATGCGGGCGGAATTGCGCGGAAGACCCGACCACGGAAAGCACCATATCCGTGCCCGCATCGGCGGCGAGGGCCGAAAGCGCTGCTTCCACCTTATCGGCCCTGGTCCCGGCGAGTGTCACATCAATCATCCGCCCATGATGCGGCAGGCCGGCGGCTTCCAACCCGGCCACGGCAGCGGCATCGGGCGGGCAGGTTTCAATCCCGACAACCCCCAAGGCATCCACCGCCATCGCGCCACCCCCACCCGTGGTGGTCATGACCGAAATGGTCCGTCGCGGATTGGCCAAGGGCTTCCGCCCAATGAACAAAGCCGGCGCTTCCAACAGCGCTTCAATCATCGTCACGCGCGCTATGCCATTGGCGCGGAAGAAGGCATCCGCCGCCGCATCCGACCCGGCCAGCGCGCCCGTATGGCTGCCCGCCAGCTCCGCGCCGAAGCTCGAACGACCAAGCTTGAAGGCAATGATCGGTTTGCCAAGCGCATGGGCGCGACGCGCCGCGGCGGCGAGTTTTTCCGGTGCACGTATCGCTTCCAGAAACAGCAGCACGGCATCCACGCCCGGGTCTTCCACCAGCATGCCGGCGATTTCACTCGCGGTCAGATCCGCTTCATTGCCGGTGCCGATCAGATGCGAAAAGCCGATCCCGCGCGGCGCACCACGCGCCATGATGGCCCCCATCATGGAACCGGATTGCGAAACGAGCGCGATGCGCCCGGCGGGCAGGCTTTCGGCTTCCAGCGCCGCATTCACCGAACAGGCGGTGCGCGCATTCAGATTGACCAGGCCCATGGAATTGGGGCCGAGCAGCCGCACGCCCGCTGCTTTCGCTGTTGCCAAAAGTCTTTCCTGCAAGGCGCGGCCTTCCGGCCCGGCTTCGGCAAAGCCATCGGCCAGGATCGCCGCGACAGGGATGCGCTTTTCCGCAACCGCCGCGATCTGGCCTTCTACATGCTGCGTACCCAGCAGCAGATAAGCGAGATCAATCTCGCCCGGCACATCGGCAAGCCGCGGATAGGCGCGTTCGCCAAGGATGGTCTCAGCACTTGGATTGATCGGGAAAAGCTCTCCGGTAAATCCATGCTTGCGCAGATAAACCTGCGCGCGCGCGGTCAGGCGCTTCGGGTCCGATGATCCGCCAATCAGCGCAATGCGGCGCGGGTTGAGCAGGGCAGAGGCAAGGCGATCCATAAGACTTATCCATCAATTCAAGGCGGGGGCGACACAGCCCTCAGGTGGTTCGTCAGGTGGCGCGACATGCAGCGCCAGGAAGGCGATTTCTTGCGCGGTCTCCGGCAAGGTGTTCAGGCCGTGATCATGCAGCGAAACGCGCCCGGCCTGAATGCGTTCCCGCACGGCATGGCGCGCCAGCAATTCCCGCGTGGGGCGGATCACCACGGCGCGTTCCCCTTCCGGCACGCCATCCAGCCCACTGAAGATCACCACAGCGGCGGGGCGCGACCAGGCAAGCCGCGCCGGCAAGGGCCCCAAATGGCGCGCCTGGGGAGCGAAGGCGCAGGCAGCCGCTGCATCAATCGCTTCCAGCGCACTGCTTGGCGGCAGGCGCTGCGCTGCCGCCCGAATCTCCGGCGCCGTGGCGGCTGCGCGCCCTGTTCCCAGGACGAGCAGCGCAAGCGTAAGGGTGATGAAGGGTTTCAGACCGGGTCCCAGCAGAAGACATCGCCGGAACGCTCAAGCGGCGAAAACTCGGGCTTCAGGGCGGGCAGCGCATATTCTTCGATCATTTCCGGGGTCCAGCCTTCGCTGCGGTGAATGCCGCGGATCGGGCGGGATTGGCTATAGACGAAGATCTCATTCATGCGCGGCGAGAAGATTTGTCCCGTCACATCCTTCGCCGCATCGGAAGCAAGGAACACCGCGAGCGGCGCATTCTTATCCGGCGTCATGCGCATGATGCGTTCCACGCGACGCTTCTGTTCCGGCGTCTCAGCGGGGATCGAGCCTGTCATGCGGCTCCAGGCGAAGGGGGCGATGCAATTGGACCGCACATTGAACCGCGCCATATCGAGCGCGATGGATTTTGACAGCGCCACAATGCCAAGCTTGGCCGCCGAGTAATTCGCCTGGCCGAAATTGCCGATCAGGCCCGAGGTGGACGACATATGCACATAAGCGCCCGATTGCTGGGCGCGGAAATGCGTCGCCGCCGCGCGGGAGACATAAAAGGATCCGGAAAGATGCACGGCAATCACCGAATCCCATTCTTCCGGTGTCATGCGATGGAAAATCTGGTCGCGCAGAATGCCAGCATTATTCACAACAATGTCAATGCGGCCGAAGTGATCCATGGCCGATTGCACGATCTTTTGCGCGCTCACCCAGGTGGCAACGCTATCGGTGCAGATTTCGGATGTGCCGCCGTTTTGGGCAATGATTGCCTTGGTTTGCTGCGCCGGCGTCGCATCCAGGCCTTCGCCTGACAGCGATGCGCCCACATCATTGATGATGACCTTGGCACCCTGGCCCGCCATCATGATGGCGATTTCCCGGCCAATCCCGTTCCCGGCGCCGGTGACAATGGCAACCTTACCTTCAAGCATATTCGGCATCTGGCATTCCTCCTGCTTCTGCGCTGCTGCTGCACTGAGGAGAGATTAGACCCGGCATGCCGGGCCGTGAAGCCGGGTTGCCGGTTTGGGTGGCTGCCCCTAGATGGACGTGTAACACAGGGGGCAGAAGTGGCGTTGGTATCGCTTCAGGGCGTGGGCAAGGTGTTTTCGGGCCGGACGGGTGCCTGGGAAGCCGTGCGCGATTTCTCCCTTGACCTGGCGGAGGGCGAGTTCTTCTGCCTGCTCGGCACTTCAGGCTGCGGTAAGACAACGGTATTGAATATGGTAGCCGGGTTTGAAGCGCCAACCGCCGGCAGCATCCTGCTGGATGGCGCACCGGTGCAAGGGCCTGGTGCTGATCGCGGTGTGGTGTTTCAGGGCCATGACAGCCTGTATGATTGGCTGACGGCGCTGGACAATATCGGCTTTGGCCTGCGGTTGCGTGGCATGGGCAAGGCCGAACGCCGCACCAAGGCCGAACATTTCCTGCGCATGGTTGGCCTGAACGGGCAGGGGGCGAAGCACCCTTCGGAACTTTCGGGCGGCATGAAGCAGCGTATCCAGATTGCGCGCGCTTTGGCGAATGACCCGCGCATGCTGCTGATGGATGAACCCTTCGGCGCGCTGGACGCCATGACACGCGCGGTGCTGCAGGGCGAACTCAGCCGGATTTGGGCCGAGACGAA
Source organism: Roseomonas sp. (assembly GCA_020249465.1). GTDB lineage: Bacteria > Pseudomonadota > Alphaproteobacteria > Acetobacterales > Acetobacteraceae > Neoroseomonas. The sequence continues at coordinate 23,725 of JADCFP010000057.1, read as the reverse complement.
AAAGACCGTGCTCTTCATCACGCACGACATTGAAGAAGCCTGCGCGCTGGCCACCCGAATCGGCGTCATGCGGCGCGGGCCAGGGGGTACGCTGAAGGCCATTGTGCCGGTTGATCTGCCCTTCCCGCGCGAACGCACATCGGATGACTTCATGAGGGTCTTCCGCGATGTGCATGGCCTTATCCATGATGAGATTCACGGTGCGCACTGAACGCCTGACCACCATTGCCGGCTATATCGCGGGCTTTGGCCTGCTGTTCCTGATTTGGCATCTGGCCGCCACCTATTTGGTTAAATCCACCCTATTCCCGCCGCCAGGGCCAGTGCTGGCACGCGGTTGGATGTTGATTGAAGATGGCATTCTGCAGGAACAGATCGTCGCATCTCTGAAGCGCATCGCGCAGGGGTTTCTGCTGGGGTCGGCCATTGGCATCCCGGTTGGGCTCGCCATTGGGTCCTTCAAGCCGGTGCGCTGGCTGCTGGAACCCTGGACTGAATTCTTCCGTTTCATCCCCGCTGTCGCCATGATCACGGTTTCGGTGATCTGGTTTGGCATTGGGGAGGAAAGCAAGGTCTTCCTGATTGCCTATACCACCATCTTCGTGGTGATCATCTCAACCGCTGCCGGTGTGGGTGCGGTGGGGCGGGACAAGATACGCGCGGCGCAATGCCTTGGCGCCAATCGCTGGCAGGTATTTGGCCTGGTCGCGCTGCCGGCGACCGTGCCCTATATCCTGACAGGGATGCGGCTTGCGATGTCCAATGCCTTCGTCACTATTGTGGCGGCTGAGCTGATCGCTTCCAATGATGGGCTTGGCAAGATGCTCTGGGATGCCCGGCTTTTCATGCAGATCGAGGATATTTTTGTGGCGCTGGTAGCCCTGGGGCTGCTGGGCTTTGCGACCGATCGTAGTTTTCGCTTTCTGATCCGCGCCTTTGCGGGGCGCTTCAACGCAACCGTGTAAAGGGAGATTTCACCATGCTTCGTCGTTCACTTCTGGCGCTGCCAGCCGCCGCTGCAGGCGCCTATATCCTGCCCGCTTCGGCGCAGGCACCCACCAAGATCACCATCGCCACCGGTGTGGATCCATCTTTCGCGCAATTCTACATCGCGAAGGAAGGCGGCTTCTTTGAACGCAATGGCCTGGATGTCACGGTGAATACCGGGCCTTCCGGCAGCGCGATGATCGCCTTTCTGATCGGCAATCAGATCAATTCTGCCTATGGCGCCGAACAGGCCGGCGTTTCCGCCCATGTGCGAGATGCCAATGTGGTGGCCGTTGCCGAAGGTGTGGCGCTGATGCGCTGGCTTTCAGTCGTGGGCCGCGGTGTCGAGAATATGGCAGCGCTGAAGGGCAAGCGCGTTGGTGTTGCGCGCGGCACGGGCAGTGAGACCTTCTGGCTTTCCGTGGTGTCGAAGCTTGGCCTCAATCAGGCCGACTACACCATCGTGAATGTGGAAGCGCCTGAAATGGTCGCCGCCATGGAACGCGGCAATATTGATGCCTTTGTCGTGTGGGAACCCTGGCCAACCCGCGGCACGCGCGCCATTCCGGGCAGCAAGATTCTGCTGAGCAATGATGAGATCGCGATTCAGAGCAATTACGTCTACATGAACAAGGCTTGGGCCGAAGCCAATCGTGCCACTACGGAACGGCTCATGCGGTCTTTGGTGCAGGCAACAGAATTCGCTGCCAGCAATCGTGATCAGGCCGTGCAGCAGGTGGCGCGTTTTCTCCGTCAGGACCGCGCCTTTATTGCTGAGCTGATGGGCAAGGTGGAATATCGCATGAACCTGACCAATGACAGCGTTGCCTTCATCCAGCGCGCCATTGATCAGCTGCGTGGCATGAACCGGCTGGATCGCCCGGTCACGACGGATCAAGTGATCTGGAAAGACCCGCTGAGCTGGGTGGCGCCGGATCGCGTGAAGATCTGAGGCGCGGCTGCGTGGCGCTGCTGTTTCGCCGCGCCACGCCGGCGGATTTGCCCGCCATCATCGCGCTTTTGGCCGATGACAGGCTGGGTCAGGGGCGCGAGGATGCGGCTGACCCACCCAACCCTGCCTATATCGCGGCCTTCGCCGCCATTGCCGCCGACGCCAATCAATATCTGGCGGTGGTGGAAGATGCCGGGCGCGTGATTGGCTGCCTGCAACTCAGTTTCATTCCAGGGCTTTCACGGCGTGGGATGTGGCGCGGCCAGATTGAAGGCGTGCGCATCGCCGCTGACCGGCGCGGCGATGGGCTTGGCCGGCAAATGTTCGCCTGGGCCATTGCCGAATGCCGCGCGCGGGGTTGCGGCCTCGTGCAGCTTACTACTGACAAGCAAAGGCCCGAGGCGCTGCGCTTTTACGAAAGCCTCGGTTTTGTCGCGAGTCATGAGGGCATGAAGCTGGCGCTTTAGTTTGTGGTCAAGCGGCGCGGAGATGCCCAGGGTTGAACAGGCCCTCCGGGTCCAAGGCTTCCTTCACCCGCGCGCTGATCGCGGCAAGTGGCGCTGCCTCCGCAGGCAAGACCGGTACGGCAAGGCGTAGCGATTCCGGCGCGCGAAACAGCATGGCCGCCCCGGCCTCGGCCGCTGCCGCCGCGCTGATGGCGGCGTGATTGGCAGTGCTTGGCGCTGCGGCGATCCAGACCAGCCCACCACCCCAATCCAGCAGGACACGACCATCAATCGCGCTTGCCGCGGCGGCGATGTGCGGCCCAGCAGAGGGGCGCACCGATACGCGCCAGATCGCTTCATCGGGCATGGCCTGAAGCGGTTCCAGTTCACGCATACTGCGCCAGAAGGCGCGGCTTTCGCCATCTTCCAGCACGCGTTGCGCGCCAAAATCATCAAGCGCGGCACGTAGCTTTTGCATGCGATAGGCGACGGAGGCTGCGAAATCCTCAAGCCGCAACGCCGCGACCGCATGATCCTGCCCAGGTAGCGCCGCTGCTGCGGAAACACCGAAGGGGCTGCCAAGCCCAGCGGAAAGTGCTGCCACGGCACTGGCAAGATCAGGCGATTCAATTAGCAGCGTCGCGCTGGTCTCAGGCGCGGGCAACACCTTGAATGTGACTTCCGTGATCACCCCAAGTGTACCGTAAGACCCGGATAAAAGCTTGCACAAATCAAGTCCTGTCACATTCTTGAGTACGCGCCCTCCGGAACGAATGGTCTCACCCGCGCCATTGATGAAGCGCAGCCCCATCACATGATCGCGCGTGGCACCCCAGGTAATGCGTCGCGGGCCGGAAAGATTGGCAGCCACCACGCCACCAATACTTGGCGGCGCCGAGGTGGCGAATACGCCGTTCAAATAGGGCGCTTCGGCAATAAGCTGCTGGCCTTTCTCTGCAACGATTGCCTCAATTTCAGCGAGTGGCGTGCCGGCGCGCGCAGTGATGATCAACTCCGCCGGACGATAGAGCGTAACGCCCGTAAGCGCGCGTGTGGAAAGGCTGCGCGCCGCCTGTACGGGGCGGAGTAAGCCACGCTTGGAACCCTGGCCTGCAATGGTCAGTGCTTCACGCGCAGCGTGTGCCGCCTGTACCGCATCAATGATCCCGGCTTCATCGGCTGGCGCGATCAGGGTGCTCATTCGGCGGCGATCGCCGGCTGAAGCGCGCCTTCCAGCGGGAATACCTTGGCAGGGTTGAGCAACCAGGCGGGATCAAAAGCGCTTTTGATGGCGCGCTGCTGCGCCAATTCATGCGGCGCGAATTGCACATTCATCAGATCACGCTTTTCCACGCCAACGCCATGCTCGCCGGTCAGACAACCGCCCACTTCGACGCAAAGTTTTAGGATATCGGCGCCAAAGGCCTCCGCGCGCCGGAAACTATCGGCGTCATTCGCATCAAACATGATCAGCGGATGCAGATTGCCATCGCCGGCATGGAAGACATTGGCCACCTTCAAGCCATATTGGTCGCTCATTTCGCCGATACGCTTCAACACATGCGGCAATTCGCTGGTCGGGATGGTACCGTCCATGCACAGATAATCGGGGCTGATGCGCCCGACAGCACCGAAGGCGCCTTTGCGGCCTTTCCAGATGGCCACGCTTTGTTCCGCAGTCTCTGCGACCTTCAGGCTGATCGGGTCAAAGCGCGCGCAAATATCTTTTATACGAGCCAGCAGCGCATCCTGTTCCGCGATGCTGCCTTCCACTTCAATGATCAACATGGCTTCCGCATCCAAGGGATAGCCGGCATGCGCAAAGGCTTCGCAAGCATGGATGCAGGGCTTGTCCATGAATTCCAGCGCCACTGGAATGATGCCGCTGCCGATAATGGCATCCACCGCAGCCCCCGCGATTTCAATCGAATTGAAGGCGGCGAGCATGGCACGCGCACCCTCGGCACTGCGCAGAATGCGCACAGTCACTTCCGTGACAATGCCCAATTGACCTTCACTGCCGGTAAGCAGCCCGAGCCAATCATAGCCTGCCGCATCCAGATAGGTGCCGCCGATCTCCAGCACTTCGCCTTCAATGGTGACGAATTTCACGCCGAGCAGGTTATTCGCCGTCACGCCATATTTCAGGCAATGCGCGCCGCCGGAATTCATCATAACATTGCCGCCAATCATGCAGGCAAGCTGCGATGATGGATCAGGCGCGTAGAAAAACCCTTCACCTTCCACGGCCTTGGTGATGCCAATATTCGTCACACCGGCGCCCACCACCGCATAACGATCGGCATAATTGATTTCATGAATGGCATTGAGCCGCATGAGGCCAATGACCACCGCATCCGCCAAGGGCAGCGCGCCACCGGAAAGGCTTGTCCCTGCACCACGTGGTACCACGCGAATGCCCTGTTCATGGCAATAGCGCAGCACAGCCGCAACCTGGTCGGTCGAGGAAGGCAACACCACCGCGAGCGGCATTTGCCGATACGCCGACAGCCCATCGGTTTCATAGGGTTTCAGGCGAATACCCTCGGCAATCACGCCATCGCCTGGCACAAGCGCTTGGAGTGCCGCGACAATTTCCGCGCGGCGGGCGAGAATCTCAGGCTTCGGGGCGGGCAGGGGGATCATGGCGGTGTCCTATGGATCTGGCGAAAATGCACATCTGCCCGGCCATGGGCAAGTGCCATTTCCACCTCAGCAGGCAATGCCCCTTTGGCGAAGCGCGGCAAGGACCTGCGCGGCGCAAGTTTCGGCACTGGAATCGCCTGTATACAGGTGGATATCTGGATTTTCAGGTGGTTCATAAGGGCTGCCAAGCCCGGTAAAATTCGGGATCAAACCAGCCTTTGCCTTGGCGTAAAGCCCCTTGGGATCGCGTGCCATGCAGGTTGCAATCGGTGCATCAACATGGACTTCGACAAAATCTTCGGCCTCCACCAATTCACGCAGCATTTGCCGATCCGCCCGGAAGGGTGAGATGAAGGAAGCAAGTACGATAAGGCCAGCATCCATCATCAGCTTGGCGACTTCACCAGCGCGGCGAATATTCTCCACCCGATCAGCGGCAGTAAAGCCGAGGTCTTGGCACAGACCGTGACGCAGATTATCGCCATCCAGGCTGTAGCAATGTCGCCCGGCTGTGAACAGCGCCTGTTCCACAAGATTGGCAATGGTGGATTTGCCCGACCCTGACAAGCCCGTGAACCATAGAAGGAGTGGACGCTGGCCGTTGCGTTCCGCACGCGCAGTTCGGTCAATGGTGAAGTCAGCGCGATGGATGTTGCTGGCACGCCGGAGCGCGTGGCGGATCATGCCGGCTGCGACGGTTTCATGCGTGAAGCGCTCCACCAGGATAAAGGCGCCAGTTGCGCGGTTTTCACTGTATTTATCGAAGGCTATCGGCTTCAGGGTCGAAAGATGGCAAAGCCCAAGATCATTCATCTGAAGCGTCCGCGCTGCCACATGATCCCCCGTATTCACATCAATCCCATGCCTGAGAGACGTGATGCGCGCCTGAGCCCAATCATGACCGATGCGGAGCAGGTAATCCCGGCCCGGCAGCATTGGGTCAGCCCCCAGCCAGAGAATATCAGCCGCGAATTGATCAGCAGTTTCGGGTGGTGCGTCTGGTGCGACCAGCATGTCCCCGCGGGCGATATCAGTTTCCTCATCAAGGGCCAGTGTCACAGCCTGTCCGGCATTTGCTTCAGCCAAATCGCCATCAGCAGTGACGATGCGTTGCACCTTGGCATTATGGCCGCTGCGGGCGATGCGGATATTTTGACCTGTCTTTATCTGCCCTGAAACAACGGTACCGGCATAGCCGCGAAAATCGGCATCGGGCCGATTGACCCATTGTACCGGAAAACGAAAGGGCTGCCCGGTCCCGTCTGATTGCACATCAATTTCTTCAAGATGCTGCAGCAGGCTTGGCCCTGGATACCAGGGCATATTCCCCGAGGCACTGGTGACATTATCCCCCATGCGGGCGCTGAGCGGAATGGCGGTGATATCAGTGAAGTTAAGTTTTTCGACAAAATCCTTGTAAGAATCGACGATGGCCGCGTAGCGATCAGCGTCGAAGGCAACCAAATCCATCTTGTTCACCGCCAGCACAGTCTGCCGAATGCCAAGCAGTGAACAGACCAGCGAATGGCGCTTGCTTTGCGGCAGCAAGCCCTTGGAAGCATCAATCAGAATGATGGCGAGGGAAGCAGTGGAAGCCCCGGTCGCCATATTGCGGGTGTATTGCTCATGGCCTGGCGTATCAGCGACAATGAAGCTGCGGCGTGATGTGGCGAAATAGCGATAGGCGACATCAATGGTAATGCCTTGCTGGCGCTCAGCCTCAAGCCCATCCAGCAGCAGGGCGAAATCAATATCCGCGCCGGTCGTCCCGTGGCGACGACTATCGCGGCTGAGGGCTGCCAGCGTATCGTCAAAAATCAACCCGCATTCATACAATAGCCGACCGATCAGGGTAGATTTGCCATCATCCACTGAACCGCAGGTAATGAAGCGCAACAAATCGCGTTGGGCTGACATCAGAAGTAACCCTCACGCTTTTTGCGCTCCATTGAAGCTTCCGAGTCGCTGTCAATCAGACGGCCTTCGCGTTCGCTGCTGCGCGCTGCGCGCATTTCCGCGATGATTTCGGCCAGGCTGGCCGCAGTGCTTTCAACCGCACCGGAAAGCGGGTAGCAGCCAAGGGTACGGAAGCGGACCATTTTCGTCTCCGGCGCCTCACCAGGGTTTAGCGGGAACCGTTCATCATCCAGCATGATCCAGGTACCGGCGCGGCGCACCACAGGGCGCGGTGCCGCAAAATAAAGCGGTACAACCGGAATATCCTCGGCCGCGATGTAATCCCAGACATCATATTCAGTCCAATTCGACAGGGGAAAAATGCGCATACTTTCCCCTTGATGGATGCGTGTATTGAACAAGGACCATAATTCGGGCCGTTGCGCGCGCGGGTCCCAGACATGCCCGGAACCTCGGAAAGAAAAGATGCGTTCCTTCGCGCGGGATTTTTCCTCATCGCGGCGCGCGCCACCAAAGGCGGCATCGAAGCCGTATTTGTCGAGAGCTTGGCGCAGCGCTTCAGTCTTCATCACTTGCGTATGGAGCGCCGATCCTGATGCAATGGGGTTGGTTCCACGCGCCAAGCCTTCCTGATTGGTATGCACCAGCAATTCCAGCCCAAGCTGCTGCGCGATATTGTCGCGGAAGCGGATCATCTCCTTGAACTTCCAGGTCGTATCAATATGCAGCAGTGGAAAAGGCGGCTTGCCCGGGAAGAAAGCCTTCATGGCAAGATGCAGTAGCACCCCGCTATCCTTGCCGATGGAATAGAGCAGCACAGGTCGGCGGAAGGCTGCCGCACCTTCGCGCAGAATACCAATGGCCTCCGATTCCAGGCGCGCTAGATGGGGGGTAAGGCGTTGCTTTACCGGCATGACCTCAAAATAGCGCTGTGACCGCCGCTTTCAACTGCGACTCATTTCGCGAGCCACCCACCATCAACCGGCAGCGCAATGCCAGTGGTGAAGCTTGACGTATCACTCGCCAGATAAAGCACGCCATCGGCCACTTCTTCCGGCCTGCCAAAACGCCCCATGGCATGGCGGGCACGAGACGCCGCGCGCGCCGCTTCCGGATCAGCGCGCCGGCCCATGCTGCGTGAAAGGAGCGGCGTATCAATGGCGCCTGGCACAATCGCGTTCACGCGAATATTATCGGCCACGAAATCCAGCGCCATGACGCGCGTCAGGCTCAATATCGCGCCCTTGGCGGCGATATAGGCGCTATTGCCAGCCCCGCCCGCGATGGCGAGTTGCGATCCGGTGGTGATGATCGCCCCGCCGCCTTGGCGCTTCATGGCGGGGATGACCGCGCGCGCCCAGAGCCATGTGCCGCCAACATGCACGCGAAAAACTGAATCCCAATCCTCGGGGTTCGTGTCCAGCACCGTACCGCCCGTAGAAAACCCCGCAGCCGCGAAAAGGATATCAATGCGCCCGTAATGCTGGAGTATGGCCGCCGCATCCTCATCTGCAGCACCTGGGGCACCAACATCAGAAACACGCGTCAATGCGCCGCCAATCAGCTTCGCGGTTTCCTCGACCGCTGCCGTATCGCGATCCACCAGCGCAAGCTTGGCACCTTCCTGCGCGAATAGTGCGGCGGTCGCGCGCCCAATGCCGGAACCGGCACCGGTGATGACCGCGATTTTGTCCTTCAAACGCATGGTATCCTCCTGAATTCATGTTGACGTCGGCAAGCGCTTGGCATCGCGCCGCTGTTCATAGGCTTTCGCGTGCAAAAAGGCTGCCTCATGCAAGGCAATGGGCAACCCATGGCGTCGCGCGGCTTTCAATAGGAAGCCCAGGATATGATCGCCTTCAATCCGCCCGCCAGCTTCCAAATCGCGCAGCATGGAGGCCGTGTAAGCGCTGGCGCTATCACCAAAGACGCCGCGATATTGCTGCATGAAGGCATCGCTCACCGGGAAGCCTTCAGCCGCCGCGATAGCCGCATTCGCTTCCAGAATGCCATGCATAAAGCCGATACCGCCTGGCGCGCGCGCGATTTCGCCGACATTGGCGCGCATCAGCACGGTGCAAACGGCGCTGGTGCCAAGATGCACCAGCTTTTCCCACATCTGCGCCATGATGTTGGGCACGCCGGTCGCCACCATGCCGGGCGCTGCGCTGAAGACCGCGGCGATGGCTTCAACCCGCGCGCTCATGCCACCTCCGATTTCGCCAAAGGTCAGCCAGCGCCAATCATTCAAATGCCGGATCGTGCCATCTGGTGCCAGGCCGGCTTGAATCTTGGCAAGGCCACCAAGCACGCGCTTCGCACCAAGGGCGCGTTGCAGGGTTTCGATATGGCTGATGCCGTTCAGCACAGGCAAGATGGCGGTGCGCGCATCAACGGCGGGGCGAATCGTCTCAATCGCCTCCGCTAAATCATAGGCCTTGCAGGTCAGCAGCAGCACATCCCAACCGGGTTGCAGCATATCAGGCGTGATGGTGGTCACTGCGGCCTGATAATCGCCAAGGCCGCTTGAAATCCGTAGCCCATCACGGGCGAGCGCGGCGGCGCGTGTGGGACGTACCAGAAAACAAGGGTCAAGCCCCGCCTGGTGCAAACGTCCGCCAAAATAGCCACCCAAGGCGCCCGCGCCCAAGATCAAAATCCGCATCCAACCCTCATGCCAAGCAATGCCGCAAGGTTAGCGCAAAGCGCCGGCGCTGCGAATGCCAGCCGGCCCCGTTACCTAAGGATGGATTTCGGGACATGCGCGTTGCGAAAACCCTGCTATGCTGAACCTATGCGGAAATGGCTTATCGTCCTTGTTGTTGTGCTTGGTGCCGGCGCTGCCTGGTGGGCGGCGGGCTTGCCGCGCCCTGGTTTTCTGGAAGCAGATGGCCGCGCCGGCACGCCCAGGCTTCGCACCACGGCGCTTGATCGCGGGTCCATCACCGCCGTGGTGGCGGCAACAGGCACGGTAAATCCAGTGACGCTGGTGCAGGTGGGCAGCCAACTCTCCGGGCAGATTCGCGAATTGCTGGCGGATTTCAATTCCAAGGTCACCGCCGATCAGCCGATTGCACAATTGGATACCGCAACGCTTGAAGCCCGTCGCGCGGCGGCCGAGGCCGATGTGCATTCCGCCGCTGCGCAAATTACCGTCTCTCGCGCGCAGGCGGAACGCGCGGTGGCGGATCATGCGCAAGCGAAGGCACAGATCGAAGCGGTGCGCGCCGCTCTTTTGGGCGCCGAGGCCAGCCTACGCGATGCCGAGGTTGAGGCTGCGCGCACCGCAGAATTACGCGCCCGCGGCGTGGGGACGGAACGAGAGGCCCTGCGCGCCGGTTTCACCGCTGATCGGCTGCGCGCTGCAGTGGCGCAGGCTCAGGCGGATATTTCGCGCGCCGATGCCGCGTTGCTTGCCGCTGCGGCTGCCGCCCGTACCGCCGAGGCACAGGTGGAAGCCTCCATTGCCGCGCGCGAACAAAGGGTGGCGCAGCTTCGTCAGGTGGAGGTGGATCTGCGCAATGCCACGATCAAGTCACCGATTGATGGCGTTGTTGTCTCTCGCAATATTGATGTTGGGCAAACTGTCGCGGCGTCTTTCCAATCCCCCATCCTGTTTCAGATCGCTGCCAGCCTGGATGAGATGGAAGTCCATGCGACGGTGGATGAAGCCGATATCGGCCGCGTGCGCGCGGGCCAGGAAGTGACCTTCACTGTCGCGTCCTACCCCAATGAAACATTGCGTGGCCGTGTGAAGGAAATCCGCCTGGCGGCAACCACGGTACAGAATGTAGTGACCTATACCGTGGTGGTGAATACCTCCAATGCCTCTGGCCGATTGCTGCCGGGAATGACAGCGACTTTGCGCATCATTACCGATATCCGCAATGATGTCCTGCGCGTGCCGAATGCGGCGCTGCGGTGGCGACCGGCGGGTAGTGCCGCCACTCCAGGCGGTGCGGCGCAAACACAAGGTGGTGGCCAGCAGATGGACCAGGCGCTGGCGCAGCTTTCGGATTTGACTGAGGCGCAGCGCACGGAAATTGAAGCGGCGCGTGCGGAAATGCGCTCCCGTATGGCGGCACTCCCGCAGGACCCGGATGCACGGCGCCAGCAGGCGCAAGCCGCACGCCAGCGCCTGATTGCGCGGTTGAATGCGGTACTCACGCCAGATCAGCGCGCGCGCCTCGCGGCACTTCGCGGCAATGCTGCGGCTGGTCAGGCCGGCACCGTTTGGGTGCAGGAAGGTGAGGCGCCGCCGCGCGCCATACAGCTACGCATTGGCCTGACCGATGGCAGTGTCACTGAAATCATCAGCGGCGATATCGCGGAAGGGACCGCAGTGATCATCGGCCAGGAACGCGCCGGTGCTGCCCCGGCTTCCGCCGCACGACGGCTTTTTTGATGCCATGACGGCCTTGATTGAAGCTACCGGCCTCACCAAGCATTACCCAGCAGGTGAGAGCGTAGTTGCCGCACTGCAGGATGTCTCGCTTTCCATCGCACGGGGGCGCTTTGTCGCCGCCATGGGGCCATCGGGGTCCGGCAAATCCACCTTCCTCAATCTGATCGGTTGCCTGGATCGTGCGACGCGCGGTAGCTATCGTCTGATGGGTGAGGAGGTTGAGGCACTTTCCCATGACCGGCTTGCCGATCTACGCAGTCGGCGTCTTGGTTTTGTCTTTCAATCCTTCAACCTGCTGCCGCGTGCTGATGCGCTGGCCAATGTTGAACTGCCACTGATTTATCGCGGCATGCCAAGGCGGCAGCGGCGTGAACGCGCTGCGGCGGCGCTGGCGGCGGTGGGTCTTGTGGATCGCATGCATCATCGCCCAACGCAGCTTTCCGGCGGTCAGCAGCAACGCGTTGCGATTGCGCGCGCCATTGTCGGCAGCCCTGATCTGATCCTGGCGGATGAACCGACCGGCGCCCTGGATACGCGCACCGGGCTTTCCATCATGGCGCTGTTTCAGGCGCTCAATCGTGACGGTGTCGGTATCTTGATGGTGACGCATGATGCGGATGTGGCGCGCTTTGCCGAACGCGTCTTGCGCTTTCGTGATGGGCGATTGATTGCCGATGAAGCGCAAATCGCTGCCGATGCCGCTGCCGCGCTGGCTGCCCTGCCTGAAGCGGATGTCGCGGCATGAGTGCAACCCTGCCGCCTATCGCTGCAACCGCCAGGCGCGGCATTGATGTACTGGAAGCCTTGCGCGGCGCGTTATCAGCGCTTTCGGCTAATCTGTTGCGTTCCATCCTGACGGCGCTTGGCATTTTCATTGGTGTTGCCGCGGTAATCGCGACGGTAGCGGTGGGGGAGGGCGCGCGACGCCAGGTGCTGGCGCAAATCCAATCCCTTGGCGCCAATCTGCTGATCGTCTGGGGTGGCAGCGCCACCATGGGCGGCGTGCGGCTTGGCGCGGGTGGGCGTTCCAACCTTTCCTGGGATGATGCGGCGGCGATTGCGCGTGAGATTCCGGAAGTGCAGGTGGCAGCCGGTTCCATTCGCCAGACCTTCCAAGTCGTGGCCGGCAATCAGAACTGGTCCACCACCGTATTGGCGACCGAACCCGATTATTTCATCGCCCATGAATGGGTCGCCGATGGCGGGCGCTTGTTCTCACCGGAGGAAGCCGCCAGCGGGCGCAAGGTCGTGATCCTGGGCGCGACCGTGGCCGAAATGTTGTTCGCTGAAGAAGACCCGGTCGGGCGTGAGATTCGCATTCGCCAAACACCCTTTGAGGTGATTGGCGTGATGGCGCGCAAGGGCCAGAATCCAATGGGCCAGGATCAGGATGACACGGTTTTCGTACCCTATTGGACCGCACGGCGCAGCGTGATGGGCGCATCGCGCGCCAATGCGCGCCAGGTCGGTGTGATTTCCGTCAAGGTGCATGAAGGTGAGGATATGGCCGCGGCAGAGGACGCCATTCGTGCCCTGATGCGCCAGCGCCATCGCGTTGCCGCCAATGAACCGGATAGTGTTTCTATCCGCAATCTTTCCGATATTCAGGCAACGCGTGATGCCTCGGCGCGCACGCTTTCGGCCTTGCTTGCTTCGGTTGCGGCGGTGTCGCTGCTGGTGGGCGGCATTGGCGTGATGAATATCATGCTGGTGAGTGTGACAGAGCGCACGCGCGAAATTGGCCTCAGGCTCGCGATTGGGGCGCGACGACGCGATGTGCTGGCGCAATTCCTGTTAGAAGCGGTGATGCTGGCGCTATTGGGTGGCGCGGCTGGTGTGCTGGCGGGCATGGCACTGTCGCATATCCTGGCCGATGTGGCCGGCTGGCCGGTACTGGTCCGGGCTGACGCGGTCCTGATTGCGGTTGGCGTTTCGGCGCTGACGGGCCTGTTTTTCGGCTTCTGGCCGGCGCGCCGTGCAGCGCATTTGGACCCGATTACGGCGCTTCGGCACGAATAACCCCCTTCCGTTCCGGCGCGGCGCGCGGCAGGATCATTCAGAAACCAATCAAGGGGAAAGCCATGACCAAGGTCATCATCACCTGCGCCGTGACGGGTGCAATCCACACGCCTTCCATGTCGGATTACCTGCCGATCACGCCGAAGGAGATTGCGGAGCAATCCATCGCCGCGGCAGAAGCGGGCGCTTCCATCATCCATTTGCATGCGCGCGATCCGGAAAATGGCCAACCCACGCCGGACCCCAAGGTCTTCATGCAGTTCCTGCCGGTGATCAAGCAATCCACCGATGCGGTGATCAATATCACCACCGGCGGCGGGCTTGGCATGACTTTGGATGAAAGGCTTGCGGCGCCTTTGCTGGCAAAGCCTGAAATGTGCAGCCTGAATATGGGCTCGATGAATTTCAACATCGCGCCGTCGGCCGCGCGGGTGAAGAAATTCAAATATGATTGGGAAAAGCCCTATCTGGAAGGCACCACCAATTACATCTTCCGCAATACCTTCCAGGATATCGAACAGGTTGTGGAACGGCTCGGCAAGGCGCATGGCACGCGCTTTGAATTTGAATGTTATGATGTCGGGCATTTGTACAATCTGGCCCATATGCTGGACCGCAAGATTGTCGAACCGCCGCTCTTCACCCAGACGATTTTCGGCATTCTGGGCGGCATTGGCGCCGAGCCGCGCAATTTGATGTTCATGAAGGAAACGGCGGATCGGCTTTTCGGCAAGGATTATGTCTGGTCCGTGCTGGCGGCGGGGCGCAACCAAATGCCCTTCACCACCATGGCCGGCATGCTGGGCGGCAATGTCCGCGTTGGGCTGGAAGATAGCCTCTGGCTCGGCAAGGGCGTGCAGGCGAAATCCAATGCCGAACAGGTCGCGAAAATCCGCCGCATCCTGGAAGAGCTCAGCCTCGAAATCGCCACACCGGCGGAAGCACGCGAAATGCTGAAGCTCAAGGGCGGTGATCTGGTCGGTTTCTAAAGCAAAAAATTAAGGAGGGCCGCGCCATGGCCGAGAAATACACCGTCGCCGATCTGGTGGCGGAATTCCTGCCGCAGATTGGTGTTTCGACCGTCTTTGGCATTGTGTCCGTGCATAATATTCCGATGCTGGACGCAATCGGCCAACGTAACCGCCTGCGTTATGTGAAGGCGCGTGGTGAGATGGGCGGCGCGCATATGGCCGATGCCTATGCGCGCGTTACCGGCCATTTGGGGGTGATTTTCACCAGCACGGGACCCGGCATGGCCAATGCTATCCCCGGCCTCGTGGAAGCGCGTTTTGCGGGAAGCCCCGTGCTGCATATCACTGGGCAGACCGCGACGCGGTTCATTGATCGTGACGTCGGCACGGTGCATGACGTGCCGGGACAAACCCAAGCGCTCGCCGCTGTCTGTAAGGCCGCCTATCGTGTGCGCAGTGCCGGTGAAGCCTTTGGCGTGCTGGTGCGCGCAGCGGCGGAAGCGCTCTCCGCGCCGCGCGGCCCTGTTTCGGTTGAAATCCCGATTGATTTGCAGCGCACGCCCATCCCTCGGCCCGCAGGGCTGGATACGCTGGTGCTGCCCATCACCGCGCCGCTCCCGCCCAATCCAGCGGAATTGGATGAGGCGGTGGCGATTCTCTCCAAGACCAGACGCCCGATGTTGTGGCTTGGCAATGGCGCGAAGCAGGCGGGCGCGGAAGCGGCGCGGCTGATGGCGCTTGGTTTTGGTGCGGTGTCTTCCTGGAATGGGCGCGGCATTATTCCGGAAGACCACCCCATGACGCTCGGTGCGTTGCATGGCAATGGATCGCCGCGCGTGCAAGAATTTTATGGCTCGGTGGATGCCATGCTGGTCGTGGGTTCGCGGCTGCGCGGGCATGAGACGATGGATTTCAACATGAAGCTGCCGCAAACGCTGATCCGCGTTGATGGCGATGCGGCGGCCAATGGGCGCGGCTATGCTTCGTCCTTGTTCCTGCATGGCGATGCGGCCTTGACCATGGCGGCACTCGCGGATCGGCTTGCGGGCAAGATGGCGGTTGACCCTGGCTTCGCCGCTGATTTCGCTGCGCTGAGATCCCGCGCCGGACAGGAATATCGCGAAACGCTTGGCCCTTATCAGGGCTTCCCCGATGCAGTGCGCGCGGCGCTGCCGCGTGATGGCGTTTGGGTGCGTGACATCACCATTTCAAACTCCACCTGGGGCAATCGCATTTTCCCGATTTATGATCCGCGCAATGCCGTGCATCCGGTGGGTGCGGCGATTGGGCCAGGTTTGGCGTTGGGTATTGGCGCCGCGCTTGGTGCTGGCGGGCGCAAGACCATAGCCATGGTGGGTGATGGTGGCTTCGCACTCGGCATGAATGAGCTTTGGGCCGCCACACAGGAAAAGGCCGAATTGGTCACCATGGTGATGAATGATCGCGGCTATGGCGTGATCCGTCACATCCAGGATGCGCTCGCTGATGGGCGCTTGTTTGGCGATGACATTCTGAACCCGAATCTTGAGGGCCTCGCTGCCCTGGCCGGCATGCCCTTCTTTCGCATCAGCAAGGCTGAAGAAGTGACCGATGTGCTGAAAAAGGCGCTCGCGGTTTCTGGGCCTGCGCTGGTGGAGGTTGATATGATCGCCATCGGTCCCTTCCCGCCCTATGCGCCCTTCAACACCATGGGCAAGCATGCGGAACGTGCGGCGCGTTGATGGCGATGAAGCAAGCGCAGATCATTTCCCATCGCGGCGGCGCCTATCTTTGGCCGGAGAATAGCCTGCTCGCCTTCCGTCAGAGCCTCACCTTGCCGGTTGAGGTTCTGGAATGCGATGTGCATCCTTCTGCCGATGGCGTGCCCATGGTGCATCATGATGCGACCCTGGAACGCATGACGGATCTGGCTGGGCCTTTGGAGGCGCGCAGCGCTGCTGAACTTGGCCAGGCACGGTTTCGCGGTGCGCCGGGGGAAGGCATCCCAACACTCTCTGCGCTGGCGCGGCTTGTGGCGCCCAGCGACAAGCTGCTGCGTGTAGAGGTGAAGGGCGACCGAGATCACAAACCCTATCCGGATTTCCTTCCGCGCGTGCTTGGCGTTTTGGAAGCGGAAGGCATGCTCACGCGCAGCATCATCATCGCGTTTCGTGGCGGCACGGCAGCGGCAGCAGCGCAGGAAAGGCGGCTGGCGGGCGCGATTTGGCTGGTGAATAGCGCCATTCTGGCAAGCCTGGGGCCAGATGCCTGCATGGCGGCGGCACGCGCGCTTGGCGTGACAGGATGTGAATGTTCCATGGGCGATGTCACCCCGGCCTTCATCGCGGCGGCACGCAAGGCGGGCCTCACCACCGGTGTCTGGGCGGCCAATCACCGCGCAGAAATCGAAAGGGCGCTTGATCTCGGCATGGATGCTTTCGCCACCGATGATCCGCCGCTCGCGATTGAACTCCGTAAGGCGCGCGGCTGATGCGCATTGCCGCGCTGGATTTTCTGGGCGTGAATGTCACGCCCAAGACCAATTGGTGCTTTGTTATGCTGCGCCTGGAAGATGGCCGGTCTGGCATTGGCGAAATCACGCTATCGGATCACGAGGCCCTGCTTGAAGCAGAAGTGGCGCGTGTATCCGCAACGCTGAAAGGCCAGGATGCCAGCGCGCGCAATCGCCTTGCACGGCTGCTGCCACATGCGCCGGCGGGCTTGGTTGCGCATACGGTGATTTCCGGTCTGGAACAGGCGCTATGGGATGTGGCGGGGCAGGAAGCGGGCCAGCCCATCCATGCCATGTTGGGTGGCGCCTTGCGCGACAATGTGCCGCTTTATGCCAATATCAATCGTGGTGCATCGCCGCGCACGCCCGTAGGTTTTGCTGATGCCGCCGGGCGCGCGGTGGCGGCAGGCTTTCGTGCGGTGAAGCTGGCACCTTTTGAACCCATGGTCTGGGAAGATGCGGCGGAGCCATCACAACGCGTGGCTTACGCCGAAGGTCTTGCGCGGATTGCAGCAGTGCGGGACGCGGTAGGTAGCGCGATTGACATTATGGTGGATGCGCATTGGCGCTTTTCACCTGGTGGCGCGGCGGCGCTGATCCGCGATGTCACGCCCTTCAACCTGTTCTGGCTGGAATGCCCGGTGGCCGAGGCAAATCACACTGCCATCGCGCGCCTGCGCGGCATGGCGAATGATCGCGGCATGCGCCTGGCGGGCGCTGAAACCCTTGCCGGGCTTGGCGCTTATCGCCGTATCATCGAAGCCGGCTGCTATGATGTGCTGATGCCGGACATCAAATATGCCGGCGGTCATGAGGAAATTCGCCGCATCGCCGCCCTTGCCCATACGGCTGGAATTGAGATTGCGCCGCATAACCCAACGGGGCCGATCTGCCACGCGCATTCCGTGCATCTTTGCGCGACACTGCCCAATCTTTTGCCGCTGGAAGTCCAATTCGGCGAAACGGAGCGTTTCTTCACCATGATCACCGGCCACGATCTGCGCTTTCAGCAAGGCGGCGCCAGCCTGCCGCAAGCGCCGGGGCTTGGCGTACAATTGGATGAAGCCAGCGCGCAGCTTTCCCCCTGGCAGCCCATGGCGCAGCCATGGCTGGACCCGAGGCTCGGCTGATGCCGCTTTGGGTTGCCGCCACCGTCACCGCTGCGCTGTTTCAAACCTGGCGCACAGCCTTGCAGCAAAGGCTGCGCGGGCAGCTTTCCGTCAATGCTGCTGCCGTGGTGCGCTATCTTTACGGTGTGCCGGTCGGCATGGCGCTGGTCGGGCTTTATCTGCTGATTTTTGGTGGCGCGCTATCCGCGCCGACACCGATGTTTTTCGTCTACGCTGCCCTCGGCGGGCTTGGGCAGATCATCGGTACCAATCTTTTGATTATGTCCTTCGCACATCGCGGATTTGCCGTCGGCACCGCTTACGCCAAGACGGAGGCAGTGCAGGCGGCCTTTCTGGCGCTGTTGCTGTTGGGTGAGAATTTCGCGCCGCTCGCCTGGGCAGGTATTGCGGTTTCGGTGGCGGGCACGCTTTATCTCTCGCTCGCCGGGCGTGTTGGCTCAGTCGGGGAAATACTGCGCGCGACAGTGCAGCCCGCGGCACTTTGTGGCCTTGGTGCCGGCTTTGCCTTCGCGCTTTGCGCGCTCGCGATCCGTGCGGCGACGCATGAATTGCAGGGGCCGGATGTGGTGCTGCGCGCGCTGGAAACCCTGGTGGTCATCAATGTCATGCAGACCATCATGCAGGGCGGCTGGCTGGTGTTGCGCGAACGCGAAAGTGTGCGCGCGGTTTTCTCCACTTGGCGATCCTCGGCGCAGGTGGGTGCGCTTTCGGCGTGCGGTTCCGCCTGCTGGTTCACGGGATTTGCGCTGGCGCCTGTTGCGCTGGTGCGCGCGGTGGGTCAGGTCGAGATCCTGTTCACGCTGCTCTTCAGCAAGTTCTTTTTGAAGGAGAAGATGAAGCGCAGCGACATCATCGGTGCGCTTGCGGTGGTGGCTGGCGTCGTGCTGGTGCTGATCGGGCGCTGATTACGCCGTGAATATCGCCTGGATTGCGCCCTGATCCACTGCGGCGATGCTGGCGGGCTGCCATTGCGGCTTGTGGTCCTTATCCACCAGCACGGCGCGCACGCCTTCGCGAAAATCCGGGTGGTCATTCACCACCACGCGCGTCAGCGCCAATTCCATCGCCAGACACGCGGCCAAATCACGCTTGGCGCCACGGGTCAGCAATTCATGCGTCACAAACAGCGATGTGGGCGACGCGTGATGCAAAATACCAAGCTGTTCACGCGCCCAATCCGTATCCTCCGCTTCCAGCGCCGCGATGATGGCAGGAATGGAACCCGCCCCGAAACAGCGATCAATCGCTGCGCGTTGGGGCGCGAAACTGGCCTCGGGCGCTGGCCCGCAAAGCTGCAATGCAGCCCCCATATCGCCCGCGATCAGCGCAGCGCGTAACGCTGGCAGCGCTTCCCGCGTCGTGAAATGCGTGGCCAACCCAGCATGCACCGCATCCGCGCCATTCAATCGCGCGCCGGTCAGCGCCAACCACATGCCAAGCGCGCCCGGCAGGCGCGGCAGCACGAAGGAAGTACCCACATCCGGAAATAGCGCAATCGCGGTCTCCGGCATGGCGAACATGGCATGGTTGGTGACGATGCGGTGCGAGCCATGCACCGAAACGCCAATACCACCGCCCATGCAAACGCCATCAATTAGGCTGACCCAGGGCTTGCCGAAATCGGCGATGCCGGCATTCACGGCATATTCTTCCGAGAAAAACGCCTCTACCGCCGCGCGGTCACCGGCAACCGCCGCCGCGCGTACGGCACGTACATCGCCACCCGCGCAAAAGGCCCGCCCGCCCGCGCCTTCCAGCAGCACCAGCTTCACCACTGGATCATGGCGCCAATCACGAATGGCGGCAGCAAAGCCACGGATCATGTCCTGATTGAGCGCATTCAGCGCCTTTGGGCGGTTCATCAGAAGCGCGCCTGCAGCGCCTTCACGCGTTGCAATCAGGCTGGCCTCAGGGGCTTCGGTCATGGCGCAGTTTCCTTGGGGGTGCTCGTCAGGATCGGATGGGGTGGGATTCGAACCCACGGTAGGCTTGCACCTACGCCGGTTTTCAAGACCGGTGCCTTAAACCGCTCGGCCACCCATCCAAAGGCTTCGCGCCACAAACACGGCGCGAAGCGGAAACTCAGCGCCGCCTATTCGCCCGCCATGCGCTGCGCGACAAGGGGGGCGCCAAGGCGCATCAGCGCATTCACATCGCCCGCCTGGTCAAGCCCGATCACCGCATCGGCCAATTGCTTGGCACGCTCAGCACCCAGCACCGCATCGGCCAGGCCATGGAATTTGGCGCGCAGTTCGGCTTCCGTCAGGAAGTTATCGGGCTCGCCCTTCGGGATTTTGATGTGGCGCACGAAATTTTGCCCGCGTGCCTTGATGGTCAGCTTGCCCGACATGAAGGTCGGGAATTCCGCCTGCACATCGGCATCTTCTTCCGGCATGATCTTCGGCATCAGCGCGCGGATGTCCTTATCCTGCAACCAGGCATAGGAATCCCAGCCGAAATGCCCACGTGCCAGGGCGCATGCCACCACGAAGGGCCCGCTGAACTGCCCATCCACGATATTCTGCGGGTTCTGCTTGTAGTCGCGTGGCGCCCCCACCAGCAGCATGCCCTTATTCGGCAGACCCATGATGACGCTTTCAATTTCCTCAACCTTCAGCCCAAGCTCGGCGCGCAGCGCCAAAGCGGCATCCACACTCGCATGGCCATAGCGGCAGGAAGGATAGGGCTTCACGGCGGTCTGCATCAGCTCCCACGCCATGCCCAAATCCTGCAGCACACGTTCGGGTTTCGGGTTCGGGGCATAGGCGCGGAGAAAACCCGCCTTGCCTTCAATGGCCTCACCCGCGCCACGGAAGCCCTCCCGCGCGATGGTGGCGGCGGAAAGACCGTTCAGAGCACTCCAGCCTACCTGGAAGCGCTTGGTCCAGGCGCCATTGGCCAGGAATTGCAGACTGCCGGCGGCCTGGGAGAGCGCGATCCCGAAGGCGTCTTCAACCTGCGCGGCAGAAAGGCCAAACACCCGCGCCGCCGCCGCCGCCGCGCCAAAGGCGCCGCAGGTCGCGGTCGGGTGATAGCCACGGTCGTAATGATCGCCCCCCGGCAAGGCCAGTGCCAGGCGGCAGGTGGTTTCATACCCGGCCACAATCGCGGCCAGCACGGTCTTGCCGTCGGCGCCAGTCATCTCAGCGGCAGCCAAGGCGGCCGGGATCACCGGTGCACCGGGATGGAGCGTGCCGGCAGCATGCGTGTCATCAAAATCGAGTGAATGGGCCATGGCACCATTGATCAGCGCGGCACCAGCCGGCGTGTAGCGCTGGGCATCCCCGAATACAGCGGCTGAGCCACCGGTCAGGCCGAGCGCGCGGGCGGCGGCCAGAAGGGGCGGCGTGCTCTCGGCCTCATGCCGGCCGCGCAGCATATTGCCGACCAGGTCCAGGATCAGGAAACGCGTGCGTTCCTGCACATTGGCGGGCAGGCTTTCATAACGAAGCCCGGCGACAAAGGCGGCGAGTTCGCGGGTGACGGCGACCATGGCATTCCTCCTAAGGTTCTGGCGTAGTCTAGCACCAGTTCTGGCTTGGCCAATATGGGGCGCCAAAGGGTTTGCCTCGCCCGCCGCCGCATGGCACCACATGCGGCCATGATCGAAAGAAGACTCCTACTTGGCGGAGTCGCGACCCTGATCGCGGCCTGCAGCCCAGAGGCGAATTCCGCCAACCAAATCCCCGCGCCCGATGTGCCGCCGGCCTATGTGCCGGTTTCCGGCCAAAGTTTTGAACGCTTCCTGGATGGCGTGCGCGCCGATGCGCGCCGCGCCGGCATTTCGGATGCTACGCTCAATCAGTCGTTGGCGGGGCTCAAGCCCAATCAGCGCGTGATCGAATTGGATCGGCGCCAGGCGGAAGGCGGCATGCAATGGGAAGACTACCGCGACCGCATCATGCTGACGCCAACGCGCATCCAGAATGGCCGGCGCCTGATGGCAGAAAATACCGATCTGCTGCGCCGCATTGAGGCGCGCTACCACGTCGCGCCTTCGGTCATTGTCGCGATCTGGGGCGTTGAGACCAATTACGGCGGTAATACGGGCGGCTTTGGCGTGGTGGAGGCTTTGGCAACGCTGGCCTGGGAAGGTCGCCGTGCTGCCTATTTCCGCAATGAGCTGATGTCCGCCTTGCGCATCCTGAATGACCGGCACACGTCGGCGGAGCGCATGAAGGGTTCCTGGGCGGGGGCGATGGGGCAGCCGCAATTCATGCCAAGCAATTTTGAACGCCTGGCAGTGGATTTTGACGGTGATGGCAAGCGCGATATTTGGGAAAATCGCGCTGATGCTCTGGCCTCCATTGCGCATTATTTCCAGCGCCATGGCTGGCGCCATGGCGAGGCCTGGGGGCGGGAAGTGCGGCCCCCAGCAGGGTTTGCGCCGAGCAGCGCGGATACGGAAAGCAAGCGGCCATTGCGCGATTTCGCCCGCATGGGTTTTCGCAAGCCTGATGGCAGCCCGCTACCGTCCTCCGATATTGAAACGCAAATCGTGTTGCCATCACGCGGCAATGGCGGGCAGATTTTCCTTGGCCATCACAATCTGCGCGTCATCCGGCGCTATAATACGCCGGTGAATTACGGGCTGTCTGTCGGGCTTTTGTCCGATCGCGTGGCGTGACGCGCTGGGGCATCCTGGCCGCCGCCCTGCTGGCGATAGTGGGCTGCGGTACGCAGCCTGAACCGCGCTATCTGGTAGGCGATCCTTATCGGCTGGGTGGTGTCTGGTCCTATCCGCGAGAGGATTACGCGCTGAGCGAGACCGGGCTTGCCGAAGTGCTGCCGGCGCCGATATTTGGCGGACAGACCGCAAATGGTGAAGCGCTGACCGCCCAGGGGCTGACAGCAGCGCATCGCAGCCTGCAAATGCCCGCCATTATTCGCGTCACCAATCTCGAAAACGGGCGCTCTATGCTGCTCCGCGTCAATGATCGTGGCCCGGAAAAGCCAGGGCGCATTCTGGGTGTGTCTCCGCGCGCCGGCGCCTTGCTTGGCATGACGCCTGGTCGCGCAACGCAAATCGCGCTGGTCGTTGATGCGGAAATGAGCCGCGCGGTAGCCGAAGCCCTGCCGGGCCATGCACCAGCCCCCATCACCATCGCTGCCGCGCCTCGTGCGGCCGTGGCGCGCGAGGAATTGGCGCCCTTGCCGGGTGCGCGCGAAGCCCCGCGGCGGGAGGTCCGGCCCCTACCAAGCGCAGTACCCATGGCCGAATTGGCCCCCCAAAGGCGCGGCACCCCACTGGCTTTGCCTGAGGCCGTGACGAAAACCGCGCCGCGCCCGGGCAGCCTTTTTGTAGAAGCCGGGCAATTTTCCAGCCGATACGGGGCGGAAGCCGTCGCGGCCCGCCTGCCGGGCGCGCGGATCAGCCAGCGGGGCAGGGGGCGCAATGCCAGCTTTCGTGTCGCGCTTGGCCCCTTCACCGAGGTCCGGGCCGCGGATTTTGCGCTTGAGCGGACTCTGGCCGCTGGCCTATCCGGGGCAAGGATTATTGTGGAATAGAGCGCTGCCTTTTCTTGGCGTAAGAGCGATCAGGCATGAAGGAACCGGGCATGGCATCGCGTCGCAGGATCATTGGGGGCGTTTTGGGTGGGCTGCCGCTATGGCTGGCGGCGGATCAGGCCTTCGCGCAGCAACGCCCGGCGCCAGCCCCCGCCCAGCCGCAGCGCCGCCCCGCGCCGCGCCAGGAAGGCACGCCCGTTACCACTGCGGTCGGCAATGTGGATGTGCTCGCACGCCAAGCCCTGGTGGTCGA
>JADCFP010000056.1 GCA_020249465.1 Roseomonas sp. | reverse complement strand
TGATCGGCCCCGCGCGGCCATGGGTGGAAGAAGCCTCCAGCGCCATCGCCATGATGGCGACTGCGGCGCTTTTGTTGGAATTTTTGCTCTCTGGCCGCTTTCGTCTGATTAGCGCCGGGATTGGCATGGATCGCAGCCTGCGTTGGCATCAGATGTTTGCGCAGGTGCTGACCATCGCCGCGCTGCTGCATCCGGTGTTTTATACAAGCCCCTTTGGTGCTGCCTTTCATCGCCCGGATGATCTGCATGATGCGCTCGCGCTCGGGCTGGATGGTGCTTCGCTGGTCTCCGGCGCCTTGGCCTGGCTATTGCTGGGATTGCTGACCATCACAGCGATCCGGCGCGATGATTTGCCCTATCGGTATGAAGTTTGGCGGGTCAGCCACGGGCTTGGCGCGGCGCTGCTGGCGGGCTTCGCACTGCATCATGCCATCTCGGCGGGGCGCTATTCGGGCGCGCCGGCGCTGATGGCCTATTGGGCCTTGCTGCTGGCCCTGGCGCTGGGCAGCCTGGTGGCGGTTTATGTGCTGCGGCCCTGGCGGCTCGCGCGTCGGCCTTGGCGCATTGCGGGGCTGGAACGCGTGGGCGACCGGCTGTGGTCGCTAACGCTGGAACCGGATGGCCATGCGGGGCTTTCTTATCGCGCCGGGCAATTCGCTTGGCTGCGGCTGGATTGCTCGGCCTTTTCGGTGCGGGAGCATCCATTCTCCATCGCCTCAGCGCCTGCGGATGGGAGGGCGTTGCGCTTTCTGATCAAGGAGGTTGGCGATTTCACGCGCCAGATCGGCACCCTGCCGCTGGGCGCACGCGCCTTTGTGGATGGGCCGCATGGCGCGCTGTGCCTGGAAGGCCGGCAGGAACCCGGCATTTTCATGCTGGCCGGTGGCGCGGGGTTGGCGCCGATGCTTTCCCTGCTGCGGGACGCTGCGGCGCGCGGCGAAACCCGCCCCATCACCCTGCTTTATGGCAATCGGCATAAGGGGCAGATCATGGCAGCGGCGGAATTGGCCGCACTGACCGGGCGCTTGCGGCTTGATATCCGCCACGTTTTGCAAGAACCCCCGCCGGGCTGGGCGGGCCTTGCCGGCATGATGTCGCCTGAACTGATCCAGGCTGCGGCTGTGCAGGCAGTGCGGGAGGGCTGGGTTTTCCTGCTCTGCGGCCCCGGCCCCATGATCCGCGCCGCACATCAGGGGCTGCATGCCCTTGGCGTGCCCCGGTGGCGCATTCTGGAAGAGCGCTTTTCGGTTTTTTGAAGGGCGCCCCCCGCCTTAATCATGCCCGGCTTTCGCGGCATAAGATGGTGGAAGTCCAGTCCAGGGGAAGCGTCCTGTGCCGTTGAAGCCTCTCAAAAAAGCCGTGCTGCCCGTTGCCGGGCTTGGCACGCGTTTCCTGCCCGCCACAAAGACCATGGCGAAGGAAATGCTGCCCATCGTGGACAAGCCGCTCATTCAATACGCGGTGGAAGAAGCGCGCGCCGCAGGCATTGAACAAATCTGCCTGATCACCGGACGCGGCAAGACCATGCTGGTGGATCATTTCGACATTGCCTATGAATTGGAAAAGACGCTGGCCGAACGTGGCAAGGAAAAGGAATTGGCCGCGCTGCGTGCTGATGCGGTGCTGCCCGGGAGTGTCTTTTCCGTACGTCAGCAAGTGCCGATGGGGCTTGGCCATGCCATTTGGTGTGCGCGCGCCTTTATTGCCGATGATCCCTTCGCCATTCTGCTGCCCGATGATCTGATGCAATGCGAAGTATCCTGCACCGCGCAGCTGGCCGAGGCCTATCGCGAAACCGGCGGCAATGTGGTGGCGATTGAAGAAGTGCCGCGTGACCGCGTGAACCGCTATGGCGTTTTGGATGTGGCGGAAGATCGCGGGCGATTGGTTTCCGTGAAGGGCCTGGTGGAAAAGCCGCCGATTGAAAAGGCGCCGTCCAATCTGACCATCATTGGCCGTTATGTGCTGATGCCTGAAGTAATCGACCATTTGGCGCGCATGGAAAAAGGCGCCGGCGGTGAAGTGCAATTGACCGACAGCATGGCGAAGCTGATCGGTACGCAGCCCTTCCATGGGCTGCGCTATGAAGGCCGCCGTTTTGATTGCGGCGACAAGGCAGGTTTTCTGGAAGCGCAGGTGGCCTTCGCGCTGGCCAGGTCCGATCTGGCGCCGGCCATGCGCGATATTCTGAAGCGTTACGGATAGGCGTTACATTGGCTGCATAGCGTGCACGAGTTCTGCCATATCCGGCGCATCATCCAGGCGCCAGATCGCGTCCCGTAGCGCCGCCGCGCCCGCCTTGCCCAAAAGCGGTTCGGCATTGTCGCGATATTTCGCTTCCAGTTCCTCATCCGAAAGCGGCGCACCAGGGTCGCCCTTTGGCAGCAGCACGGTTTCCGTCAGCTTCGTGCCATCATCCAAGGTAATGGTCACGCGCGCCGGGAATTTCGCGGGATAGAGTTTATTGAGTTCCGCATCCGGCACCACTTCGGTGCGCGCCAATACCTCGCGGATCAGCGCATCATGCACACGCCCGGGCGCGAATTGCCGCTGGGTCAATTCCCCATCCACCGCAGCAGCAGCGATGCAATAGGGCACCGAAACCCGCGCGCCCATCAGCGTGGTGACATCCTTGTTCGAAAAATGCGTCTTCACCGTTTCGTAGGTTTCATTGGTGATGGAGATGATGCGCTTTGGATCAGGCTTGTGCTTGGCCACGATGGCAAGGGTCGCCTGAATTGGTGAATGGCTCGCCAGGATGGAGGGGAAATATTTGAAGCCGTTTTGCAGAATTTCCCATTCCGTCCCAAGGCCCGCGGTCAGCGCGGCGGCTTTTGGTTCCAGCGAAAACGCCGCCAGATAGCCCTTCGGGTGTTCCAGAATGCCGGGCGGGCTGGTGGCGCCAAGCGCCGCCAATTGGGCAGAGAGAATGCCATTCAGCGCAGCCTTGCCGGGGTGGATGGATTTCGTCATGTCGCCGGATTCGAAGAAGGTGTTCAGCCCAGCAGCTTGGGTGCCGGCCAGGCCAAGCGCGCGCTGTACACCATCCGCATCCAGACCCATGGCATGCGCCGCCCCCGCAGCAGCGCCGAAGGTCCCATTGGTCGCGGTGGAATGCCAGAATCGGTAATGCGTGGGCATCACCGCCATGCCGACGCGCACCGCAACCTCATACCCCGCAACCAAAGCGGCCAGCATCGCACGTCCTGAAAGCCCACGCGCTTCCGCCAAGGCAAGCGCGGTTGGCACCATGACGGAACCCACATGCAACAAGGCGCGCTTATGCGTGTCATCATTATCGGCGGCATTGATCAGAATACCATTGGCGAGTGCGGCGAAGGCCGGCTGCACCGCAGTGCCCTTTGTGCCCATCACATGCGCCCCAGGCGCACCGGGATAAAGTGCGGCAATATCGCGCGCGATGCGGGATTTTTCCGCATCTTCCGTCCAGGCCGCCATGGCGCAGCCCAAGGCATCCAGCACGAGCCGTGCCGCCTGGCGCCGCACCTCTACCGGCAGCGCATTCGGCGTGATGGAGGCAGTAAATTCCGCAAGGGCGCGCGTGGTCATGCTGGTGAGTCCTTCAGTGATGGTGAGGCGTAGATCAGGCTGTAGACTGTCAGCGCCGCTGTAAAGCCATGCGCGGTTAGAGCTGCCTGGATCATTTCCGCATTGGTGCCCTCCACCACCATGATGGTTGCGAAGGATGCATCACCGCCGGGGCGGAGTTTCTCCTCGGGGCTCGGCACTGTCACGCTTGCATCAGCCTGCCATAGCCGCACGCGCGTCACGCCCGGTTGTTCAAGGATTGCCGCCAACTGTACTTCAAGCCCGACCCTGGGCGCTTCCTGTTGCGCCATCAGCGCCAGCATGCCGCCAGCGCCCGCCTGCCCTTCATCCAAGGCCACACGACAAATACTGCGCGACATGGTGCGGAAATGCGCCATGATGCGCGCAGTCCAATCCGTCGGCTCCGCCAGTCGCTTGAGATAGGGTGCAGAGCACAGCACCCCGGGCGTTTCGGTTTCATAAAACGTCAGGAACTCAGCACGTGGGCCATTCAGGCGGCGATAACGCCGCGCATGTTGAAACCCCGGAATGCCAAGCCGATCCGGCACATGATCCTGCTGATACCAGGCTTCATAATCACGCCGATCACAAGCCGGTGCGATATCATTCATCACGCAAAGCAATCCGCCGCCCTTGGCCATGCTGTTCCATCCCTTGAGGTCTTGGGGCCGAGTATTACGCCCCTTGCACGTGAGGGAAAGCGGCGCCCGTGCTGGACAGATGGGACGCGCCCGGTCACCATGGCCTCAAGCAAGGGGAGGAACCAGCATGAAAAGACGTTCATTCATTGCCGCTGGCGCTGCGCTACTTGCCGCGCCAGGCATAGCGCGCGCGCAAGGCGCCTGGGTGGCGACGCGCCCCATCCGCTTCATCGTGCCCTGGCCGCCCGCCGGCACTACGGATATTGTCGCGCGCATGATCGCGCCGGCCTTGCAGGAAGCGCTCGGCCAAAACGTCATCATCGAAAACCGCGCCGGTGCGGCGGGGCTGATCGGCACGGAAGCTATTGTGCGGGCGGATGCGGATGGCCATGCCTTTGGTTTCATCATAAGTACCCATGCCGCCAATGCGCATTTGGTGAAGAACCATCCTTTCGATGCGGTGCGCGATATCACGCCGCTGATCCATGTGGCTGATGTCCACAATATCCTCTGCATCAACAACAACCTGCCACCGCGCACAGTACCAGAATTGATCACCTGGGGCCGGACCAATCCACTCGCCTTCGCATCTTCTGGAACCGGGACTTCAACGCACATTAGTGGGGAGATGTTTCGCCTCGCGACTGGGCTCACGATGACGCATGTGCCCTATCGCGGCGGCGCGCCGGCCTTGACCGACCTCATGGCCGGCAATGTGCCGATCATGTTCGCCAATGCCACATCCGCACTGCCCCATGTGCGCGGCGGGCGGATACGCGCGCTTGGTGTGACAGCGGCGCGGCGCCTGCCCTTCCTACCGGATGCGCCCACCATCGCGGAAGCCGCCATCCCCGGTTATCAGATTGCCGAATGGTACGGCATTGTCGGCCCGCGCGGCATGCCGCCAGCGGCCGCGCAGCGCCTGAACGCCGTGATTAGTGGTATCATCACCGCGCCCGAGATGCGTCAGAAACTGCTCGATTCCGGCGCCGAGGTTGTTGGCGGTACGGCAGAAAGCTTTGGCACACTGATCGCCAATGATGTCGCGCGCTACGGCCAAGTCATCCGCGACGCTGGGATCACCGCGGAATGAGCGCGCCGCTATCTGGCAAGATTGCCCTGGTAAGCGGCGCCAGCCGCGGTATCGGCGCGGCGATTGCCCGAACCCTCGCACGTGATGGCGCCAGGCTGGTGCTGGTTGCCCGCAGTGAAGTCGATATGCAGAAGGTTGCCGCCGATTGCGGCGCCGATTGCGTAGTGGTGCCCGGTGATTTGCGTGAGGATGCCGCCGCCAAAGCAGCGGTGGAAGCCGCCATTCAGCGCTTCGGCGCCTTGGATATTCTGGTCCATAGCGCGGGTGCCACCAAGCGCGGCGATTTCCTGATGCTGTCCGATGATGATTGGGCGGATGGCTATGCGCTGAAACTGTTCGGTGCCGTGCGGCTGGCGCGCGCCGCCTGGCCGCATCTATGCAAGGCGAAGGGCGCGGTTGTGAATATCGGCGGCATCGGCGGGCGCTTGGCGAGTGCAGATTTCACCATTGGCGGTTCGGTCAATGCGGCGTTGATGAATTTCACCAAGGCGCTTGCAGATCGCGGCGTGGCGGATGGCGTGCGCGTCAACCTCATCAATCCCGGCAATATCCATACGGATCGCCTCACGCATCGGATCCGCGCGCGGGCCAAGGAATTGGGCGCCGATGATGCGGCAGCGGCAGCCGATCTGGCGCGGGAAGCCGGCATCAAACGCTTCGCGACACCTGAGGAAATTGCCGAGGTCGTCAGCTTCCTGGTCAGCGACCGCGCGAGCTATGTGCAAGGCACGCTGATGGATGTGGATGGCGGTTGGCTACGCGCAGTTTAAGGGAAGGAAAGCGCTATGTGCGACAAGGCAAAGGAACGCGGGCTCGGCTGGCGCGGTTGGATGCCGCTACCGCCTCGGACGCAAACCAAACCGCTCGGCCCCTGGTTGGACCTAACCCATCCGATAGATGAGGCGATGCCGCGCGTGCCGACCTTCGGCCCGCCCAAAGTAAAGAAACTATTCTGCCTGCCGGCTGATCCGCTGACCGTGACGAGCTTTGAGATGGTGGTCCATACCGGAACGCATGTGGATGCGCCGTGCCATTTCTTCAGCGATGGGCCCAGCATGGAACAAGTGCCTTTGGGACGCTGGAATGGTCCCGGCGTTGTCTGGCGCTTTGATCTGCCGCCCAATAGCCTGCTGGAACCGGAACATCTGGAAGCCGCGCGCCCGCTACTGCGCCCCGGTGATATCCTGGCGCTGGACACGGGTTCTTCGCCGCATATCAATACGCCCGCCTATGATGCGCATCCGTGCCTCAGTCTGGCGGCAGCGGATTGGATTGTGGCGAAGCAGGTAAAGCTGCTCGCCTGTGATTTCCCAACGCCCGATCTGCCCGTGCATCGCCGCCCGGCCGAGGGCTTCACCTGGCCCGTGCATCAGCGCCTGTTACGCGATGGCGTGCTGATCTGTGAGCATTTGCGCGGCCCCCGCCCACTTGCCGGCAAGCGCGTAGAATTCATTTTTGGCGCGCTTGCCATTACCGGATCGGATGGCGCGCCGGCACGTGTCATGGCGCGTGAAATCGCAGAGTAGATCGAGGGACTTGCCCCATGGGTGAAGCATCTTCCGCCACGCAAATCCTGGGGCGTTTTGTTGCTGAATCACGGTTCGAAGCCCTACCCGAAGCGCTGCGGCATGAAGGCCGGCGTTCCATCCTCAATCACGTGGGCTGCGCTTTGGGTGTCGCGGGTGATCCGGCGGTGATCACGGCGCTGGCGATCATGCGCGAAGCCTCAGGCAAGCCACGCGCCACGGTACTCGGTCAGCGCGATCGGCTTGGCGTGATGGAAGCAGCCTTCGTCAATGCCATTGCGTCCAATCTGCTGGATTATGATGACACGCATTTGCGCACTGTGATCCACCCAAGCGCGCCGGTGGCCCCTGTGGCCTTTGCGCTTGGCGAGGAACTCGGCGCCGGCGGGGTTGAGGTTTTGCATGCCTTCCTGTTGGGCGGAGAGATTGCCTGCCGTATCGGCAATGCAGTCTCTCCTGGGCATTACGCGCGAGGCTGGCATATTACCGCAAGCTGCGGCGTTTTTGGCGCAGCGGCGGCAGCGGCGCGGCTGATGCGGCTCTCGGCAGAAGAAACCGCGCATGCACTTGGCATTGCCGCCAGCCAATCAGGCAGCATCGTCGAAAACCTGGCGACTGCCGCGAAGAATATCGGCGTGGGCAATGCGGCGCGTAATGGCATATTGGCGGCGCGCTTTGCCGCACGCGGCTATCGCGCCGCGCCGCTTGCCATTGAAGGGCCGTTGGGTTGGGCACGGGCCATGGGGGATGAGCCGGTGTTGGCTGAAATCACCGAAGGGCTCGGCCAGCGCTGGGAAATCGCGCGCAATACCTACAAGCCCTATGCGGCGGGGATTGTCTTTCACGCGGTGATTGATGCCTGTCTGGCGCTGCGCGAACAGCTTGGCACTTCAGTCGAGCATATTAAAAGCGTGACGGTGGCCGGTGATGCGCTGTTGCTGGCGCGCGGGGATCGCATAGTGCGCAATGAACGCGACACGCGCGTCAGCATTCATCACTGCGCCGCGATTGCCCTGCTGCTGGGTCGCGCCGATGTGGCGGATTTTGAAATGCCTGCGGTGCAGGATGCTTCCCTTGCGGCTTTGCGCGCCAAAGTGGTGGCGGAATGCGATGCCAGCCTGCCGCGCGGGGCTGCACGCGTGACCATCACACTCGCCGATGGCAGCAGGCATCAGCACTATGTCGAACATCCGCGCGGCAGTGCGGAACGCCCGCTGAGTGATGCGGAACTCGCGGCGAAATACCGTGCCAATGCGGCGCTTGGCGGCACCACTTCCGATGTGGAAGCGCAGATTGCGGCGCTTTGGGCGTTGGATCAGGCGGCGTCCATCGCGCCGCTGATGGCGTTGCTCAGTAGCCCGGCGCACAATGCAGGAGCGTAAACCCGGCTGAGGTAATCACCAGATCAATCTTATCCGGTGTTGTCCAGCCGATATCCTGTTCCTTACTGCGCGGATCCTGATCATCAAATTCCGGCGGTCCGAAGCGCGCTATCAACCTTTGGCGCAGCACATCACCCTGCGCCGCAGCGCCACGGCCTGAAACACACGCCAGACCACCGGTTTTTATGTCAAAGCCGAAGGCGATATTCATCCGCAGCCCCTCTACGCTGAAGGTGCCGCGTGCGCGATATTCCACCCGCGTATCCATCATGCGCCGTTCGGCGGCCGGCAGGCTGCGTACCGCGCGGCGCGATGCGGTCACCGCCTGCGCTTCATTCATGCCCCAGCGCGTATATTCCCAGGCCGCATGAGCAGGCGCGGCAAACACCAGCAGCATCAGGGCGATCAGGCCATGGCGGGCCAATTTCATGCGGCATTTCCGGGCGGCGCCCGACCTCTGATTTTTCTTCGCCTGCCTATAGCGCGAAATAGGCGATCTGGCGCGGGGGAGGCAGGGCGTTTAGCGTGCAGGGAATCAGCGCCGGAGGCCACATGAATCTCGCCCGTTTTCCTCGCATCCGCCTTGCGCATTTGCCAACGCCTTTGGAACCGCTGGAACGCCTTTCCCGCCATTTGGCAGGGCCGGATGGCAAGGGGCCAAGGCTTTGGATCAAGCGCGATGATTGCACTGGGCTTTCCACCGGCGGCAATAAAACCCGCAAGCTGGAATTCCTGATGGCGGATGCGCTGGCCAAGGGGGCGGATACCGTCATCACGCAAGGTGCCACGCAATCCAACCATGCGCGCCAAACCGCGGCGGCAGCGGCCAAGCTTGGCCTTGCTTGCCATTTGCTGCTGGAAGACCGCACAGGGCGGCGTGATGAAGCCTATACCCAATCAGCCAATGTGCTGCTGGATCGGCTGCATGGCGCAGAAATCGGCCATCGCCCCGCCGGCGCGGATATGCAGGCGGAAATGGAAGCGCTCGCGGAGCGGCTTCGTGCCGAAGGCAAGCGGCCTTATGTGATTCCGGGCGGCGGGTCCAACCCAGTTGGCTCGCTTGGCTATGTTTATGCTGCGCAGGAATTGCTTGGCCAGGCGATGGAATTGGGCCTTCGGATTGATCACGTGATCCACGCAACGGGCAGCGCGGGCACCCAGGCTGGTTTGGTTGTGGGTATGGTCGGGCTGAATAGCGGCGTGGCCGTTCTTGGCATTGGGGTCAGCGCGCCGCGCGCGCCGCAGGAAGCCAAGGTGCTGGCCTTGGCGCAGGAAACCGCCAGGCATCTTGGTCTGCCTGGGATAATCCGTACCGAGCATGTCGCCGCCAATTGCGATTATGTTGGCCAGGGCTATGGCATCGCAACGCAAGGCATGGTGGAAGCCGTGCGCCTGATGGCGGAATTGGAAGGAATCCTGCTTGATCCCGTCTATTCCGGTAAGGCGATGGCGGGCCTGATAGACCTGATCCGCAAGGGGCATTTCGCCCCTGACAGCAACATTGTCTTCATGCATACGGGCGGTTCGGTTGGCCTATTCGGCTATCCTGAAGCGATGGCCTAAAGCGCTTGCGAGCCGAGCGGAATCACTCGGCTCGCGCATATGCTTGGTGCATATCAAGGCCAGACGGGCGCGCCCTCCAGCCCCGTATTTTCTGGCAGGCCGCAGATCAGATTCGCATTCTGCACCGCTTGGCCTGCTGCACCCTTGCCGAGATTATCCACCGCGCCCATCGCAATCACCAAATTGCGCTCTGGGTCCGTTGCGTAGCTGACAAACGCAAGGTTCGACCCGGTCGCCCATTTGGTCTGCGGTGGCTTGTCAGTCACGCGAACAAAGGCCCGCCCGGCATAGAAGCGCCGCGCCGCGTCCAGGCACTGGTCCGTGGTAGCGCGGCCACGGCAGTAGATGGTCGCGAGTATGCCACGGGTCATCGGTACCAAGTGCGGCGTAAACACCAACCCGGCCGAGCTGCCGCCGCTCAGCCGCTCAATCGTTTTGGCCATCTCGGGCATGTGGGTGTGCTTCAGCAGACCGTAGGGCACCAGATTCTCATTGCTCTCAGCGTAGCCGAATTTAGTGTCGCCGCCGCCCCGACCAGCGCCTGAGATGCCGGTCTTGGCGTCGATCACAATGTTGCCGGGTTCGATCAACTTATTGGCCAATAGCGGCGCCAGCGCAGTAAGCGTCGCTGCGGGGAAGCAGCCAGGATTGGCAATGCGGTTCTGACCCGCGATCTGTGCCGGCCAGACATCGGCCAAGCCGTAAGTCCAACCCTGGACGTAGCGATGGTCACCCCCGATATCGACGATCTTCACATCCTTCGAGACGCGCGACAGCGCCTCGGCCGAACTGCCCGTGGGCAGCGAGGCGAATAGCACATCGAGCTTCGGCAGCATCGCCGGGTCCCATTTCTCGATCACCATTTCAGCCAGCTTGGCTGGAACACCGGGGAATCGGTCCTCCAACCGGCTGCCGGCGCTACCCTCACCTGCGGCGTAGATCAGTTCGAATGATGGATGGTTGGCGACCAGGCGCATCGCCTCGCCTCCGCCAAAACCGCTGATGCCGACAATACCAACGCGAATGCTCATGGTGGTTTCCTTTTGTTGGAGTGAGGTCAAAGAAAAACCCCCGAAGCCAGGGGCTGCGGGGGTTCAAAGATGCGGGCTGACGCCGCCTCGGGGGTGGACCGCTACGGGGCGGACCTCACCGGAGGGGCTTGTCTACACGCAGCCGCAGAAGCCGCCGCTGAGAAGCAGCGACGGCGTCGGATTGCGATGCGGCAGCAGAGTTCATTCATGAACCAAACGGTAGTTGTCGGCCTGAAGGCTTGTCAACGCGTATTTGTAGCGGCGCATCAAGCCCGCCCGTGACAGGCCTTGAACTTCTTGCCGCTGCCGCAGGGGCAGGGCGCATTGCGTGGCGTGCGGCCCCAAGTGCTCGGGTCATTCGGGTCCACGGCTTCCGGCAAGGACCGCGCTGACGCAGTCCCGATCGGCGCGGTGACGGGCGGGCCGTCCAATTCCATCATCTCAGCCCCTGCCAAAGCAGGATCCGGATGACGCATGTCGAACACGCCAATGCCTTCCGGCGCAGGTGGCGGTGCATCCGGGCGGATTTCAATGCGCAGCAGCAGGCTCGTCACCCGTTCACGCAGGTTTTCCAGCATGGAATTGAACAGCCGGAAGGCTTCGCTCTTGTATTCATTCAGCGGGTCACGCTGGCCATAGGCGCGCAGCCCAATGCCCTGGCGCAAATGATCCAGTGACAGCAAATGTTCCTTCCAGGATTGATCGAAAATCTGCAGCAGCAGGGATTTTTCGATCTGGCGCATGATCTCCGGCCCCACATTGGCCGCACGAGACGCGTAAGCCTGCGCCGCCGCCTGCATCAGGCGTTCGCGCACCGCATCATCATCTATGCCTTCCTCGCGTGCCCAATCCGCCACCGGCAGATCAAGGTTCAGGATATCCTTGACGTCACGATCAAGCTTTTCCAGATCCCATTGCTCGGGATAGGCGTTTTCCGGAATGGCACGCGCGACGATATCAGTGATGGTTTCCTCGCGCATTTCCGTGATGGTTTCAGCAACCTCATTCGCCATCATGAAGGCGCGGCGCTGGGCATAAACTTCCCGGCGCTGATCATTCATCACGTCATCGTATTTCAGCAGATTCTTGCGGATATCGAAGTTCCGCGCTTCCACCTTCTTCTGCGCACGTTCCAGGGCCTTGTTGATCCAGGGATGTACAATCGCCTCCCCTTCCTTCAAGCCGAGTTTTTGCAGCATCCCGCCCATGCGGTCAGACCCGAAGATGCGCATCAGGTCATCTTCCAGTGACAGGAAAAAGCGCGAAGCGCCGGGGTCCCCCTGGCGGCCGGAACGGCCACGCAGCTGATTGTCAATGCGTCGGCTTTCATGGCGTTCCGTGCCAATCACGAAAAGCCCGCCGGCAGCGCGTACGATGGGCCGCGCCTCATCTACCTCAGCCTTGTGGCGCGCCAGCGCCGTTTCATATTCGGGGCCTTCGATGGCATTGGCTTCCTGGCGCGCCAGCATTTCCAGATTGCCGCCCAACTGAATATCCGTACCGCGGCCCGCCATATTCGTCGCAATCGTCACCGCGCCGGCGCGGCCTGCCTGCGCCACAATCTCCGCTTCCTGTTCATGGTAGCGCGCATTCAGCACCTGATGCGGGACGTTCTTTTTCTTGAGCAGCGCTGAAATGAGTTCTGATTTCTCGATGCTCGTGGTGCCCACCAGGCAGGGCTGGCCGCGCCCGCGGGCTTCTTCGATCAGCTTCGCCACCGCTTCGTATTTTTCTTCCGCGCTGCGATAGACCTCATCATCCTGATCAAGGCGCGCGACGGGCACATTGGTCGGGATTTCCACCACATCCAGCTTGTAGATTTCGGCGAATTCATCCGCTTCCGTCGCTGCCGTGCCAGTCATACCGGCAAGCTTCGGGTAAAGGCGAAAGTAATTCTGGAAGGTGATGGAAGCGAGCGTCTGATTCTCCGGCTGAACTGTCACATGTTCCTTGGCTTCCAGCGCCTGATGCAGGCCATCGGAATAGCGCCGGCCTTCCATCATGCGGCCGGTGAATTCATCAATGATCACAATCTTGTCCTGCCGGACAATATATTCGACATCGCGGGTGAAGAGTGTATGCGCCCGCAAAGCCTGGTTCACGTGATGCACCAGGGACACGTTTTCGATGTCATACATATTGCCTTCGGTCAGCAGGCCGAACTCGCGGAGCAATTCTTCCACCCTTTCGCCGCCCAATTCCGTCAGGCTCACGGTGCGCTGCTTTTCGTCCTTCTCATAGGTTTCCTTGTCCTTCACCAGCTCCTTCATCACCTCATCGGTGCGGCGGTAAAGGTCGGAAGTGTCATCGGTCGGTCCGCTGATGATCAGCGGCGTGCGCGCCTCATCCACCAGAATACTGTCAACCTCGTCCACGATGGCATAGGCAAAATCGCGCTGGACCATATCTTCCAGCCGATACTTCATATTGTCGCGCAGATAATCGAAGCCGTATTCATTATTAGTGCCATAGGTGATGTCGCAGGCATAGGCCGCCTGGCGCTGATCATCCGTCAGCCCATGCACAATCACGCCAACGGTCAGGCCGAGAAAGCCATAGATGCGCCCCATCCATTCGGCGTCGCGCTTCGCGAGATAATCATTCACCGTCACCACATGCACGCCCTTGGCGGGCAGAGCGTTCAGGTAAACCGGCAGGGTCGCGACCAGCGTCTTGCCTTCGCCGGTCTTCATCTCGGCAATCTTGCCCTCATGCAGCACCATGCCGCCGATCATCTGCACATCGAAGTGGCGCAGGCCCAGCACGCGGCGGGACGCTTCCCGCACGGTCGCGAAGGCTTCCGGCAACAGCGCATCCAGGGCCTCGCCCTTGGCCAGCCTTTCGCGGAACACCGCGGTCTGCCCTGCCAGCGCCTCATCTGAAAGCGCCTGCATGCGGGGTTCCAGCGCATTGATCGCGGGAACGCGGGATTGATAGCGCTTGAGCGCGCGGTCATTGGAGGTGCCGAAAATAGCGGCTGCAAGGCGGGCAAACATCTGGGGCGTCAGTCTCCGGCGGGCGGGCGCCCGGTCGCGGCGCCGCAGCGCCTGAAAGTATGTTTCGGATTAGCGGCAGAAATAGGCTCCCCCGGGGGGCGGGTCAACGCTTGCGCCTTGTGGGGAAGGGGCGCTTCGGTCATGTTCCGGGCAAGTCACCGAATTGGGATAAGCCCTTATGCGCCATTTGCGCGGCCTTGCCGCCACCGCCCCCCTTCGCGCCACCCTGGCGCTGCTGCTGGGGGTGGCTTTTGCCCAGCCCACCCTGGCCCAGCCCGCCCCGGCCACCCCGCCGGCCGATCCCATCGTGGCCAAGGTGGATGGGGAGGAGATTCGCTTCTCAGACCTCGCCAATGCCGCCACGGAATTGCCCGAGGAATTGCGCGGCGCGCCGCCACAAATGCTCTACCCCCTGCTGCTCGATCAAATGATTGCCGGCCGCGCCGTGGCCGCCGCCGCCCGCCGCGCGGGGTTGGACAAGGATGAAGCCGTGCGTGCGCGCATCCGCCGCGCCGAAGAACAGGAATTGCAGCAAGCCTACCTGTCCCGCGAATTGGCCGGGCGCGTGACGGAAGAACGCATCCGCGCCGCTTATGATGCCGAAATCCGCGCCCGCCCGGCGGAAGAAGAAGTACGCGCCCGCCATATTCTGGTGCCAACCGAAACCGAAGCCCGCGAAGCCTTGGCGGAAATCCGGGCCGGGGCTGATTTCAACGCGGTGGCGCAGCGTCGCTCCTCTGGCCCTGGGGCGCGGGAAGGTGGTGACCTTGGCTTCTTCAAGCGCGGCGACATGGTGCCGGAATTCGCCGAAGCGGCCTTCGCGTTGCCGGCGGGGCAGACAAGTGCCGCGCCGGTGCGCAGCCCCTTTGGTTGGCACATTATCCGCGTGGATGAACGCCGTGCCTCGGCGCCGCCGTCCTTTGAAGAGGCGCGCGAGACGCTCCGCCAGCGCCTGTTTGAAGGGGAAATCAACGCTGTCGTGGAACGCGCCCGCGCTACCGCGAAGATCGAACGCTTCAATCTGGATGGTTCGGCCCCGCGCGCGATTGATGCTGCGGAACCCCCAGCCCCAGCCGCCCCGGCGGGCCGCCCCGCCGCGCCCACACGTCGCTAAATACGGAGAAGCCTCATGGCCGGACATGATATCCCCACCTCACCGCTTGCCCTGAAGCTGCCGGAAATGCCCCCGGTGCCGGGGGTGCGCGTTGCCTCAGGCCGTGCCGCGATTCGCTACAAGGATCGCGATGATGTGACCGTGATGGCCTTTCCAGCCGGGACCACGGTGGCAGGCGTTTTCACCCGCAATCGCTGCCCCGGTGCCCCGGTGGATTGGTGCCGCGGCGCGCTCCCCGGCGGCAAGGCGCGCGGCCTGGTGGTGACCGCGGGCAATTCGAACGTCTTTACCGGCCGCGCCGGGCGCCAAACTTGCGAGGAAACCGCCAAGGCCGCCGCTACGATCCTTGGCTGCAAGCCCAAGGAAATCTTCCTGGCTTCCACTGGCGTGATTGGCGAAAAACTGCCGACCGAAAAGCTGATCGCTGCCCTGCCTCGCATTTTTGATATGGCGGCGGAGCGTGATTGGCAGGGCGCGGCCAAGGCCATCATGACCACGGATACCTTCCCGAAAGGCGCCATCCGCAAGGCGCGTATCGGTGAAACCGAAGTCACCATCGCGGGCATCGCGAAAGGCAGCGGCATGATCGCGCCTGATATGGCGACGATGCTGTCCTTCCTGGCGACAGATGCGAAAATCCCGGCCGGCGCCTTGCAGGCCTTGCTGAAGAAGGGCGTTGATCGTTCCTTCAATTGCGTGACGGTGGATTCTGATACCTCCACTTCCGACACGGTGATGGTGTTTGCCACCGGCACCGCGCAGCATCCGCGCGTTCCGGCGGAAGGTGGCGCGGTGCTCAAGGATTTCGCGCGCGCCTTGAATGAAGTGCTGATGGAATTGGCGCTGATGGTGGCGCGTGATGGTGAAGGCGCGCAGAAGCTGATCCAGATCAACGTAACCGGTGCGACCACGGCGCGTTCGGCGCATCGCATTGCCATGTCAATCGCCAATTCGCCCTTGGTGAAAACCGCGATTGCCGGGGAAGATGCAAATTGGGGCCGCATTGTCATGGCCGTTGGCAAGGCGGGGGAGCCCGCGGATCGCGACAAGCTTTCGGTCAATGTCGGCGGCGTCTGGATGGCGCGCAATGGCGGCGTGGTGGATGGCTATGATGAAGCGCCCGTCGTTAAGCACATGAAGGGGCGCGAAGTGGAAATCACCGTGGATATCGGCCTTGGCAAAGGCAAATCCACGGTTTGGACCTGCGACCTGACGCATGGCTATATTGACATCAACGGCAGTTACCGGAGCTGACACACCGCAGCGCTGCCATGGAAAATGATTTTGCTCCTTTGGTGACGGAGCGTCTGAAGCTCCGCCCATTGCACGCCGCTGATGCGGCTGGCTTGCATCGTTTGGTGAATGATTGGGAAGTAGCGAAAACCCTGGCGCGCGTGCCCTTCCCCTATCCGCGCGATTTGGCGGATGAATGGATCGCCTCAACCCGCGCGCAAATTGCCGCCGGCACCGCCTGGCATTTGGCGGTGACGCGCGAGGAGGATGGCACGGAGGCGCTGCTTGGCTGCGTTGGCCTGACGCTTGATGCGAAGAACCCGCGCGAGGCGGAGCTTGGCTATTGGATTGGCCGGCGCCATTGGGGCCGGGGGCTTGGGCCGGAAGCAGCGGGGCGCTTGGCGCATTGGGCGCTCGCCAATCTGGAGATTGATCGGCTGGTGGCCTCGGCGCTTGTCGATAATGAACGCTCGGCGGCGGTGTTGCGGCGGATCGGCTTCAAGGAAAGCGGCGTGGGCAGCCAGGAATTCATCTCACGCGGCGGGCTCATGCCCGTCAGGCTGTTTACCGCCACACGTATGGATATCGCCGTGGAAGCCGCAGCGCCGGTGGAAGCCACGCCCGCCACTGGCAAGCCGACGCTCTTGGTGGCGGCGGTCGCGCTGATTGATGCAGAAAACCGCGTGCTGCTGGCGCGTCGGCCGGAAGGCAAGCCATTGGCCGGCTTGTGGGAATTCCCAGGTGGCAAGGTGGCGCCCGGCGAAACGCCGGAAGAAGCACTGATCCGCGAATTGCGCGAGGAATTGGGCATTGATGTCAGTGCCGCCTGCCTTGGCCCCTTCACCTTTGCGTCCCACACCTATGAGAAATTCCATCTGCTGATGCCGCTTTATCTGTGCCGGCGCTGGCAGGGGCAGGTGACAGCCATGGAGGGCCAGGCACTGGCCTGGGTGCGCCCGGCGCGGCTTGGTGATTACGCCA
Source organism: Roseomonas sp. (assembly GCA_020249465.1). GTDB lineage: Bacteria > Pseudomonadota > Alphaproteobacteria > Acetobacterales > Acetobacteraceae > Neoroseomonas. The sequence continues at coordinate 932 of JADCFP010000056.1, read as the reverse complement.
TGCCGCCCGCCGATATCCCCCTGGTTGCCATGTTGCGCGATTTCCTTTGAGCTTGTGTCGAACGACAGGAGAGACCCATGCCGAACCCGACCGCCTGCCTGCTGATCATCGGCAATGAGGTGCTTTCCGGCCGCACACGCGATGCCAATCTGCAATTCCTGGCAACACGCCTTGGCGAGATCGGCATTCCCATGAAGGAAGTGCGCGTCATCCCCGATGTGCCGGAAGTGATCATCAATACGGTCAATGAAGTACGCGCGAAATTCGATCACGTCTTCACCACCGGCGGCATTGGCCCGACCCATGATGACATCACCAGCGAATGCATCGCGCGCGCCTTTGGCGTGCCGTGGGAACCGCAGCCGGAAGCCTGGCATGCGCTTGAATCCTATTACGCGCGGCAGAATCCCCCCGGTGATTTCAACGCCGCGCGGCAACGCATGGCGACCATGCCGCGTGGCGCGATCCTGATCGAAAATTCGGTTTCCATCGCGCCGGGTTACACCATCGGCAATGTGCATGTGATGGCGGGTGTGCCGCGCATCATGCAATCCATGTTCGAAGCGCTTGCGCCGCGCCTGCAAGGTGGCCCACCCATTCTCTCGCGTAGTGTGCATGCGCATGGCGTGGTGGAAGGCGCGATTGCCGAGGGGCTTTCCGCCATTCAGCAGCGCTATGCTGATTTGGACCTTGGTTCCTACCCCTAGTACCGCCAAGGCGGCGGGGGCGGTGTGGCCGTGGTGGCGAAGGGCACCGATCTGGCGGCGATTGAAGCCGCCGTGCAGGAAGTGTTCGCGCTGATGCAAAAATGCGGCGGCACGCCGGCGATGGGGGAGCCGGGGTAATCAATTCGCCTCCGCCATCGCCCACACCTCAGCGGCGCTGATGCCCCTCTCCCGCAACGCCCGCAGGCTTTCCGCGCCATCGCGTTT
>JADCFP010000055.1 GCA_020249465.1 Roseomonas sp. | reverse complement strand
CCCATGCTCCTGCAGCAGCGTCGCCCTGTGCATCCCCAGCACGCTGTTGCCACCCGCTGCCAGCTTGCCAGCCTGGGCGCAGCAATGCAACGGCCTGTTTACGCGCTACTCAGGTGAGCGTGCACGCGTCGCATGCCCCTACAGCCTGCATGGGCCATGCAAGTTCGCAAAGCGGTGCCATGCCACGCCATGACTGCAGGCAGTGATCTCAGCTTCTCATGCACAGCACAGCACAGCACAGCACCTTACACAGAGGGGCAAGCAGGCTGGGATGAGCAGCCCCGCCCCCTGCGAAGCCCCAACCAGGACCCAGGCCAAAACAGAGAAGGACTGAGAAGAACAGAGACAGGACTAGAGCCAAGGCAGCACCCAAGGCAAAGCAGAGAAGGACAGAGAAGGACAGAGAAGGACAGCGACAGGACTAGAGCCAAGGCAGGACCCAAGCAGGACCCAGGCAAGACAGAAGGGAGGAGGAGGGAACTAGACAGCGAGCACGCACGAAAACAACAAGAACTAGGCAGGCCCAAGGCGCACACACACGCCAGACAACCAACAAGCCAAGGCAAAGCCGCAGAAACTGGCAAACCTGACGGACCTAGTGGCCCTAGCCAAGCACGACAGCAAAAGCGGGGCAAAGAGTCACGGTTCACACGCGAGCAAACGCGGAAGGTCAAGGGAAAGGTCCACAGCAGAGGGTCTGCCTGGCCACAAGCCATGCTGCACACATGCCACCCAGTTTGCAGCTGCTGCCAGCTACAAGCCACCGCCGCCGCCGCCATCGCCGCCGCTGCAGCCTCCACGGACTGCCGCCGCCGCTGCACGCTGCTGAACAGACGCAAGCCAACATCCGTGCCACAGCTGTCCCCCAGCTGCAAGGCTGCACTCTAACCTCCCTAGCTGCACGGCCGCTTGATGCACGCGCACGCACGCGGCAGCACACGCCACGCCACACCGCTGGCTCACAGGCTGGCCATCCCAGGCTGCCCCAGCCGCAAGAAGCATCCCCGCTCCTAAGGGCGCGCAGCCCCGCTGCTGACATGGCACGCATGTGGCACGCCATGCCGCCACGCCCAGCCCCTGCCCAGCCCCGCTGCAAGCCCGGCAGCCCATCAGCACCCGGCCCAGCCACCAGGGCACCACAAAGACAGCCCAACCCCCTCCCAGCTGCACAGACCCCCCCGCCGCCGCCGCCGCCACCGCCGCAGCCACCACGGACTGCCGCCGCCGCTGCACGCTGCTGAACAGACGCAAGCCAACATCCGTGCTGGGAGATGCCAGCAGCAGCGCCACCTGGGGCCCTGAGCCCGGCAGGGCCTGGCGGCGCCAGGCTGGCTGCACAGGCCCAGCACCCCATCCTCAGCGCTGCCGGGCCCCAGCCGCCGCTAGCCCACAACCCCAGCACTCAGAAACGAGGCCGGGGACGGGCGAGGCCAAGCAGTGGGCCAGGCCTCGCCCCCGCTACGCTGCTGCGCCGCTGCCGCTGCCGCTGTTGCTGTGCTGTGCTGACCATGCTGAGACGTCATAGGCCAAAGCTCATGTGACACAGTAATGGCTGATGGAGACGCCTGCGCGCGGGCTGTGCGGGCTGGAGAGGCGGACCTCGCTCTGCTGCATGGTGAGCTTCATAGCCACCCATGCACCCTCCCTTGCATGCCCTGCCTACCAGGCCGCCTGCTGCCCAGGCCCAACCACATGGCCGCCCTTGCCTCCCTGCTATGCACCCCACCAGGCTGGGATCTGTGGGCTGCCACAGCGGCGGCGGCAGCAGCAGCAGCAGCAGGGTGATCAGGGTACTGTATGCACACGTTGGGCTGCGCAGGGCAGCCTGCAGCGAGCTGGCAGAACAGTGATGGCGGTCGTTGTTCATGCATCGCAGGACAGGGCAGGCTTGTAGGATAAGTGCACCGTGCACCTACTGTGAGCAGAGTGCTGGAATGCAGGGCAGGGACATGGGACGGGAGCTGCCTATGGCCCGCAGATGGCAGGGTCTAGGTCTGCACCCTCATGAGCAGAGTGAGTGCTGAGTGGCGAGCTGTAAGTTCTGGCATGTGACGCTGAGCGTGTTGCAGAGGTCTGGAGAGAGGCAGAGGGCAAAGGCCCAAGGGGCAAGGGGGGCTTTGCTCACACACTGGCCATGCAAGGCCATGCGCACGCAAAGGTCTGTATCACACTGGAAGAACCACACAGCGCCAACTGTATATGCAGCAATGGGGCAGGAGGCGGCGAATCACCCTGGGCCCACATTGCACAGCAAGGAGGTGGGGTATCACACAACACTAGCTAGGGTTCAGCTCGCATGATCGCAGGAATCCCTTCATCCTGCAATCCCAACCCCTCATCCTGCTCTAGAACCAGACAAGCTTGCAGCGCAGTCGCAGCGCTGATGTGGAATCACCCAAATCAGAGGCGCCTCAGCCGGGACCTGCCTCTGCGCTGCTGCACTGCGCTGCAACCAAGCCATGCGCGGCGCATGCAGCAGGCATGCAGGCGCCCAACAGTCACCCTGCTCTCAGTCAGCCAGCAGCACGGTCTGCGGCCTGCCGCCGATGAAGATCTGCTCCACGACGCGGGGCGCTGCACGTGGGGTGCCGCTCGCCACAGAGAAGTCCACAAACACCTGTGGGGGACGGCAAGGGTGCAGGGGCAGCAGGGCTTGACCTTAGCGGTGGGGTGAAGACCAGGCGGGAGCGTAAGTGCAGCACAGGGCCTGACACGCCGTGCTGCTGCGCTCGTCATGCACAGGCCCCGGGCCATAGAGGGTGCCGCGCGCCCATTACCACGAGGACGGTGCCGTGCTGTGCCAGGGTGAGCAGGATGTAGTTGTTCTTGTACACCGTCATGCTGCGTGTGAAGGGGAGGAGGGCAGAGGTCACAGGGCAGTGGGGGCCAGTCTGGCTTTGCGGTCATTGGCACCAGCGCACAGCAGGCAGGTGTGCTCTTCCGCAGACATGGCTGCCGGCTGGCTGCTGTGGTGATGGCGCACAGCGCACCTGGGTGCAACGGAGGCGTCAATGGACAGGGAGATGCGCGTGTGGCCCAGCAGGCGGCCGTCCACGCCGCTGTGCACCGTCAGGTTGCCATTGGCGTGCACCAGAGCCAGGAACTCGCCATCTGTAGCAGCACAGGCAGCAGATCAGCAGGTTGTCAGGTCTACAACCGCAGGACTGTAGGTCAGGCACGCAATGCGCAGGTGGCCAGGTTGG
>JADCFP010000054.1 GCA_020249465.1 Roseomonas sp. | reverse complement strand
GCGGCGATGAGGCGGGCGTCATCGCGCATCTCCGGCTATTTGCCGCCCCGCCGCTTCGCCAGCGCCTTGCAGGGCCTACGAGCATTGCCGAGGATGCCTATGATTGGGCCTTGAACAATGCGCCGGCGGGCACCTGACCCATGCGCCACGCGCGCATCGCGCCATCACCTGAAATTTTTCATGCCGCCCCGCTAACCAAGGCGCTTGAGCAATTGTCCCCAATCACGGCTGAAGGGATGCACGCCCGAAGCGCCGGGCCCGAATTCCAAGGGGCGCCCCTCGGCATGCCAGCGGAAGATGCCGCCGCGCAGATTGAAGACCGCCCTGGCCGGCGCATCATTCGCAGCGCGCCGGATGGCCTGCACCACCAGACCCGAACGCCACCCGACCGAGCAATAAACAACCACGGTCGCATCAGCCATCAGCGCGCGGTATTGGGCCAATATCGCGCTGGCAGAGGCATCTGGTGCAACGCGCAGCGCGCCCGGAAGGTGGCTTTGCGCGTATTCATCAGGCTCGCGCGTGTCGAACAATATGATGCGCTCACCCGCAGCCAGCCGTGCCGCCAAGGCCGCTGTTGTGATCTCCGGTTCCGGCAGCAGTCGCGCGATGGCGTCTTCAACCGCTTGCAGCGTGGTGCGCGGATCGGTGGGATCGGGCAGGCCGCGACGCCAAGGCCATGCCATCGCCATGCCGGCGCCGCCCAGGATGGTGGCGCCCACCATGCCCACAACAAGGCGACGATTTGGCAGCAGGGGCTTGGGCATTTCCATTGCGATATCCCGGCTTTGATGGCGACTCAATGTTTTCGCCGCAGGCAGGCTTCAGGTTACGCGCATGGGCGGTGACTTGGCGCCGCACAAGGGCACGCCATTGGCGATCTCGGCGGCGATCATCGCGCTGACGCAATTGGCCATGCTGGCCCTTGCGCCCGCCTTGGCTGATGGGGCCACCGCCCCGCCGCTGCCGATATGCCTTTTCGTCGCGCTTGCCGTGCTTGGCGGCGCCGCCTGGTTTGCCGCGCTTGGCCCGCTGGAACGCCTGCCCATGCGCCCCTTGGTACTGCTTGGGGTTTTCGTCTTTGGCTTGGCCATCCGCCTGCCCTGGTTCACCACGCCGCCTGTGCTGGATACGGATGCGCTGCGCTATCTTTGGGATGGGGCGCTGGCCGCGCATGGGATCTCACCCTGGGCTGCACCCCCGGCGGCGGGCCTGCCGCCTGAGCTTGGCGCGGCGGGGGCAGCGCTGCTGGATAGGCTTCCCTTTACCGAGCTCCGCAGCATCTACCCCGCCACAGCCCAGGCCGCCTTTCTGCTGGCGCATTGGATCATGCCCTGGGATGTCACGTGCCTTCGGCTTGTGATCCTGGGCGCGGAGCTTGTCACCTTGCCGCTCATGGCGGCTGTGCTACGCCAAGCGGGGCTTCCGATCATGCGTGTGGCGATCTGGTGGTGTTGCCCGCTGCTGCCCCTGGTGCTGACCAATGCCGCGCATGTGGATGCGCTTTTGCCGCCGCTGCTGCTGGGCGCGGTGCTGTTGACGCTGCGCGGCAAGGGCATTGCCGTTGGGGTTTTGCTCGGCCTCGCCGCCGGCGTGAAGCTTTGGCCTCTGCTGCTGGCGCCGCTTTTCGGGCGCTGGCTGCCGCGCAGCGCCTCGCTTGGCGCCTTGATCGCTTTTGGTGCGACAACATTGCTTGTTCTGGCGCCATTGCTGGCGACCATCACTGCGCCGGATGCCGGGCTGAATGCCTATGCGCGCTTCTGGTCCGTCAATAACGCGCCGATGGCCTGGGCCGAGGCGATCCTGGGCGAAGATTCCGGCGCAATCCTGCGCCCGCTGCTTGGCCTCGCGGGCGCCGCAATTGCCCTCGCCATCGCTTGGCGCGCGCCCACAGATGGCGGCGCGCTTTTGCACGGTGCGCTGGTGATTGCGGCTGCGACCTTCTACCTCTCACCGGCGCAATTCCCCTGGTATGCGGTTTGGTTCTTGCCCTTTGCCGCGGTCCTGGGCTGTCGGGCCTTGCTGCTGCCGGCGGTGCTATTGCCGCTCTACTATTTGTTCTTTGCCTTCACCGGCCCCGTGCTGCGCCCGATTTTCGCGCAAGGCATCGCGGCCATTCATCTTGCAGGGGTGGTGATGATGCTCGGCCAAAACCTGATCAGGCAGCGCGCCAAGCCATGAAGCCCACAGCCCCGCCCATCATCGGCGTCATCATGCCCACAAGGAATGAGGCTGCGGCGCTGCCCAAGGTTCTCAACGCCATCCTGCCCAAAGTCGCTGAGGTGATAGTGGTGGATACCGCCAGCACCGATGGCACGCCGGAAATTGCCGCAGGCATGGGGGCGCGCGTGGTCTCCGAACCCCGTCGCGGCTATGGCCGGGCCTGCCTTGCCGGCATCGCCGCGCTATCCCCCGCGGTGGATACGGTCCTGTTCATGGATGCCGATGCCTCCGACAGGCCCGAGGATTTGCCGCGGCTGCTGGCGCCCATCATCGAAGACGGGGTGGAACTGGTGATTGGCGCGCGTAGCCTTGATGTCGAGCCCGGCGCGCTGACGCCGCAGCAGCGCTTTGGCAATGCGCTGGCCTGCCGGCTGATCCGCCTGATTTGGGGCATAGGCTATACCGATCTCGGCCCGTTCCGCGTGATCCGCCGCGCGGCGCTGGAGCGGCTTCAAATGCGCGATGAAACCTGGGGATGGACCGTTGAAATGCAGGTGCGCGCGGCGCGCCTTGGGCTTAGCGTGCGGGAAGTGCCGGTGGGCTATCGGCGCCGCATTGGCCATTCCAAAATATCAGGAACCCTGCTGGGCACCATCAAGGCGGGGTGGAAAATCCTTTGGGTGATTGCGGCGGAGGCGCTGGCGCACCCCGGACCACGCACCACCCACAAGAAATCAAGGCTTCAGCCGTAACCTGAAGACTGCTTCCGGCGTAAGGCGAGAAATAAGGCGCCCTGCTTCAAAAGGATGTAATGCTTGTCCGTCATCAGCCTTCCGCCCCGCAGCCTGGCCAAATTCCAGGACCGTTTCGTGACCGCCAAGGGCGAACGCCGAGCCACCATCGCGCTCAAGGGCTTGCAGACGCTTTGGATCAATACCGGGACGCTCTGCAACATCACCTGCGCCAATTGCTATATCGAAAGCAGCCCGCGCAATGATGCGCTTGTCTATATCTCGCCGCAGGAAGTAGCGGCCTATCTGAATGAGGCCGCTGCCCTTGGTGAGCCGCTGCAACAGATCGGCTTCACGGGTGGCGAGCCTTTCATGAATCCAGGCCTGCTT
>JADCFP010000053.1 GCA_020249465.1 Roseomonas sp. | reverse complement strand
GGCCTGCAAGGGCCTACTGACACAGGAGTGTGTGCAACGCCTGTGGGACGGCTACTCGGCGGCCACAGGGCGGCACGCTCAGCAACCCACCACAGTAGGTGGCTTCTCCATGGAAGTGGTGGGCCTCTTGGCTCGCTCATTGACACCGGAGCTGCCGCCGGCAGCACCAGCATGGCTCATGCAGATCCTGCGCCAGCAGGCGGCAGTGACACATCAACGCATGGTCAACCCGCTGAGCCGCAGCGCCCACATGCTGAGCTATGATGGGACCTGCGAGAGAGACCTTGTGTTTGGAGCCACCAGTCACGGGCTGGCGACCAGGCACTCAGGACGCTCGTTCACATACCTGCCATGGTCACACACAACCACTGACATGGTGCACCGAGTGGTCAGTCATGTGCTGCACTCAGCAGACAGCGCGACAAGGTGCCACCCTACGGTCAGCTTCATGTTGATCCCAGCACGCCGCAATGCTCCGTACCACAAGCTGCTGCTGGCGCGCACGGATTGCTGTACGCATGTATGCACCTTCAAAGCTAGCACCAAGGGCACCCAGGCCCTGCAGGGGGGAGGTCTCGGCCATGAGCCTGCACAAGCATGGAAAGGCGCAGTACCCAGGCCTGGTCATAACAGCCACAGGCTATGGCTTGTCGTCATACACAGCGGAGGGGTGGACATGTCCGACCAGCTGCGGGGGCTGCAGCTTGAGCTAGAGAGCAGGGGGCTCAAGGCGACAGGCTGGCGGGCAGGGGCCGGGGAAGTGGCCCTGGGGGATGCACACCCTCAGCGCAAGCATGCGACCCTCGCACTACCTCATCAACCAGCCTACCAGGCAGTCCTCCGCGCCCCAGTGCCGTGGCCGCGAGGTAGCGGGCTGGCACCTCTGCTGGCCGGCATGGACGACATGGTGGCCTACACGGACGGCAGCTGCAAGAAGTCCGCACGGCAGCAACGCATTGGGGCAGGAGTCTACGCTTGCTCAGCGGACGGCAACGTACGCTGCCATACAGTGGACCCGGGAGGAAAGGGTATCACAAACACCATCACCAGGGCAGAGCTGGCAGCCATCAGGGCTGCGCTGGAGCTTGGCTACCGCATCATAGCCACAGACAGCCTCACCTCCATCTTCCTGATTCGGAGAGCGGTGATGGACCCCAACGGTTTGCGGCACCACCTGCACAAGCAGATGTTGGAGAGCATTGTGCACTGCATAGCCGCACGGCAGCAGCAGGGCCTACCCCCCGTGCACATCCTGAAGGTCAGGGCCCATCAGGGAGTGGTGGGCAATGAGATGGCCGACGCCATCGCCCGCTGGAGCGCTGAGGCGAGCGGCGGCCATGAGTGCGCGGTGCAGGCTGAGAACAGGCCATTCCACGAACTCACCTGGCTTCAACGAGAAGGAGATGGCCCGGGCCAGCCCCCGGAGCTGCTGCCAGACTTGGGCAAGAGCCTGCGGGCGCACATGGCCAGCATGTGGCGCCTGGGCAGCGCAAACCTGCAATCCATCTACGCCACCAGCTGGAAGGAGCTGTGCAGCCCCAGCCATGGGGTGGAAGGTGACCCAGCGCAGCCCGCAGACTGGGCAGTGGCGCGTGTGCTGAAGGCCGCATGGCAGGCTCCATTCCCGCACCTGAGGACCCTGCTACGTTACCGGACAGGCTGCCTGTTCAACCAGAAGCACGCCCTCCGCTTCGGCTGGCCGGGCGCGGACGGCAAATGCCGGCTCTGTGGGGCAGAAGACAGCGCAGGCCACATGTTGCTGGGCCCCTGCACCCAGCAGATGCAGGCAACAGTGCAGGCCCGGCACAACAAGGCGGCCAGGCTGATTGCCTCGGCCGTGCTGCGCAGCGACAGAGCTGGGGACCTGAAGTACGCCGATGTGGCCCGCAGCGAGGATGAAGACGAGGAGACGCCCATGCCCACGCGACATAGTGAGCTGCTACAGTGGCTGGTAGCGCAGGGATGGCTGCCGGGCATGACGCGCCTGCCATCGCGCCCAGACCTTGTGCTGGACACGCCAGATGCGCTGCTGCTGTGTGAGCTGAAGTACTGCTCGGACACGCGCTGGCACGAGAAGCGGCAGGCCATTCTGAGCCAGGACGGCCAGCATGCGGAGCTCTTGCACAACTTGAGGGAGAGAGCTGCAGCGCAGGGCAAAACGGTGGAGCTGCTGCCCATCCTGCTGGGCGCGGGGGCCTCGGTGTATGAACACAGCACGAGGCGCGCGCTGCACAGGCTGGGTGTGACCGGCGACACGGCGGACCGCACCCTGACGAAGCTGTCCCTGCTGGCGGCAGAAGCAGGGCACCAGCTGGTGTGCATGCGCAGGGCAGCTGAGGCGGCAGACGCAGGCAGGCCGAAGCCGAGGGTCAGGGTGAAACGGTAGGACGGGTAGGGAGGAGCTTGCAACCGGGTGGGCGAGGACAGAGGCACCCACAGGCCCGCCTGTGGGGCCTCTACGCCTTGCTGACACTCCCACGCCCGCGCACCCGGCCCGCCCGGGTGCATGGGGCGTAGTCTCTCTCTCTCTCTCTCACATACATGAGCAAAGAGGAAGCAGATGAAGCTAAGAAAGCGCGATCTGCATACGCGGGAGGGGCT
>JADCFP010000052.1 GCA_020249465.1 Roseomonas sp. | reverse complement strand
TGATCGGCTGGCGCTTGGCACCTGGGGCGATGGCGTTACGGCTCAATGAAACGCCGGCGGATGTTGCGAATGCCGAAGCGCTCGGGCGTATTCTCTACACAGATTACATCTATCTCTTTCAGGGCTGCGGCCTGATCCTGCTGGTCGCGATGATCGGCGCTATTGTGCTGACGTTGCGCGACAAGCCGAATTCCAAGCGGCAGAACATCGCTGAACAGATCGCGCGTGCGGGGTCAGTGACGAATGTCGCGGTGCCGACTGGTGCGGGCTTGAAGCAGTTGGGGATCCGTCGTCCGCCTTTGCCTGAGGAAGCGGCCCCCAAGCCCATTGAGCATCACCACGGCCATGGGGGGCATCACTGACATGACTATCGGCCTGTCCCATTTCCTGACCGTGGCGGCGATCCTGTTCGTCCTCGGCATTTTCGGGATCTTCCTGAACCGTAAGAATGTCATTGTCATTCTGATGTCGGTGGAATTGATCCTGCTATCGGTCAATCTGAACCTGGTGGCGTTTTCCGCGCATTTGAATGATCTGGCCGGCCAGGTCTTCACCATGTTCATTCTGACGGTGGCCGCGGCTGAAGCCGCCATCGGCTTGGCCATTCTTGTGGTTTACTTCCGCAACCGCGGTTCGATCGAGGTCGAGGATATCTCGACCCTGAAGGGTTAGCGCGATGTTTGTCGGCGCCGTTTTCTTCCCGCTGCTGGGTGCGACCATTGCGGGTTTCTTTGGTCGCTGGATTGGTGACAAGGCTTCGCAATGGGTCACGGTTCTCTGCATGGCGCTGGCCGCCCTTTGCGGGGTTTCGGCCTTCATCGAAGTTGCCTTGGGCCATGCGCCGCAGACTGTGGTGCTGCTGCGCTTCCTTGATGTGGGGTCCTTCGGCCTTGATTGGGCGCTCCGTTATGACACGCTGAGTGTGGTGATGGTGGCGATGGTTACCTGCATTTCCACGCTGATCCATCTTTATAGTGTCGGCTATATGTCGCATGACCCGACCACGCCGCGCTTCTTTGCCTATCTGTCGCTGTTTACCTTCATGATGTTGATGCTGGTAACAGCGGATAATCTGGTCCAGTTGTTCTTTGGCTGGGAAGGCGTTGGCCTCGCCTCCTATTTGCTGATTGGCTATTGGTATGAAAAGGAAAGCGCCTGTGCGGCGGCGATGAAGGCCTTCATCGTCAATCGCGTGGGCGATCTGTTCTTTATGCTGGGGCTTTGCCTGACCTTTTGGGTTTTCGGGTCCATCGAATTCAGCGAAATCTTTGGCGCCATTGACCAGCATAAGGATGCGCGCTTCGCCGGCCTGCCAGCCTATGAGGTGATTTGCATCCTGCTCTTCCTCGGCGCCTGCGGTAAGTCCGCACAGCTTGGCCTGCACACCTGGTTGCCGGATGCGATGGAAGGGCCGACGCCGGTTTCCGCGCTGATCCATGCCGCGACCATGGTGACGGCGGGTGTGTTCCTGGTCGCGCGCATGTCGCCGGTCTTTGAATATGCGCCGATAGCGCTTGCCATCGTGACGGTGGTGGGCGCTTCAACCGCGCTATTCGCCGCGACCATTGGCTGCGTGCAGAACGACATCAAGCGCATCATCGCCTATTCCACCTGTTCGCAGCTTGGCTACATGTTCTTCGCGGCCGGTGTGGGCGCCTATCAGGGCGCGGTTTTTCACCTTTTCACCCATGCCTTCTTCAGGGCGCTGCTGTTCCTGTCTGCCGGTTCGGTGATCCATGCGATGTCGGAAGAACAGGACATCCGCAAAATGGGTGGGATCTGGAAGAAGATCCCGGTGACCTATGCGGTGATGTGGATTGGTTCCTTGGCGCTTGCGGGTGTACCTTATTTCGCCGGGTATTATTCCAAGGATTTCGTTCTGGAAGCGGCTTATGCGGCGCATTCCGGGGTTGGGATGTACGCCTTCATCTGCGGCCTGCTGGCTGCCTTCCTGACGGCCTTCTATTCCTGGCGCCTGCTGATCCTGACCTTCCATGGCGCACCGAGGGCGGATCATCACACCATGGAACATGTGCATGAAAGCCCGGCGGTGATGCTGGTGCCGCTGCTGTTGTTGGCAGTGGGCGCGGTATTTGCGGGCGCGGTCTTTGCGCCTTCCTTCATCGGCCATCATTGGGAAGAATTCTGGAACGGCGCCATCGTCAATGCGGCGCATAACCACATTATGCATCATGTGCATGAAGTCCCCAGCTGGGTGCCGCTCGCTCCCACCATTGTCGGGCTTGGCGGCATCGCACTTGCCTATGTGATGTATGTCTTCGTGCCGAGCCTGCCGGCGGCGCTCGCGAATGCGCTGCCTGGGGTGCATCGCTTCCTGCTCAATAAATGGTATTTTGATGAGCTTTATGACGCGATCTTTGTCCGGCCCGCACGTGCGCTCGCGCGCGGCTTTTGGAAGATTGGCGATGTGCGCATCATTGATGGCGTACCCAATGGCCTTGCCGCGTCAGTGGCGGGGGCAGCGCGTCAGGCGGTATCGCTGCAAACCGGACGTGTCGCGAGTTACGCCTTCACCATGATTGTGGGGCTTGTCCTGCTTGTTTCTCTGCTGTTGTTCGGGGGCTGAAGATGACGGGTGTTGGTTTCCCCTTGCTCAGCCTGCTCACCTTCCTGCCCTTGGCAGGGGTGGCGATCATCCTTGCCGTGCGCGGTGACGAGCAGACAGTTGCCAGCAATGCACGCTGGACCGCGCTTTGGACCAGCCTGATCACCTTCATGCTGTCGCTCGTGCTGTGGTTCCGCTTCGACAAAAATGAAGCGGAGTTCCAATTCGTCGAACGGCTCGATTGGCTCGCGGATTTCGGTGTCACCTACCACATGGGCGTGGATGGCATTTCGGTACTGTTCGTGCTGCTGTCTACCTTGCTCACTCCCATCTGCATCCTGTCTTCCTGGGAAGCGGTGCAGAACCGGGTGCGCGAATACATGATCGCCTTCCTGATCCTTGAGACCATGATGGTCGGTATGTTCTGCGCGCTGGATTTCGTGGTCTTCTACATCTTCTTCGAAGGCGTGCTGATCCCGATGTTCCTGATCATCGGCGTCTGGGGCGGGCAGCGGCGTGTCTATGCGGCTTTCAAGCTGTTCTTATACACGCTGCTTGGTTCCGTGCTCATGCTGCTCGCTATTCTGCTGCTGTGGTACAAGGCAGGCACCACGGATATCGTGGAGCTCTTTACCCTCACCATTCCGCCATCGCTGCAAACCTGGATTTTCCTCGCCTTCTTCGCTTCCTTCGCCGTCAAGGTTCCGATGTGGCCAGTGCACACTTGGCTACCGGATGCGCATGTGGAAGCGCCAACGGCTGGCTCGGTCATTCTGGCGGGCGTCTTGTTGAAGATGGGCGCTTACGGGTTCCTCCGCTTCAGCCTGCCCTTGCTGCCGGTGGCCAGCGCGGAATTCGCGCCGTGGATTTTCGCGCTTTCCATTGTCGCCATTGTTTATACCTCGCTAGTGGCATTGGCGCAGGAGGACATGAAGAAGCTGATTGCCTATTCATCCGTGGCGCATATGGGTATCGTCACCCTTGGCATCTTCACCTTCACGCAGCAGGGGCTTTCGGGCGCCTTGTTCACCATGCTTTCTCACGGCGTGGTTTCCAGCGCGCTGTTTCTCTGCGTGGGCGTTTTGTATGACCGGGTGCATTCGCGCGAAATTGCGCGCTATGGCGGGGTCGCGAAGATCATGCCGGCCTATGCGCTGGTCTTCATGCTCTTCACCATGGCTTCCGTCGCGCTGCCTGGGCTGGCCGGCTTCCCCGGCGAATTGCTGGTGATCCTGGGCGCCTGGAAGGTGAACCCCTGGGTTGCCTTCGGGGCGGCGCTCGGCATGATCCTGGGTGCGGCTTACATGCTCTATCTTTATCGCCGCGTCGTCTTCGGGCGCATTACGCGCGATGATTTGCGTGGCCTGCTTGATCTGTCGCCGCGCGAATATGCGGTATTTGCGCCGCTGATCGTGCTGACGATCTGGATGGGCATTTATCCGCAAAGCTTCCTTTCCTTCTTTGAAGCTTCGGTCGCAGCGCTGGTGGAACGGCATCACGCCGCGCTTGGTGCGGCACGGCTCGTGGGGTTGTAAGATCATGAATTGGATGCTCGCCCTGCCTGAGATTGTGCTGGCCTGCTCAGGCCTCACCATTCTGATGATCGGTGTGCTGCCGCGGCAGAACATGTTCTTCGGCTGCACCATGGCTTCCATCGGCGCTTTGGTAGTGACCGCGGCCCTGGTGCTGACCGTGCCGGATGGTGCGGGCTTTGCCGGCCAGGTGATTTCCGATGGTTTTGCGCGCTTCATGAAGCTGCTGGTGCTGCTGGGTGCGGCGATTGGCATGCTGATGGCGCTGGATTTCAACTCGCGCGAAGGGCTGGATCGTTTCGAATATCCGGTGCTGCTGCTGTTTGCCACACTCGGCATGCTGATCATGTTGAGTGCGAATGATTTCATGACCGTCTATATCGGCTTGGAATTGCTTTCGCTCAGCCTTTACGTGGTGGCGGCCTTTCATCGCGATAATGAGCAATCGGCCGAGGCGGGCTTGAAATACTTCGTGCTGGGCGCCTTGGCGTCGGGGCTGTTCCTGTATGGCGCATCGCTGGTCTATGGCTTTGCCGGCACCACCAGCTTTGAACGCATTGCCCTCGCGCTGCTTGATCCCGCCGGCCGCAGCCAGGGGCTCACGGTTGGGTTGATCTTCATCCTTGCTGGCCTGGCCTTCAAGGTTTCCGCCGTGCCCTTCCATATGTGGACGCCCGATGTCTATGAAGGCGCGCCCACACCCGTGACTGCGTTCTTCGCCGCCGCGCCGAAGGTGGCGGCGATCGCCCTGCTCACACGCGTGCTGGCCGGGCCATTTGCGGAGCTTGCCACGCAATGGCAGCAGGTGATCATCCTGATCTCGCTTGCTTCCATGGTGCTCGGCGCGCTTGCCGCCGTTGGGCAGCGCGATATCAAGCGGCTGATGGCTTATTCCTCGATCGGGCATATTGGCTATGCGCTGATGGGGCTAGCGGTCGCGAGTGATGAGGGGCTGCATGGCCTGGTTGTCTATATGGCGATCTATCTCGCGATGAATCTCGGCACCTTCGCGGTGCTGATCGCCATGCGCCGCCAGGGCAAGGCTGTATCCCGCATTGAAGATCTGGCCGGGCTTGGCAAGACCGATCCCGCCATGGCGATGTGGATGACGATCTTCATGTTCTCCATGGCCGGCATTCCGCCACTCGCGGGCTTCTTCGGCAAGCTTTACGTGTTTCTGGCCGCGGTGCAGGGCGGGTTCTGGACACTCGCGGTGGTGGGTGTGCTGACCTCCGTGATCTCGGCCTTCTACTATCTGCGCGTCGTCAAGGTGATGTATTTTGATGAGGTGCAGGCGCCGCTTGATGCTCGCCCGCAGACGCTGACGATGGTGATGGGCATTTCCGGCATTTTCACTACGCTCTTCTTCCTGATGCCGGCGCCTTTGGTGCGTGCGGCGCAGGAAGCGGTATCCGCGCTGCTCGGTTAAGTCCGGGCGCGCGGCAGGAAGCACGCGTGCAGTTTCGTCTGGAATGCCATGAGGTGCTTGAAAGCACCTCATCCACGCTTAAGCAGCGCGCCGAAGCGGGCGAAGCAGAAGGGCTCGCCATCCTGGCGCTGCGGCAAAGCGCGGGCCGGGGAAGGCAGGGCAGGGGGTGGGAAAGCCCGGCGGGTAATCTTTATCTCTCGGTGCTGCTGCGACCCGCCGTGGCGCTGCGTGAGGCACCGCAATGGTCCTTTGTGGCGGCGGTGGCCTTGGCGGAAACGCTCAAACCCCTTCTGCCGGAAGCCGCGCAACCCAGCCTGAAATGGCCGAATGATCTGTTGCTGAATGGCGCCAAGGCTGCGGGCATTCTGGTAGAAACCGGTGTCGCTGCCAGCAATGCTTTGGATTGGTTGTGCATCGGCATCGGCGTGAATATCGCCAGCAAGCCGAGCCTTCCGGACCGCGCCACGGCATGCCTTGTGGAATATCTGCCAGCGCCACCCGAGCCGGAAACCTTGGCGGCCGCGCTGCTGCAAAGCCTTGCCCATTGGCATGAAACGCGCCTCGCCCAAGGTTTCACGCCCATCCGCGATGCCTGGCTCCACCATGGCCCCGCCATGGGCGCGGCCGTGTCAGTCAAGCGCGATGGCGCGTTGATCGAAGGCGCCTTCGCCGGGCTTTCGCCTGAAGGCGGCCTCAAGCTTGCCAAAGATAGCGAAGTTCAGCTTATTCTGGCCGGGGAGATCATTTGACCCATGCTACTCGCCATTGATGCCGGCAATACCAATGTTGTTTTCGCGGTCCATGACGGCACGGAATGGCGCGGGCGCTGGCGCATTGCCACGCGCGCGGACCGCACTTCGGATGAATATGCCGTCTGGCTGCTGGCACTTTTCCAGCATGCTGGCCTCAAGCCCAATGATATCCTGCGTTGCGTGATCGGCACAGTTGTGCCGGCAGCACTTTACAATCTGCGCCGGCTTTGCCGCGAATGGATGGATTGCGAACCGCTGATCGCGCGCGCGCCGCTTGATTGGGGTTTTGCCATTCGCGTGGACCGGCCGGAAGAAGTGGGCGCCGACCGCCTGCTGAATGCACTCGCCGCCCATACCCGATATGGCGGGCCGCTGATCGTGATTGATTTCGGCACCGCCACCACTTTTGATGTGGTTGACGGTGATGGCTCCTATTTGGGGGGCGCCATTTCGCCGGGCATCAATCTGTCCATCGAAGCGTTGCATAAGGCTGCTGCGCGCCTGCCGCGCATCGGCATTGGCCGTCCGCAATCGGTGATTGGCCGCGCCACTGTCCCCGCCATGCAATCGGGCATTTATTGGGGCTATGTCGGCCTGGTTGAGGGCATCGTCTCCCGCATCAAGGCGGAATTTGGCGGCCCCATGAAGGTGATTGGCACTGGCGGCCTGGCGCCGCTATTCGCCGAGGGCACCCTTGTCATTGAAAGAACCGATCCCGACATAACCCTCGAAGGTTTGCGCCTGCTTGCCGAGCGCAATCCGTCTTCCGTTTTCCACCAAAGCGCGCTCCGCGATCCTCTCCGTTCGGATTCTGATTAGCACCATGAATGTCATGACTGGCGATCTTGCCTTCATCCCGCTGGGCGGGACGGGTGAGATCGGAATGAACCTTAATGTCTATCGTTGCGATGGCGCCTTGCTGGCGGTTGATTGCGGGCTTGGCTTTGCCGGGCCGGATCAGCCGGAAGTGGATGTCATGGTTCCGGATGCGGCTTGGCTTGCGGAAAATCGCGGTGCCCTGCAGGCGCTGATCATCACCCATGCGCATGAAGACCATATCGGGGCGGTTGTGCATTTGTGGCGGCAATTGCGTTGCCCGATCTACGGTACCGCCTTCGTGCTTTCCGTGCTGCGCCGCAAGCTTGGCGAAGCGGGCATGATCCATGAAGTGCGCCTGCATGAATTGCCGCCGGGCGGGCGCGTGAAGCTCGGCCCCTTTGATTGCAGCTTCATCCCGGTGACGCATTCCATCCCGGAAGCTCAGGCCCTGGTGCTACGCACGCCCTATGGCCTTGTTTTGCACACCGGCGATTGGAAGCTGGACCCCAAGCCGCTGATTGGCGCGCCAACGGATGAGGACGCTTTCGCCAGGCTTGGCGCAGAAGGCGTGCTCGCCATGGTATGCGATTCCACCAATGCCTTGGTTGAAGGCCATTCGGGGAGTGAGGCGGAAGTGCGTGCCTCCCTCACGGAACTGATCAAGGGCATCAAGGGGCGAATTGCCGTTACCTGCTTCGCGTCCAATGTCGCGCGCATGGAAAGCATTGCGGTGGCGGGCCGCGCGGCGGGTCGGCAAGTGGCGCTGATGGGGCGTTCTTTGCGCAATATGGAAGCCTCGGCGCGCGAATGCGGCTACCTCAAATCCCTCCCGCCCTTTTTGGATGAGGAGGAAGCAGGCTTCCTGCCCGATGATGAAATTTTACTGATCTGCACGGGCAGCCAGGGCGAACCACGTTCCGCCATGGCCAAGATCGCGGAAGACAAGCACCCGGCGATTGCGCTTGGTGAAGGCGATACGGTGATCTTCTCCTCCCGCCAGATACCGGGGAATGAGGTCGCCATTCAGCGCGTGCAGGATGGGCTGGTGCGCCGCGGCTGCCGCGTGATCACGGATGAACAGGCGCTTGTGCATGTCTCCGGCCACCCGGCGCGTGACGAATTGCGCCGCCTATATGAATTGGTGAAGCCGCGCATCGCGGTGCCGGTGCATGGCGAATGGCGTCATATGCAGGAACATGCCGAACTGGCGCGTGCTGCCGGCGCCAAGCCTGTCTTGTTGAATGATGGCGATGTGCTGCGCCTTTCCGGCAATCGGGCCGAGGTGATTGAAGCCGTCCCTACCGGCCGCCTTGCCGTGGATGGCGAAAGGCTGCTGCCCTTGGAAGGCGATGTGATCGCCGCGCGCCGGCGCATGATGTTCAATGGCGTGGTGCTGGCTTCCGTCGCACTTGACCGGCAGGGCAGGGTGCTGGGTGATCCCATCATCACCGCGCCGGGGCTTTTCGCCGAACAGGACCCTGAGCCTGGGCTGGTCGCGGCAGAACTTCGCCGCAGCATTGCCGATTTGCCAGCGGGCCTGCGCGATGATGATGAGACTTTGCGCGAATCGCTGCGCGGCGCCTTGCGCAAGGCTTTGGGCCGACGCTTCAAGAAGCGGCCCAATGTCGAAATCCATGTGATCAGGGTTTAAGCCATGTCGGTCTTCACCGGCGTCATTCTCTATCTGCTGATCTGGTGGCTGGCGCTGTTCTGCGTGCTGCCGGTGGGCACGCGCCCCGATTCCCAGGGCAAGCTGGAAGAAGGCGGCTGGCGCGGGGCGCCGCAAAAGCATCTGATGGGCTGGAAGCTGCTTGGCACCACGGCGCTGGCGGGGGTGATTTGGCTCATTCTATGGTGGCTGATTGAAAGCGAATGGCTGTCTTTCCGGAGCGGCATTCTCTCCATGCCCACCAATTAAGCGAAAAACCGACCCTTGGGTCGGTTTTGCCTTATATCCGGGCAATCTAAGTCTGGTAGCCGCTTTTTTGACCGAGCCCTTGGCCTTTTTTGGTTGAGCCTTCGAAGCTGGTCCGCCATTCTACAAAAACGAGAGGGAGATTGGTTTCTTCCTCTGCCGTGTGACTGGCGTTTCCTCCCTAAACTTGGGCCGCTGCCTGATGGTGGCGGCCTTTTCTTTTGTAAGTGTTTGTCCTGCCCGCTGGCAAGCATGAAAATGCCATAAACTCGCCCAAAATGACGAATTGCTGCGCCGCACAATAAAAACGCGATATTTTATTGCGCGGCGGGCAGGGTGTTTCCCCCCTTTGCGCTTCTGGATTAGGGTGCGCCGCCCGACCAGACCAGGATGAAGGATCAGAGCCTTGCGCCTTTCTCGCGCCTTTTTGCCGACACTGAAGGAAACCCCGGCCGAGGCGCAAATCGCCTC
>JADCFP010000051.1 GCA_020249465.1 Roseomonas sp. | reverse complement strand
GTGCTTGCGTTCCTTCATCAACCGCCAGGAAGCCTCTCCGGAAGACATGATGCCATCATAAAGCCCGCGATCGAGCCCCATGCGGTCCAGCATGCCTTGCACAAACCAAGCGCGCCGCGGCGCGTTGGTGAGAAACACGATGCGCTTGCCGCGTGCTTTCAGCGCGGCAAGGGCTTCCGGTACGCCAGGATAGGGCTTGCGCCCATCATGCACCACGCCCCAGAGATCGAGCACATAGCCATCGTAACGATCCGCGAGGCCAGCGATACCTTCCAGAATTTGCATCACGCATCCTTGCCGACAGCATCGGCGACCGAGGTAAAGCCATCACGCGCAAGCAGCGCGGCAAGGCCATCAAGAATCTGCCGCACCAAAACTGGCCCGGCATAGGCGAAACCGGAATAAAGCTGCACGAGCGCAGCGCCGGCGCGGATTTTGGCATAGGCCTGTTCGGCGCTGGCAATGCCACCAACACCGATCAGCGCAACGCGCCCCTGAGCAATTTGGTAGCAGCGGCGCAGCATTTCAGTGGAAAGCGCGAAAAGCGGCGCACCGGAAAGTCCGCCCGCCTGATCCTTGAGCGCCGATTGAAGGGACGCCGGGCGCGTGATGGTGGTGTTGGAGATGATCAGCCCGGCAATACCCTGCGCGACGCAGGCTTCGACAATCGGTGCCAGCGCATCATCGGCCAGATCAGGCGCGATTTTCACGAACAAGGGCGGGCGCTTCGCCAGCACCGCACGCCGCGCATTGATGGCGGCCAGGATGGAAGCGAGGCGCTCTTCTCCCTGCAAATCCCGCAAGCCCGGCGTATTGGGGGAGGATACATTGACCGTCACGTAATCAGCGTAAGGTGCCAAAGCCTCATACAGTGCCGGGTAATCACGTTCCGGATCGGCGCCTTCCTTGTTGATGCCGATATTGGCGCCGAAAACGCCTGGTAGCGGGCGCGGCAAGGCCCTCAGCCGCGCCTGGTAGGAATCGAGCCCGGCATTGTTGAAACCCATGCGGTTGATCACGGCCTGGTCTTCGGTCAGGCGGAACAAACGCGGCCTTGGATTACCCGCTTGGGGTCGTGGTGTGACGGTGCCGGCTTCCACAAAGCCAAAGCCAAGCCGCAGCAGCGGCAGCACCGCTTCCGCGTTCTTATCGAACCCGGCGGCAAGGCCAAGCGGATTGCGGAAACGAAGCCCTGCGACTTCGGTGGCAAGGCTTGGGTGATCGGCACCCCGGTTCCGCCCGGCAAGGCCCAGGGAAAGGGCGCGCAGCGCAATACCATGGGCGGTTTCGGCATCCATGCCGCGCATGAGCGGCATGAGGGCAGAAGCAATGGCGGGTGTCATGGTGTCCTTTTGCCCTGGAAGGGGGCCTGGGGGAAGGGCTCGAGCAGATGGCGTTCAGATGGAAAGTCTGAACGTGTGAAGATGCTCGAAAAACAACGAGGTAGAGCGGGTGGCGAGAACATATGTGAACGCAACACGCTCTATGGCCTTCATTTCCGAGGAGTATGCTTCATCCGCCACTGCGAAAACTGATCATTTTCCGCTGGCCTTCTGCTATTGAAGACGTGTTGTCTGGGCGCGAAGCATCGGAAGAAGTCATGCTGCGTTTTTCCTGTTCGATGTCCCAATCGGCTGAGGGGCTGGATTCCATCTGCCTCTGCACCGCCTGTCAGGAGGGCTGGAAGCCGCTTGCCCAAGCTGCGACCACCAACTCTGCCGCGCTGCCGCCCGTGGATGTGCCAGGCGATAGCTCAACCAGCTTTTCCATCGCGCTGGGCTCACCCATGGACGGCGTATTGGAAATAGATAGAGATCATGATTGGTATTCCGTGGATTTAGTCGCGGGTACGCGTTACCGAATTTCATTGGACGGCGTTGCGCTTGATGATTACGTCGCACTCGAAGACCCGTTCATCTATCTCCGCCGCGCCGATGGCAGCCTGATCAAATCGGATGATGATGGGGGGCCAGGGCGCAATTCGCTCCTCAATTGGGTCGCTTCAGAAAGCGGCCGCTACTACCTGGATGTCGGCGCCTGGGATGAGAAATTCGTGGGCGGCTATCGCCTCACCATCAGTGATTATACCCCCCCCATCTACAACCTGGATCAGGTCGCCGATTTTCTGATCACGGGCTATTGGGGAGCGCCTGGGCATCGCTGGGATACCAGCACCGACAATATCATCACCTACAACCTCGTGGCGCTCACCCCGGAAGGGCAGGTATTGGCGCGGGCAGCCTTCCAGGCCTGGGCGAATGTCACCAATCTGATCTTTGAGGAAGTCACGTCCGGCGGTGACATTCCCTTCGACGACAATGAGAGCGGCGCTTTTGCTGTTGGTAACTGGGCTAATGGCCTTATTACCTCCATGCGCGTCAACATCAGCACGGGCTGGCTCAGAAGCTACGGTACCACGATAGATAGTTACTCCTTCCAGACCTATGTGCATGAAATCGGCCATGCCTTGGGCCTGGGGCATGCGGGCCCCTATAATGGCTCCGCAAGGTATGGTCTTGATAATCAATACGCCAATGATGTCTGGTCCTATACCATCATGTCCTATTTTGATCAGGCGGAGGCGAATTTCGGCACCTATCGCTATGTAATGGGGCCAAGCCTGAGCGATATTCTCGCCGTGCAGAATGTCTATGGCGCCAATACGAACTTCAATAGCGGCGATAATGTCTATGGGCGCAATGCAAATGCCGGATCGCTTTATGATTTTGCCAATTTCGTCACGTTTCCGGCCTTCACCATCTATGATACCGGCGGGGCGGATACCCTGGACGCCTCAGGCTACAGCGCCAATCAGACCATCAATCTCAACGCCGAAGCATTTTCGTCTATCGGAGGGCTGGCAAACAATATCGCCATTGCGCGGGGCGTCGCTATTGAAGCTGCCATCGGCGGAGATGGCGCGGATAGCATGATCGGCAATGCTGGCGCGAGTATCCTTTCGGGCAATGTCGGGGCCAATACGCTGGATGGCGGTGCGGGCAATGACAGCCTGCATGGCGGCGCCGGTAATGACCGTCTGACCGGCGGTGAAGGTTTTGATATGGCGGATTATGGCCGAGCCATTGAAGCCACCTCCATTGATCTTACAGCGGGCATGGCTTCGGGTAGCGCCATCGGATCAGATACGTTGCTTGAAATTGAAGGTATTCTTGGTGGTCAGGGAAATGATGTGATCATCGGCAATGCGGGGGATAACCTGCTGTCAGGTGATACCGGTGATGATACGCTGAATGGCGGCGTAGGCATTGACAGCCTTTACGGTGGCGCAGGCAATGATCTGCTGATCGCCGACGAGAATGGCGGTTTTCTTGAAGGTGGTGCGGGTGATGACCTCATTCTGCTTGGCGGCGTACAGGCGCCTGATATTCTGGCGCTGTTTGTTTTTTGGGACTCATGATCGGCAAGGCGCTTGACGCCCCCTGATCCTGGGGCAACAAGTTTGTTGCCGAGGTCCTTTCGGCGCCACGCCAGTCCGGGAACACATGACAAGCTATAAGGGGCCGCTGCTGCTGGTTGCAGCTATGGCGCTTTTCGCGCTGCTCGATGCCAATTCGAAGCTGCTGGCGGGGCGCTATGGCGCGGATCAGGTGCTGCTTATTCGCTATGGCACATTGCTTGTGCTGCTCGGCGCACTGCGGCTTTTGTGGCGCGGTGCCGGCGGGCCGATTGCAACTCCGCGCCCCGGGCTGCATTTGTTGCGCGCCTTATGCATGTCTGGTTCTGCTTATGGCTTCTTTCTGGCGTTTCGCGATATCCCGCTCGCTGAGGGATATCTGGTTTATTTTACCGCGCCCTTCTTCACCTTGCTCCTGGCTGCGCTTGTCTTGGGCGAAAGAAATGGCCGCGCCGTCTGGGTATGGTCCGCGGTTGGGTTTCTGGGTGTCATGGTCGCGATGTTTCCTGCACTGGCGGCTTCCGCTTCTTCGGTGGCGGTCCCTTGGCGAGCCTATGCCTGGGCCTTTCTTGGCACCATGACCTATGCCGGGTTTCTGACGCTCAGCCGCATATTGCGGGCGGAACAAAATCCGGCGCGGCTTATCTTCTGGTCATCTGGCCCGCTATTCCTCGCGATTTTGCCCTTCGCCATTGCTGCATGGGTCCCACCCAGTGGCCATGATTGGGTGGCGCTGATTGCCAATGGGCTCTTTGCCGGGGGCGCAACGCTGGCGCTCGCAATCGCCTTCAGCATTGACCGCGCCGCGCGCTTGGCGCCTTTGGAATTCACCGCCCTGGTCTTCGCGCTGATCCTGGATGCTGCCATTTGGCAGCTTTGGCCTGGCCCCTGGACCCTGGCGGGCGCTGCCATTGTGGTCTTTGCCTGCCTGATGAGTGAACGCGCCGCGCGCACCGAACATCACTGACCGAACACCTGTTTCCAGGTGATCTCTTTCCACGATAGGCTTGATTGGCAAGCATGAAGGGAGAGAAACCATGGCCAAATCCGCACTCTGGAAAAAGGGCGATGCGGTACGCACGCGCCTGATGGGTCAAGCTACCGTCAAGAACATGAATAAGGGCGTCTATGACGACCCCATCATGGAAAAATTCGGCGATTACGCGCGCGAAGCGGTGTTTGGCATGCTCTGGTCCCGCCCGGGGCTCGACCTCAAAACCCGTGCGCTGATTTGCGTCATTTCCGATACCGCCATCCATGCCTGGCCAGAGCTTGCCATCCATCTGCGCATGGCGCGGCGCATGGGCTGGACCGAGGATGAGCTGACGGAAGCGCTCATGCATCTCTGCGGCTATATCGGCCTGCCCGCAGTGCGGGAGGCAATGATCGTGGCCAAGGGCGTCTTCGCCGAAATGCGCGCTGAACCTAGTGGTGGTCTAGCAGAAGCTTGACCTTTGTCTTTCTGACCATTTCGCCTAAAAACCATCGGGCCGGGCAGAGTTGCCCGCCCGATGGAAGATGGAAAGCCCTGCCCATGTCCCAGACAACACTTGCGTCCATTGGCTTCCCGGCGAAGGAAGGCGCGCGCGGGTTTACAACGCGCCCGGAAATCAGCGGGACCTTTGGCGCGGTGGCCTCCACCCATTGGATCGCCTCCCAGGTCGGCATGGCGGTTTTGGAACGGGGCGGCAATGCCTTTGATGCGGCTGCGGCTGCCGGCTTCACGCTGCAAATCGTGGAGCCGCATTTGAACGGGCCGGGGGGCGATTGCCCCATTCTGCTGCATAGTGCCCGCACGGGCCGGCAACAGGCGATTTGCGGCCAAGGCCCCGCCCCTGCGGGCTTGAATGTCGCGCTGATGAAAAACCTCGGCCATGAGATCATGCCCGGCACGGGCATGCTGGCAGCACCCATCCCCGGCGCCTTTGACGCCTGGATGCTGATGCTGCGCGACCATGGCACCTGGAAGCCACGCGATATACTTGCCTATGCGATTGGCTATGCACGCCATGGTGCGCCCATGGTGCCGCGTGTGCGCGCCACCATTGATTCGGTGCGCCCCTTGTTTGAGGCGGAATGGAAAACCTCTGCCGCGGTTTGGCTGCGGGGTGGCGGCCCGGCGCCGGGCGGGCTTTATGCCAACCCGACATTGGCTGACACCTATGAACGCGTGGTGCGCGAGGCGGAGGCCGCGGGCGGGGAGCGCGTCACGCAAATCGGAGCCGCGCAGCGGGCCTGGTATCGCGGCTTTGTGGCGGAAGCGATTGATCGTTTCTGCCGCACGACAGAGGCAATGGATACATCCGGCCGGCGCCACCGCGCCGTGCTAAATGGACAGGATTTGGCTGGCTGGTCCGCGACCATCGAAGACCCACTCGGCTTGGATTACCACGGCCATCGCGTGCTGAAATGCGGCCCCTGGAGCCAAGGCCCCGCCATGCTGCAAACCCTCGCCTTGATCGCGGGCGATGACATTGCGGCGATGGACCCGCTGGGCGCGGATTTCATCCATCTGGTGACGGAGGCGATGAAGCTCGCCTTCGCGGATCGTGAAGCCTTTTATGGCGATCCGAATTTTGTTGATGTGCCGATGGCAACCCTGCTGTCGCCCAACTATAGCGCCGCGCGCCGTGCGCTGATTGGTGCTGCCGCGAGTATGGAATTCCGCCCGGGTTCGCCGGAAGGCCGCGCGCCGCGCACGGATTATGCCGCTGCCATCCGCCGCGCGCAGGAAATGGCCGCCGCTGCCGGTAGCGGTGAGCCCACTGTTTCTCGCCTTGGTGCCGCGGGGGGCGATACCTGCCATGTGGATGTGATTGATGCGGCCGGAAATATGGTGAGCGCGACACCATCGGCCGGCTGGCTGCAATCCTCACCCGCCATTCCAGAGCTTGGCTTCTGCCTTGGCACGCGCTGCCAGATGTTCTGGCTGGATGAAACGCTCCCCAATGGCCTGCAGCCAGGCAAGCGCCCACGCACCACGCTTTCCCCTGCGCTGGTGCTGCGCGATGGCAAGCCTTGGATGAGTTTCGGCACACCAGGCGGCGAACAGCAGGATCAATGGCAGTCCATCATGCTGCTGCGGATGCTGCATCATGGGATGAATATCCAGGAAGCGATTGATGCGCCTTCCTTCCATTCGGAACATTGGATCAGCAGCTTCTGGCCGCGTGGTGCCAAGCCAGGCAAGCTCGTGATTGAAGGCCGCTATGCGCCGGAAGTATTATCAGCGCTGAAGGCGCGCGGGCATCAGGCGGAAGCGGGTGGCGATTGGTCCGAAGGGCGGCTGACCGGCGCGCGGCTTGAAGCGGATGGCACCATCCGTGCAGGCGCCAATCCGCGTGGCATGCAGGGTTATGCGGTGGGGCGGTGATGGAAAAACCGAGTGAGGCCAAGCGCGAATACCACGCGCGCAAGCGCATCCTGGTGACAGGTGGCGCCGGCTTTGTCGGCAGCCATTTATGCGAAGCGCTCTTGGCTGCGGGGCATGAGGTGCTTTGCGCCGATAATTTCTTCACCGGCAATAAGGCCAATATCGAAACGCTACTGGATCACCCCTATTTCGAATTGATCCGCCATGACGTGACCTTCCCGCTTTATGTGGAGGTTGATGAGATCTACAATCTCGCCTGCCCGGCATCGCCCATCCATTACCAGCATGATCCGGTGCAAACCATCAAGACCAGCGTACATGGCGCGATCAATATGCTCGGCCTCGCGAAACGCCTGAAGGCGCGCATTCTGCAAGCCTCCACCAGCGAGGTTTACGGCGACCCCAGCGTGCATCCGCAGCCAGAAGAATATTGGGGTAATGTAAACCCAATTGGTCCACGTTCATGTTACGATGAAGGCAAGCGCTGTGCGGAGACGCTGTTCTTCGATTACCATCGGCAATATCGGTTGAACATCAAGGTGGCGCGGATTTTCAATACCTATGGTCCGCGGATGCACCCGAATGACGGGCGCGTCGTGTCGAACTTCATTGTGCAGGCTTTGCGCGGTGATCCCATCACGATCTACGGCGACGGTAAGCAGACGCGGTCCTTCTGTTTTGTCTCAGACCTGGTGGACGGTTTGCGCCGGCTGATGGATGCGCCGGAAGATGTCACGGGGCCCATCAATCTTGGCAATCCGGGCGAGTTTACCATGATCGAATTGGCTGAAGCGGTGATCCGGCTGACGGGTTCCGCTTCCCGCATGGTCTTTCGCCCTGCCCCGGTAGATGACCCGCGCCAGCGCCAGCCCGATATCACCAAGGCGCGCGGCCGGCTTGGTTGGGAACCGGCCATTCCGTTGGAACAGGGCCTGGTGCATACTATTTGTTATTTCGATAGTCTATTAACGAGAGGGAACGCCTGAGCGTGCGCATCCTGCTCACCATCGCGCATTTCTTCCGCGCCGAGGAAGGATCAAACCACAGCTCCACCGATGCGCATCGGCGTGATCAACGCGCGGCTGCCATCCGCAGCGTGATTGATGCCTGGCGCGGCCATTACGGGCCGGTCTTCAACATCAATGTCTGGCACAAGAAATTCGAACCTATGATCGGGGTTGCGGATCAGCTTGACATCATCGTGCTGGTGAATGGCGACAATCATTTGCTGGATGCGGAGTATTGCCGTGCGCGCGGTGTGCGGCTTTATGATGCGAAGCTCGATAATCCGCGTATGCTGGGCTTCACGGCGCATAAGCTTTTTGCCGATGCGCGCAATGTCTATGATGTCTTCGCCTTTTCGGAAGATGATCTGCGCCCCACCGGCGGCGATATGATCCCGCGCATCCTGGCCTTTCAGGATGATCATGGCTGGCGGCGCGTCCTGTTTCCCAATCGTTTTGAATTCAATGTACGCGGCCCCGCGCTGAAAACCTATATTGATGGCATGCTGCGCCCGGGGCTGCTTGCGCCCTTCGAGGCCGCTCTGCCGGATGAGCGTTTCCTGAAAGGCCGCCAAGGGGCAAAGCCGCTCACCTTCCAGCGCGCGACCAATCCGCATTGCGGCTTTTTCGCCATTACCGCCGAGCAATTGGCGCATTGGATGGCGCAGCCGCACTTCGGCGATCAGGATTGCAGCTTCATCTCACCCCTGGAAAGTGCGGCGACGCTCGGCATTCTGAAAACCTTCCCGATCTACAAGCCCTTTGGCCGTGATATGGGCTGGCTTGAGATCGAACATCTGGATACGCGGTTTTCCGGCATGAATTTGCCGGGGCGCCCACAAGCTACCCCCCGGCCAGGCTGAATTCAGCGCGGGCGGGGCCCGCTTCGCCGCGGTGCCGGACCACGCTTGGCAGTGGCCGGCAATGCCGCCGCCGGCGCGGCCTTGCCGGATTGCGCGCGCAAATCGGCAATGGTGGCGCGATTGGTCACCTGTTCCGGGTTCATCCGGATTTCCACAATGGCGGGCTTGCCGGAAGCGAGCGCACGCTGCACGGCGGGCACCATTTCCTCGGTCTTTTCCACCACCTCACCATGACCGCCAAAGGCTTCGATGAAGCGCGCGAAATCAGGATTGGTCAGCGCCGTGCCGGAAACGCGATGCGGATAGGTGCGTTCCTGATACATGCGAATGGTGCCATACATCTGGTTATTGAAGACCAGAATGATGGGATTGACGGAATGATGGAAGGCGGTCGCGATTTCCTGCCCCGTCATCAAGAACCCGCCATCGCCGACAAAGCCAATGACCGGCCGTTCCGGATGCACAATCTTCGCACCGATCGCTGACGGCACTGCATAACCCATGGCGCCATTGGTAGGGCCAAGGAAATCCTGCCCCGCGCCCACATGCATGAAGCGTGTCGGCCAGGTGGCGAAATTGCCGGCATCCGTCGTGTAGATGGTATTGGCTGGCAGCGCCTTTTCCAAATCCTGCAGGGCCTTCGCGAGGTTAAGCGGCCCTTCGTAATCGGGCGCTGCCGCCTGCTTCATCCGCGTGGCGCGCAAATCCCGCGTCCAGCCAGCCCAGGCGGGTTTCTTGATGGGCGCTGCCGCCTTGGCCGCGGCGGCAAAAGCATTGAGGTCCGCGGTAATGCCAAGTGCCGGGCGATAGACGCGCCCGATTTCAGATTGCTCAGGATAGACATGCACAATCGGCGTCGCGCCGGCCATATCTAGCAAGGTATAACCCTGGCTGAAGGTCTCCCCAAGGCGCGATCCAACCGCGATGATCAAATCCGCATCCTTGGCGTGGGCCACCAGGCCCGGATCGGCACCAACGCCAAGATCACCGACATAATTTTCCGACGTGCCGTCAAAAATTCCCTGGCGGCGGAAGCCAACCGCCACCGGCAGATCATTCGCCAACAGGAAGTCGCGGATATCGGCCTTGCCCTGATCCGACCAGCGAGACCCACCCAGCACCGCGAGCGGACGCTTGGCCTTGCCCAACATTTCCATCATGCGCGAAACCGCATCAGGCGCGGGGTGCGGCGGCAGCACGGTGGCGGGGCCGATATCCGGCACATTCGCCAGGCGTTTTTGCATTTCCTCACTGATCGCGATGACCACCGGGCCGGGGCGGCCAGACACGGCAACATCAAAAGCATGCGCCATCAATTCCGGGATGCGCTTTTCATCATCAATCTGCGTCACCCATTTTGCGATGGGGCTGAACATGCGGCGATAATCAACTTCCTGGAAGGTCTCGCGGTCTGTCTCCTCCACCGGGATTTGTCCGACCAGCAGCACAAGCGGCGTTGAATCCTGTTGCGCGACATGTACGCCAATCGCGGCATGGCAGGCGCCAGGGCCGCGCGTGACAATCGCAACACCTGGCTTGCCCGTAAGCTTGCCATAGGCTTCTGCCATGTGGATCGCACCAGCTTCAAAACGGCAGGTCACCAGCTGCAACCGATTGCGCACGGAATAAAGGCCATCGAGCAAATCAAGATAGCTCTCACCCGGCACACAAAACGCATGGGTGACGCCCTGCGCCACCAGCGCATCAGCCAAAAGCTTGCCGCCCGTTCGCCCCGTTTTCGCTTCCGCCATAACCGCTTCCCCAATGATTCGAAATCAGGGGGAAGCTAGCCGATAAATCCAGGGCGTGAAATCTCCCTGAGCGGAGGCAGCGGCGTTATTCCGCCGCCTGATGGCCGTGGCCGGCGGCGGGGCGCTTTTCCAATTCCGCAAGCTTGGCTGCAATGGCGCCAATCGGCTTGGTATAGGGCGCCAGCAGCAGGTACAGCGCGGGCACGGCATAAAGCGTCACAATGGTGGAAAGCGTAATGCCGCCCACAATCACCACGCCCAAAGCCTGACGGCTTTCCGCCCCCGCCCCGGTTGCCATGGCGAGCGGCACGGCACCGAGCACAGTGGCGATGGAAGTCATCAGGATTGGGCGCAGCCGTACGACTGAGGCTTCCAGCACGGCATCACGAATACTCATGCCCCGATCACGCAGCTGGTTGGCGAATTCCACCACCAAAATGCCGTTCTTCGCCATCAGGCCAATCAGCAAGACCATGCCGATCTGGCTAAAGACGTTCAGCGTCTGCCCCGTCACCCATAGCGCCAGAAGCCCGCCCGTCACCGCAAGCGGCGTGGACAGCAGAATGACAAAGGGATGCACGAAGCTTTCAAACTGCGCCGCCAGCACCAGGAACACGACCAGCAAAGCTAGCGCAAAGGTCACGTATAGCGCGCCGGAGCTTTCGCGGAATTCCAGGCTCTGGCCCAGATAGGAAATACGCGCTTCCTGCGGCAGTACTTCCTTCGCGGTGCGATCAAGGAAATCCAGCGCCTCACCCAGTGAATAGCCGGGCGCGAGAGAAGCCTGAATGGTCACTGCCCGCACGCGATCCTGCCGCGACAGGGTTTGCGCGCGCGCACGTTCAGACAGCGTCACAACATTGGAAAGCGGCACCAGCCCGCCAGTGCCCGTGCGCACAAAGACATTCTGCAGATCATACGGGGAAATCCGCGCGGAATCGGGTGCCTGCAACAGTACCTTGTATTCCTGCCCACCCACGACATAGGTGGTGACTTCGCGCGACCCCATCAGGGTTTCAATGGTGCGGCCAACGGCAGCGATGGAAATGCCAAGATCGGCGGCCTTGCGCCGGTCAATATCCACGCGCACTTCCGGCTTGGTTTCCTTGAAGTTGTGGTCAAGGTTCAAGAGCCGCGGATTGGTGCGCGCCTTCTCAATGAAGGCATCCCGCCAGGCAATCAGCGTATCATAATCCGGCCCACCGATCACGAATTGCACCGGCGGCTGAAAGCCGCGTTGGCCGAGCGATGGCGGGTTCAGCGCGAAGCCACGAATGCCCGGAATGCCGGCCACCAGCGGAAAGATTTCGGCCGCGATGGCCTGCTGCTTGCGATCACGCTCGCTCCAAGGGGCCAGGCGCACAAAGATATTGGCGACATTGCTGATGGCCGGGCGCTGGAAGCCGCCCACCGTGGACATCACCGCATAGGCTTCATTGTTATCAATGTATTTCTGCAACAGGCTTTCCAGCCGCATCACATGTTCCATGGTGTAAGGGAAGGAAGCGCCTTCCGGCCCCGTGGTCGGGATAATCACCACGCCGCGATCTTCGGTGGGGGCGAATTCCTTGGGCAGCGCATTGAACAGCACCACGGCAAACAGCGACATGGCCGCCGATGCGCCCATCACCAATAGCGGCGCGCGGAGCGCCTTATCCAAGGTCCAGCGCAGCCCCTCATTCAACGCAACGAAGAAGGGCTCCGTCATGCGCACCAAAAGCCCCTCACCCTCATGCGCGCGGAGCAGCTTGGAACACATCATGGGTGTCAGCGTGAGCGCTATCAGCCCCGAAAATAATACCGATGCGGCAAGGGCTATGCCGAATTCTGTGAATAGCCGGCCCGTATTGCCGCCCATGAAGGACAGCGGCAGGAAGACCGAAACCAGCACCAGCGTTGTTGCAATCACGGCAAAGGCAATTTCGCGTGAGCCAAGCAGGGAGGCGAGCAAGGGATCCTCGCCAAGCTCTATCCGTCTGTGGATGTTTTCCAACACCACAATGGCATCATCCACCACAAGACCAATGGCGAGCACCAGGCCAAGCAGCGTCAGCACATTCACCGAAAAGCCAAACACCGCCATGGGCAGGAAGGACGCGACAATGGAAACGGGGATCGCGACCGCCGGGATGATCGTGGCGCGCACAGATCGCAAGAACAGGAAGATCACGCCCACCACCAGCGCCAGGGCGATCATCAGCGCATGCTCAACCTCATAGATGGATTGGGCGATGAACAGGCTCTCGTCATAGGCAATGGTCGCATCCACCCCGGGCGGCAGGGTTGGCATGATGCGTGCCAATTCCGCCTTGACGCCATCGGCAACGGCCAGCGTATTGGCGGTAGATTGCCGCAGCACGCCAAGGCCGATGGCAAGCCGGCCATTGATGCGATAGCCACCGCGCGCATCCTCGGCGCCAATTTCAATCCGTGCCACATCACCCAGCAGCACCTGCGCACCGCCCGTCCCGCGCGCCACCACCACCTGCCGGAACTGGTCTGGGTTGCTCATGCGGGAATCGGTGCGCACGGTCAGCTCGCGCGCCGTGCTCTCAATGCGCCCGCCGGGCAATTCCACATTCTCGCGCCGGATCGCGTCTTCCACATCCTGCACGGTCAGGCCACGTGCGGCGAGCGCTTGTCGGTCCAGCCAAACCCGCATGGAAAAGCGCCGCTCACCCTGGATCAGTACCTGCGCCACACCTTCCACAATGGCCAAACGATCCACAATGCGCCGGCGCGCGATATCGGTCAGGTCCAGCGGTGACAGGGTTTCGGAATTGAGCGCGATCCACAAAATCGGGCGACTATCGCCATCCACCTTCTGCACAATTGGCGTATCGGCCTGTTCCGGCAGCCGCGCCAGCGCGCGCGCCACGCGGTCTCGCACATCATTCGCCGCACTATCCACATCACGCGTCAGGCGGAATTCAAGGGTGATCTGGCTGCGTTCATCGCGCGATTGGGATTGGATGGATTTGATCCCCTCAATCCCAGCGACGGCACCTTCCAGAATTTCCGTGATCTGATTATCCACCACGGGCGCCGAGGCACCGCGATAGGTGGTGACAATTTGAATGATCGGCGGGTCAATCTTCGGGTATTCCCGGATCGGCATTTTATAAAGCGATGCCAAGCCAAGCACGATCAGCATCATGCTGATGACGGTGGCAAAAACCGGCCGCTTGATGGAGATATCGGAAAGAACCATGGCGATACCCCTTCCTCAGCTTGTCGGACGCGTAATGGTTTCAATGATGCGCACCGGCGCGTCCGGGCGCAAGCGCTGAATGCCGCGCACCACAACTGCTTCGCCTGCGGCAACCCCTTCGCGGATTTCCACCTCACCCGGCAGGCGGAGCCCGAGTTTCACTTCCTGGCGCTTCGCGCGCCCATCACGAATGACATAGACAAAGGCGCGGTCGCCCACAGGATCAATCGCTTCCTCGGCGACCAGTAGCGCGGTTGGGCGTTCTTCCAGCACCATTTCCACATTCAGGAATAGGCCGGGGCGCAGCGCCTCATCCGCATTGTCGAATTCGCTGATCACGCGCACGCTGCGGGTTGCCGGGTCAATGCGCGTGTCAATGATCGCAACCTGGCCATTGAAGCGCCGATCACCATAGGCGGTGCTGCGCGCGGTCACCTGCCGGCCAATCTGCACACGCGCCAAAAACACTTCCGGCACCGCGAATTCCACCCGCACGCGGGAGAAATCATCAAGCGTCGTAATCGCCGTGCCGGGCTGGATCAGCGCGCCAAGGCTCACTTGCCGTAAACCAACCCGCCCGCTGAAAGGCGCGGTCACGCGCAATTCCTCAAGTTTCGCTTCGGCCTGGCGCACACGCCCTTCGGCTTGGCGGGACAAGGCTTCCAAAGTATCAAGCCGCTGCGCCGCAATGGTCTGCCCCGGCTGCAAGCCACGGGCGCGCTGCAATTGATTGCGCGCATCATCCAATAAAGCACGAGCCTGATCGAGCTCTGCCGAAACCGCACCGGAATCAAGTTCCACCAGGGTTTCACCCGCCTGAACCTTCTGGCCTTCGGTAAAGCGGATTTGCGTAACAATACCAACGATCTTGCCGGTGATGGTAACAGCTTCGCGCGCGCGCACCGTTCCGATGCTTTCGACCTTATCCACCACAAGGCCCGTGCGCACCGGCTGGACAATAACGCCAACGGGGCCTGAGGGGCCACCGCGCGCTGGCCCCTGGCCTCCGCCGGATTGTAACCCAACCAAGGCGAGAGGCGCGGGCAGGCCGTATTCCTCGCCCTTGAAATGCCAGGCGGCGCCAGCGCCGGCGATCAGGGCCAAAAGGCCTAGCTGCGTAATGGTGCGCATATCATTCCAACCCAAGCCGCCCCCGCAGGACCGGCACCATGGCAGAGCGCGACCGCAAAACGGTCTCGGCCCGCGGGACAGAGCCGGGCGAGAGCACCCGTCTCAAGAAGGCTTCTGCCGCGCCGCGAGGGCCACGGCAAGTTTCACTTTTTTTAGATATGGTGTGCCCCCTCGCCCGGCACTACCCTGATGCAGCGCGCTTGCCGGCCTGGGACAATCTGGCGGAGCGGGGGCACACCTGAATGGCAGGCTTCGGTTACCTCGGCGCAACGGGGCGCGAAGGCGCAGCCTTCCGGCACCTTATCCAGCATGGGCGGAGCGCCGGGAATGGTCGTCAGGCGCTTGCCGCGCATGCCGGCATGCACTGTGGCGCCCAAAAGGCCTTTGGCATAGGGGTGAAGGGGGCCGGCCATCAGCGCGCCAACGGGGCCTTCTTCCACCACCTTGCCTGCATACATCACCGCCACCCGGTCAGCGATTTCCCCAGCCACACCAAGGTCATGGGTGACAAACACCACCCCCATGCCAAGCTGTTCCTGCAGGGATCTCAGCAAGAGCAGCACCTGGATTTGCACCGTGGCATCCAGGGCCGTGGTGGGTTCATCCGCCAGCAGCAGCTTGGGCCGGCAGGCGAGTGCCACCGCAATCATGGCGCGCTGCCGCAGCCCCCCGGATAATTCATGCGGATAGGCGGAAAGCCGCCGCTTGGCGGACGGGATTTGCACCAATTCCAGCAATTCCAAAGCCCTGGCATCGGCGGCGCTGCGGCTGGCACCCTCATGGCGCTGCACGGTCTCGGCGATCTGCCGCCCGATGGTGAAGACCGGGTCGAGCGCCGTCATGGGTTCCTGGAAGATCATGGCCACATCGCCGCCGCGGAAATCGGCAAGCTGGCTTTCATTCATGGCCTGCACATCGCGCCCGGCCACCTGGATTTCGCCCGTGACCTTCGCGGTTTTCGGCAAAAGCTTCATGAGCGCGCGCAGTGTCACGGATTTGCCGGACCCTGATTCGCCCAGGATGCAGAGCACCTCCCCGGCGGCAAGGTCCAGATCAACGCCATTCACCGCATGCACGGTGCGATCGCGGCTTTCGAACTTCACATGCAAATCGCGCAACCGGATCAGCGGTGCCTCATTGGCAGGTTTCAAGGCCGCACTCATGCCGCGATCCCCCCGGCCTTGCTGTGGCCACTGCCGGGCAGAGCCATGTGGCAGGCGGCGGTGTGACCGGGGCTGAGGGTGGCGGCGATGGGTGGGACATCGGCGCAAACCGCCTCGGCAAAGGGGCAGCGGGTGCGGAAACGGCAGCCGGAAGGCGGGTTCACCGGATTGGGCGGGTCGCCCGTCAGTGGCGGTTCGGTGCGGCGCTGCGAAGGGTCCATGGAAGGCCGCGATGCCAAAAGCGCGCGGGTATAGGGATGCGCCGGGCGGGCATAAATTTCATCCACCGGGCCTTCTTCCGCGACCTGGCCCAGATACATCACCAGCACGCGGTCACTGATATATTGCACCACATTCAGGTCATGGCTGATGAAAACATAGGTCAGGCCAAAGCTTTCCTTCAGGTCCACGAGCAGGTTCAAGACCTGCGCCTCCACGCTTTTATCCAGCGCCGAGACCGGTTCATCCAGAATGACCAAACGCGGGCGGAGCGCCAAGGCGCGGGCGATATTCACCCGCTGGCGCTGACCGCCGGATAATTCATGCGGGTAGCGTCGGGCGAATTGTGCGGGGGCCAGGCCAACGGCAGCGAGCAATTCCCTGGCTCTTTCGCGCGCTTCCGCCACCGGCACGCCATGCACTTCAGGGGCAAAAGCGATGCTGTCTTCAATTGGCAGGCGGGGGTTCAGGGAGGCGTAGGAATCCTGGAACACCATCTGCACCTGGCGACGATACTCTTTCAGCGATATGCCGCCGCCCAGATCATCCCGCCCGACCGGTTCACCATCAAAAATCATCTCCCCCGCGCCGGGGTCGAGCAGGCGCATCAGCAGGCGGGCGGTGGTGGATTTGCCGCAGCCGCTTTCGCCCACAATGCCCAAGGTCTCCCCTTTGCGGACCGTGAGGGAGACGCCATCCACCGCGCGAACCTCCCCCATCTGGCGACCAAACAGGCCACCCCGAATGGGGAAATGCTTCACGAGGCCACGGGTTTCGAGCAAGGGATGGGCGGCGCCGCCGCTATCTGGGGCAGGAGGAGGCAAAACCATAATCCTTGTTAAGCAAGCCCTATGCCGCCTGGAGAGGGCACCCGACCGGCTTTTGGCGAATTTTCGCCCAAAACTTAGTCACAATGCCATACTCTTTGCAAATTAACCTGCCTGCCAAGGTGCCTCGTTTCGCCCAAAACCGCGCAGCTGCGCGACAGGTGCCGCCATCCGAGGCGAAACACGCTTGAAGCAGAGGCAGCGTCAGGCAATCATTCGCTGAGACGGCGGGCCAAAAGGGGACTGTCTGTTGAGAAAGGTATTGCCGAGCATGAACGCCCGTCCTGCCCCTCCGCCCCTCATTATCCTCGACGTCCAGGACGCCATCGACCAGCCGGTCTGGAACGGCAAGAACAACTCTGGATATTTGGCGGTGATTATGCGTCTTCTGGCGCATTGGCGAAAAAACGGTTGGCCCGTGCTTCACATCAAGCATGACGAGCCAACACCGACCTCAAGCTATCATACCCGCGGGCCGTGGAATGGCATCAAAGCCGAGGTCGCGCCCCTCGCGGGGGAGCCGGTTGTCATCAAGCATCAAAACTGCGCCTTTATCGGAACTGAGCTTGATCAGCTCCTCCGCGACATGGGGGCCAAGGAGTTCGTGCTGACGGGCGTTGTCATCCATAGCAGCATGGATGCGACGGTCAGGGCCGGCAAGGCGCTTGGCTACCGCATCATCCTGCCGTCGGATGCGACCACCGCCGTGCCGGTGACGGGCCGGGGTGGAAAAACCTGGACCGCCGAAACCGTCCATGATCTGACCTTGGCTATTCTTGATAGGCAATATGCATCGGTGGTGACAGCGGATGAGGTGATCGCACGGTTTGGTGGGAGCAACCCATCAGCGGACGGTAAGCCTTAGCTTAGTTCCCGTTCCAATTGGCCGCCAAGAGATTTTGCTTCGCGCGAAACTTCTCTAAAATGATGGCCATTGCAGGAGGGCCAAAGCCATGCGCGCCATATTTGTCATGATAAAATGCGAAATGGGCCAAGCCTATCGCGTGGCGCGCGAGATGGCCGATGGCATTCCGGAGCTTTCGGAAATGCATTCCATTTCCGGCCAATATGATCTGCTCGGGAAATTCTACCTGGAAGCAGATCGCGATATCGGGCTTTTTGTTGTGGAAACCATCCAAAGCGTGCCCGGCGTCAAGGACACCTATACGCTGCAAACCTTCAACGCCTTTTCCGGGCGCGGGGGGTAAGGCCTCCACCGCGCCCGCAGCCGCCTCAATTCTGCGGCATGCCTTCCGGCACAATGGTGCGCACCAGGCTGGCATCGAGCGATTCATAGGCATGATACCCAATAGTCTCATACAGCGCCGCGCGGGTTTGCATGCGCCCAACCATATTATGCGTGCCGCCATCTGATTTGATCGCGCCATAGAGATCTTCCATCGCCTTGGCCGCGATGCGCAGATGGCTGACGGGCCAGATCACCATGGCATAGCCCATTTGCTGGAATTCGGTTGCCGTGAAAAACGGCGTGCGGCCGAATTCGGTCATATTGGCCAGCAGCTTCACACCCGGCATGCGCGCGGCGAATTCGCGAAACATCTCAGCCGTGGTCAAAGCTTCGGGGAAAATCGCATCGGCGCCGGCTTCCAGATAGCGCTTCGCACGATCAACCGCCGCATCCATGCCTTCATTCGCCACCGCATCGGTGCGCGCGATAATGACAAGGTTGCGCCGTGCCTTACGCGCAGCCGCGACCTTGGCCGCCATTTCATCCACCGGGGCCAGTTTCTTGTCGTTCAAATGGCCGCATTTCTTGGGCAGCAACTGGTCTTCCAAATGCACCGCGCCCGCACCCGCTTCTTCAAAGCAACGCACCATGTGCATGACATTCAGCGCCTCACCATAGCCGGTATCGCCATCCACCAGCACCGGCAGGGCAGAAGCGCGCACCACCTGGCGCACATGCCAGGACACGTCATCCACCGTGATCATGCCAAGATCGGGCAGGCCCATGGTGGCCGACATGGCCGCGCCTGACATATACAGCGCCTCAAACCCTGCCTTTTTCGCAAGCAAGGCCGCAATGCCCAAATGTGCGCCGGGCATTTCAAGGATTTGCGGGCGATCCAGCAGGCGGCGGAAGCGCACACCGGCGGGTTCATGGGGCAGATCATCGGCGATCACGTAAGGCATGGAAATTTCCTCAGAAGAAAATGAACGTCACCAGAACGAAAAGCGGGATCAGCACCACAAGGGCCCAGGCGCAATAACCAAAGAAGGATGGCATGCGCACACCCTGTTCTTCGACAATCGCCTTGACCATGAAATTCGGCGCATTGCCGATATAGGAATTGGCCCCCATGAAGACCGCGCCGCAAGAAATCGCTGCCAGGGTCAGCGCGCCTTCAGCCATCAGATGCGCGGGATCACCGCCGGCCAGGTTGAAGAACACCAGATAGGTCGGCGCATTATCCAGGAAGGAAGACAGCACGCCGGTCAGCCAGAAATAGACCCAGGGAATCGGCTCCCCGCCCGCGCCGGAAGTCAGCGCCACAAGCGGCGCCGCAGCACCCGCCGTGCCGGCGCGGAGTATCGCAAGCACCGGCGCCATGGTCACGAAAATGGCAGCGAAAAGCTTGGCCACTTCGGCAATGGCCCCCCAGGCGAAGCCATTATCTTCCCGCAATTGCCGCGGCGTGACCCACATGGAAATCGCGGCAATAGCGACAAACACCGCCACACCCACCAGCCGTTCCAGCCCGATCTTTTCGCCAAACAGCGCCACATCGCCCGGCCGCCAATAACCCTGCGCGAGCACCATCAGCACCACCGCGCCAATCAGCCACAGATTGGCATAGCCTTCGATGGAGAGCTTTTCGCGCTTTTCAATCACCGGCACCACTGGCTTCTCGCGGGACCAGGCCCAGCTATCCAGCACGTAATAGGCCGCAAGCAGCAGCACGGCGCAGACCAGGAATTCGCCGAAAAGATGCGTCGTGGTCCAGAAGAAGGACACGCCCTTCAGGAAGCCGAGATAAAGCGGCGGATCGCCCAGCGGCGTGAGTGATCCGCCGATATTGCTGACCAGAAATATGAAAAACACGAATGTATGGATCTTCCGCTGGCGAAAGGCATTGGCGCGCAAAACGGGGCGGATCAGCAGCATGGAAGCGCCCGTGGTGCCCATCACACTCGCGATCACCGTGCCGAAGGCGAGCAAAGCGGTATTGGTGGCTGGCGTGCCGATCAGCGTGCCTTTCAGCAGCACGCCACCGCCTGTCACGTAAAGCGCCAGCAGCAGCGCAATGAAGGGGATGTATTCCTGCAACAGGATATGCCAGACCTCGGACGCGGCGACTTCCGGCCCGAAAGCAACGGCGAAGGGCAGCACCAGCAGCAAGGCCCAGCCGGCGGCGATCTTGCCGTAATGATGGTGCCAGACATGCCCCGCCAGCAGCGGCATCAGCGCAATGGAAAGCAAAAGCCCCGCAAAAGGCAGGCCCCAGGCCAGGCTCATGCCCGCGCCAGAAACCCCGGCGGCCTGAACCGGCAGGGGCAGCGCCATAAACAGCATCAGGGCGAAGCTGGTCGTTTTCATGGGCCAGGGCCTCCCTCAAAGACCTGCGGGCTGATACCCGTCAAAAGTGTGATTGCCGGATGATCCGCGCCGCCACAAGGGGGCGCCCCCTTTCCCCCATGGCCTTGCGCCCCTAGTTTGGGGTGAGCAGGAGATCAACCCATGGATATGAATGGCGAGCGCCGCATCCCCGCGCCCCGCCAGCGCGTCTGGGACGCGCTGAACGACCCCGAAATGCTGAAGGCCGCGATTCCCGGCTGCGAAAGCGTGACCAAGACCGGCGATGACGCCTTTGAGGCCAAGGTGGCGGTGAAGATCGGCCCCATGGCGGCGAAGTTTGGCGGCAAGGTGAAGCTGGAAAACATCCAGGCACCGGCTTCCTACACCATCTCGGGCGAAGGCAATGGCGGCGCCATGGGCTTCGCCAAGGGGGGCGCTGACGTATCCCTGGAAGAAACTGGCCCCAATGAAACGCTACTGAAATTCGCCGTAAAAGCGCAGGTCGGCGGCAAGATGGCCCAGCTTGGCGCGCGGCTGATTGATGCAACCGCCAAGCAAATGTCCGATCAGTTCTTTGACCGTTTCGCCGCGGCCGTGGCTGCCGCCGAACCCGCTGCCGCTGCCCCCGGCGCGGCCCCGGCCCCCCTGCCCGCCCCGCCCGTGACCGGCGGTGGCATTTCCATCTTTGATTTGCTGCCGGAAGCGCCGCTTGGCATTCCGCTGCTCGCCTGGGTGGGGGGCGCGATCTGGCTGGTTATTGTCGCGTTGATGTTCAAGTGAGCTTGCCCGCAAGCGTCGCCGAAACCCAGGCGTTGCTCGGCTCTGGTGGCTATGTGGCTGATCGTGCGCTCGCCACCACCATCCATCTGGCGCTGACCATGGGCCGTCCGCTGTTCCTGGAAGGCGAACCCGGCACAGGCAAGACGGAAATCGCCAAGGTACTGGCGGCCAAGCTGCCGCGCCGGTTGGTGCGGCTGCAATGCTATGACGGCCTTGATATTTCCTCGGCCGCCTATGAATGGAACCACGCGCGGCAATTGATGGCGATACGCCTCGCGGAAGCTGCCGGCGATGTGGACCCCGCCGCGCTTGATCGCGGGATTTATGACCGCAAATTCCTCCAGCCGCGTCCCTTGCTGGATGCGCTGGAAGGCAGCCCCGCCGTTTTGCTGATTGATGAGCTTGACCGCGCGGATGAGCCTTTCGAAGCCTTCCTGCTTGAAATCCTCGCGGATTTTCAGATCACCATCCCCGAACTTGGCACGGTAAAAGCGGCGACGCCGCCGGTTGTCATCATCACCTCCAACCGCACGCGCGAAGTGCATGATGCGGTGCGCCGGCGCTGCCTTTACCATTGGGTGGATTACCCGGATGCGGCGCGCGAACGTGCCATCCTGAAACTCCGCGCCCCCGGCCTGCCGGAAGCGCTTTCCGCCCAGGTTGTCGCCTTTGTGCAAAAGCTGCGGGAAGGCGATTACTTCAAACTCCCCGGTGTTGCGGAGACGATTGATTGGGCGCAGGCGCTTGCCGCACTTGATGCCAAGGCGCTGGAACCGGGGGTGGTGGATGAAACCCTCGGCGTCTTGCTGAAATACCAGGATGACATCGCCAAGCTGAAGGGCGAGGAAGCCGCGCGGCTCATTACGGAAGTCCGCGCGGGGTGACGCCGGATCGCGACCCTGCCCGGATCATCGCCGGCGGCCAGCCCTTGCTGGCCTCGGCACCGGGCGCGGGTGGGCATATCGCGACCAATCTGCTGGCCTTCACACGTTTGTTGCGCCGTTCCGGCCTGCCGCTGGGGCCCGGTGAGGCGTTGAGTGCGCTTGCCGCCTTGAATGCGATTGAGATCGGGGATCGCCGGCAGGTGCATGCTGCACTCCGCGCCGTGATGGTGCATCGGCGTGAGCATTTCGAGTTGTTCGATCAGGCGTTTCAGTTGTTCTGGCGCGACCCGGAAGCGGCTGCGCATGCCGCTGCCATGGCAGCGCTGGATGGCAATAAGGCGCCGGCCGAAAAGCCGCCACCGGCATCACGCCGCTTGGCGGAAGCGATGCAGGGCGAAAAACCCAAGCCCCGCCCGCCCGAGCCAGAACCGCCGCGCCAGGATATGAGCTTCACGGTGAGCGACCGGGAAAAACTGCAAAAGCTCGATTTCGAGGCCATGTCAGCGGCTGAAATCGCTGCCGCCAAGCAGGAAATCCGCAAGCTGACCCTGCCCCTTGATGAAAAACCAACGCGGCGCTTTCGCACCCATCCCGCTGGGCGCGTTGTGGATTTGCGCGCCACACTGCGCCAAAGCCTGCGGCTTGGTGGCGACATTCTGAAGCTTGAACATAAGCAGCGCGTGGAAAAGCCGCCGCCCTTGGTAGTGCTGTGTGACATCAGCGGCAGCATGGCGCGTTATGCGCAAATCCTGCTGCATTTCCTCCATGCCGTCACCAATGAACGTGACCGCGTGCATAGCTTCCTGTTCGGCACACGGCTGACGAATGTGACGCGGCAATTGCGCCACCGCGATCCCGAATTCGCGTTCGATATGGTGTCCCATATCGTGCCCGATTGGTCGGGCGGCACGCGGATTGGCGAAAGCCTTGGCCTGTTCAACAAGCTTTGGGCACGGCGCGTCTTGGGCCAGGGGGCGGTGGTGCTGCTGATCACCGATGGGCTGGACCGCGAAGGCGCGGCGGGTCTGGCGGAGGCGACCGAGCGGCTCCGGCAATCCTGCACGCGTCTGATCTGGCTCAATCCGCTGTTGCGTTTTTCGGGCTTTCAACCGAAATCCCAGGGCATTCGGGCCATGCTGCCCCATGTGGATGATTTCCGGCCCGTGCATAATCTTGAAAGCCTGCGGGCGCTGATCCAAACCTTATCGGATCCGCGCACAGGCCAGAGCAGGAGGATGGTCACATGACCCAGAACGACAATGCCGAAGATATCCTGGCCATCGCCGCCAATTGGAAAGCGGCGGGCGAAGATGTCGCCATCGCGACCGTGGTGGAAACCTGGGGGTCCTCGCCACGCCCAGCAGGATCGCGCCTGGCCATCACCAAATCGGGCAAGCTGGCGGGGTCGGTTTCCGGCGGCTGCATCGAAGGGGCCGTGGCGGATGCTGCGCGGCAATCCATGGCGAGCGGCGCGCCGCAATTGCTCGATTTCGGCATTTCCGATGAGCGCGCCTGGGAAGTCGGCCTGTCCTGCGGCGGCAAGGTGAAGGTGTTTGTGGAGCCGCTGTCATGAAGGCCACTACCCTCGCGCGGCTGCAGGCCGAACGCGCCGCCAAGCGCCCGGTGGTGCTGCTGACGCGGCTTTCCGATGGCGCGCAATTACTTTGGCCCGGCGATGAGATGTCGGCGGCATTGGTGGAAGCGTCCAAGGCCGCGCTTGGTAGCGAAGAGGCCGGCAATGTGACAGATGGCGACGCGACTTGGTTTGTGCATCCGCATAACCCGCCGCTCCGTATCATTGTTGTCGGTGCCGTGCATATCGCGCAGGCCATGGCGCCGATGGCAGCCCCGCTCGGCTTTGCCATGGTGGTGGTGGACCCGCGCCGTGCCTTTGCCAGCGAAGAACGCCTGCCAGGGGTGACGCTTTCCACCGATTGGCCGGATGAGGCGATGGCAGCTTTGGCGCCTGATGCGCGCACCGCAGTGGTGACTCTGACGCATGACCCGAAGCTGGATGATCCCGCCTTGGATGCCGCGCTGAAGAGCGAGGCGTTTTACATCGGCGCCCTCGGCAGCCGGCGCACGCACG
Source organism: Roseomonas sp. (assembly GCA_020249465.1). Taxonomy (GTDB): domain Bacteria; phylum Pseudomonadota; class Alphaproteobacteria; order Acetobacterales; family Acetobacteraceae; genus Neoroseomonas. Next base: position 35,943 of record JADCFP010000051.1, on the reverse strand, counting down.
CCAAGCGCATCACTCGCCTGACGGAATTGGGCCATGGCGCTGAGGCCATGGGGCGGATCCATGCGCCGGTCGGCTTGAATATTGAAGCGATCACAGCACCGGAAATTGCGCTTTCCATCATGGCGGAAATCGTCGCGGCACGGCGCGGTGCGGCACTTGGTGCTGTGCGGCCCATTCCCGGTGTCGCGGCATGATTTTCGGCCCGACGCGGCTTGAAGAAGCGAAAGGCGCGATCCTGGCGCATACCATGCGCCTGACCGGGCGCGTGCTGAAAAAGGGCACGGTGCTTGATGATGGCGCCATCGCCGCGCTGCGTGAGGGTGGCCATCGGGAAATCATCGCCGCACGGCTTGAAGTGGGCGATGTGCCGGAAGATGAAGCCGCCGAAAGGCTGGGTCAGGTATTGGCCGCGCCCTTGCTCGCACGATCCCGCGCCGCCACCGGGCGCGTCAATATCCTCGCGGAAACGGCTGGGCTTTTGGTGCTGGATACCAAGCGCATTGCGCGCATGAATGCGGTGGATGAAAGCCTCACGATTGCGACACTGCCCAATTTCACGCCCGTGAACACCAAGGAAATGGTCGCGACCATCAAGGTAATTCCCTTCGCCGTACCGGGGCAAATGCTGGGCGTGGTGGAAGCGGTCGCGAAAAGCGGCGCGGGACCGGTGCTGGCCATTCATCCCTTCCGTGCCTTGAAGGTTGGGCTGGTGCTGTCTGAACTGCCCGGCATCAAGGAAAGCGTCATGGAAGGCGCGGTGGAGGCAACGGAAGAACGTATCGCCGGGCTTTGCGGCACGCTTTTGCCAGTGGAACGCGTGCGCCATGATACAGTCGCGATTTCCGATGCGCTATCGCGGCTCCGCCGTGCGGGCGCTGAGATGTTGCTTGTGGCTGGCGCTTCCGCCGTCGTGGATCGGCGCGATGTCGGGCCTGCGGCCATTGTGCGCGCCGGGGGCGTGATTGATCATTTCGGCATGCCGGTTGATCCGGGCAATCTGCTCTGCCTTGGGCATATCGGCAAAATCCCCGCCATGGTGCTACCTGGCTGCGCGCGCAGCCCCAAGCTCAATGGCTTTGATTGGGTGCTGCAACGGCTTTTTGCGGGGCTGGAGGTCACGCCGGAAGATATCGGCGCCATGGGCGTGGGCGGTCTTCTCAAGGAAATCGAAGTACGGCCCTTGCCGCGAGACCAGGCACCGCGCACGCCACCGCCCGCCCTCGCACCGCGTCGTGGGCGACGCGTGGCGGCGATTGTGCTGGCGGCCGGCCGGTCCCGCCGCATGGCGCCGCTCAATAAGCTGCTGGTTACTGATAATGATGGCGTGCCCATGGTGGTGCGCGTGGTGGATCAGGTGCTCGCTTCCCATGCGCGGCCCGTCGTGGTGGTGACGGGGCATGAACATGACCGGGTGGAAGAAGCGCTTGCCGGCCGCGCCGTACAATTCGCTATTGCCGAGGATTACGCGCAGGGGCTTTCCGCATCGCTGAAGGCCGGGCTGCGCGCTTTGCCCGAAGATGTTGAAGGCTTCATGGTCTGTCTTGGCGATATGCCGCTGGTGAGTGCGGCCATGCTTGATCGGCTGATGGCGGCATTCGATCCGGAAGAAGGCCGCGCGATTGTCATGCCGACCTACCGTGGCAAGCAGGGCAACCCCATGCTCTGGTCACGCGAATTTCTGCCCGAGATGCTGGCGATTACCGGCGATGTCGGCGCGCGTCACCTAGCCGGCAAATACGCCGATCGCTGTGTTGAAGTTGAAATGGCCGATGACGCGGTACTGCGCGATTTCGATACGACCGAGGCGCTGAAAGGCGTGCCGGGCTATAGCATGGTTCGGTGAAGGGTGATCCGGAGCAACGGATCACCCCAAAGCGTCACAACTTGCGCGCCTTCAGCTCATCGCGGATTTCCGTAAGCAGCGTTTCCGTCGGCGTGGGCGGCGGCGGCGTGGCAGCTTCCTCCACGGCCTTTGATGCCTGCAGCTTGCTCAGGATTTTCACCATCCAGAAGACCGCAAAGCCGACAATCACAAACTTGATGATGGCGTTGAGGAATTTGCCAATCGCCAGCACGGCTGCGCCACCATCGCGCGTGGCGGCGAGCGTTGCCTTACGTTCCCCGGACATGACCACAAACAGGTTGGAGAAATCCATCCCGCCCATCAGCAAACCGATGACAGGGTTCAGCAGATCCTCAACCATCGACGTGACGATGGCCGTGAAGGCCGCCCCAATCACAATGCCAACGGCAAGGTCAATCACATTGCCGCGCATGATGAAGGCCTTGAATTCCTTCAACCATTGCGGTTCTTTCACCGGAATATGCCCAGTGATCTTATGGGCCAAATCGCTCATGCCTCTACCCCCTCAACAACCAGCCCGGATATTGGGCCTTTTATGCGATGGATTTCAAGCTCATTACTTGTCTTTTGTAAAGCTTAAGTAGGTATGACCCAGAGCATTGGTGCATGCGTGACAATGATATCGCATCTTGCTTAAGCTTCCCCCATGGAATCCAAGATCTTCGCCCAACAAATCACCTTTCTTTACGCGGAAGATCCCGCCGCGTCCTGGGATTTTTATGAAAATAAGCTCGGCCTGACCTTGGTGCAGGATCAGGGCACCTGCCGCATCTATGCCACCGCGCCGGGTGAGCGCGGCTTCTTGGGGATATGTCGCGCGCGGGCGCCGCGGGCTTCAGACAACCCACGCGTGGAAGGCGGCGTTGTCTTCACTTTTGTAGATCCTGATGTGGAAGGCTGGCACGAAAGGCTAAAGGCACAGGGCGTGAAGGTTCCGGAACAGGTGGAATATTCCGAAGCCTATCGCGTGACGCATTTCTTCTTCCACGATCCCGCCGGCTACCTGTTGGAAGTGCAGCGCTTTGAACGGCCGGATTGGCCAAGCCCAGCCTAGCGCATTGCCCAGCGCGCGGAAGCCGAATGGACAGACACCCGTTAGAGCATATCACGTTCAGATGGAATCATCTGAACGTGTGAAGATGATCGAAAAACAAAGTTATAGAGCAGGTTGCGTGAACCCATGTGAACGTAACCCGCTCTAGCGCGCCAATAACCACTCCGGCAGGCCGGTCACCAGCGTCACCGGAAACAGCGTAATCAGCACCACGGTCAGCACCAACATCAGGAAGAAGGGTAGGGATGCCCAGGCAACCTCAGTCTGTTCCTTGCCTGTCATTGTCTGCATGACAAACAGATTGAAGCCGAGTGGCGGCGTGATTTCGGCAATTTCAACCAGCAGCACGATAAAGATACCGAACCACACCAGATCGAACCCGGCGGCCTGCACCATGGGGACGACGATGGAAGTTGTCAGCACAATCATGGAAACACCATCCAATGCGGTACCGAGGATCAGGTAAACCACGGTCAGAATGGCGATGATGCCAAAGGGGCCAAGATTGAGCGCTTCCACACCCGAGGCAAGCGCCGATGGAATACCGGTCAGCGCCATCGCCTTGGTCAGAAAGGCCGCACCCGCCAGGATGAACATGATCATGCAGGAAAGCCGCGTCGCGCCCATCAGGCTTTCCTTGAAGCTTTCCCAGGTGAGCGTGCGCGTGACGGCCGCAAGAATAAGTGAGCCTAGCACACCAAATCCGGCCGCTTCAGTAGCCGTCGCCCAGCCGATAAACATGGTCCCGATCACGGCAATGATCAGGATGGTGCAGGGAATCAACTGCGCGCTGGCGCGCATCTTTTCACGGAAACTCAGCGCCGGTTCCTTGGCGGGCTGCTTATCCGGATTAAGCATCGCCCAAATCGCGATATAGGCGCTGAACAGCACCATCACGAGGATACCGGGGATCATGCCAGCGATGAAAACGCGCACGATCGAAACCTCGGCCGCCACCGCATAAACCACCATGATGATGGATGGCGGGATCATGATGCCAAGCGTGCCGGCTGTGGCCAAACTGCCGACCGCGACCTGTTCATCATAGCCGCGGCGGCGCAATTCCGGCAGCGCGATCTTGGAAACCGTGGCGCAGGTGGCCGCCGAAGACCCCGAAACAGAACCGAAAATGCCGCAGGCCAGGATATTCACATGCAAAAGCCGCCCGGGCAGCCAACGCACCCAGGGCGAAAGCCCGTTGAACAATTCTTCGGATAACTTGGTACGGAACAGGATTTCGCCCATCCAGACGAACATCGGCAGCGCGGCGAGGGTCCAGGAACCGGTTGATTCCCACATTGAACTGGCAAGGAACAGGCCGGGCTGTGGATGCACCGCCATCATGGCGATATAGCCAACCGCCGCGAGGCTCATCGGTATCCAAAGACCCGTGCCGAGCAGTACGCACAACAGGATCAGCAGCAATAGGGCGAAGGTCAACAAATCCATGACTCAAACCTCCGCCGAGAAATCGCCGCGCGCGGCGCGGTCCGCTGCAGCCGCAACATAGGCGGGAACTTCGCCCACCAGAACGCGAATAAGTTCATCCAGAATGGCAATGAGCAAGATGCCCGCCCCGATCGGCATGGCAAGTTTCGGAACCCAAAGCGGGAAGGCGACAGTGCCTTGCGCCACTTCCTCAATCTCAAGCGCGAAAAGCACATCATTGGCCGTGAACCATACAATCGTGCCAACTGCTATCGCTGCCATCATCAATACGATGATCTCCACAAGCCGCCTCGCGCGCGGCGCGAACTTTTCAATCGCCAGGCCAACCCGGATCAGCTCGCCATTCTTGAAGGTGCGCGCCAGGGCGAAGAAGGTGGTCGCAACGCAAAGATAGGCGCTGAGGTCATCCGCGCCGGCGAATTGGATGTTCATCTCACGCAGGGCAACTTGGGCCATCATGACAAGAAAAATGGAAAGCAGGGAAAGCGCGGCCAACCCTGCTGAGATGGTGTAAAGGCCATCAAGTGCCCGGCGCAAGAATGGCATGCCTGTCAGCTCCGGTAAGCGGCAAGCAGCCTGGCGCCATCTTCACCAGCGCGCGTCGCCCATTCCTGCGCAATGGTTTGGCTGATACGTGACAGCCCTTCCATCACCACCGGCGTCGGCTGCAATACCTGCATCCCGCGCGCCGCCAAGGTGGCCTGCGCCGCATCGCGCGCTTCCGCACTTAATGCCCAACCGCGATCCTCAGCACGCTTGGCCGCTTCGCGGATGGCGGTTTGCTGAGCCGCCGGCAGCGCTTCAAAGGCGCGGCGTTGGACGAAAATCACGTTATGCGTGCGGGTGAAGCCAATCGGGGTGAAGACCTTGGCGAAATCCCAGGCCGCGCTATCAACGCCAGTCGCCGCGCTGGTGACCATGGAATTGACCACGCCAGTCGCGAAGGCTTGCGGCACTTCGGCGGCCTGCACCAGGGTCGGCGTGGCGCCCAGCAGGGTTGCGAAGCGATTTGTCATGGCATTGAAGGTACGCATGCGCGAACCGCGCAGCACTTCCAGGTTTTCCACCGGCACATTGGTATAGAAGCCCGAAGGTGGCCAGGGCACGCTGTAAAGCACGCTCAGCCCCTGCCGCTGAAAGCGCGCTTCGATATAGGGGCGGGAGAGAGCCGCGAGCTTGCGCGCCTGCTCATCCGTCCAGGCTAGCTGAGGAATGCTATCCACTTCGAAGAAGGGATCATCATTGCCATAGGCAGAAAGCAGGATCTCACCGATCTGCACCTGGCCCTGCTGCACGCCGCGCTTGATTTGCGGCATGGGCAAAAGGCTGCCATTCGAATGGAGCTGCGCATCAATGCCGGTTTGCGCCTTCACCTCATCCAGGAAGCTGCGGATATTGCGGGTGTGGAAATTGCCATCGGGATAGGCTGTGGCGACCTGCCAACGTGCCTGGGCCTCCGCTTCGCGAATAGCCAACGGCGTTAGGATGAAGGGCGCAGCAAGCACGTTGCGGCGTGACAGTTTCTTCATGAAAGCCCCCTGTTGTGAATAATTCCGTGGTGAATAGTCGCACCGTCGCTGAAATAGACAAGGGGGGCAGGCCTGCGCCCTCCCCCCCCTTTGAGCGATCACACGATCAATTTACGGGCAAAACCTGCCCTCGCCACAATCAGCGCGCAGCCAAATAGGCTTCGATCAGCTTCTTACCGTCTTCGCCAGCCCGTTCAATCCATTCCTGGGTCATTTGCTGGCTGACGCGGCGCAAATCGGCCAACAATTGTTCGCTCGGCTGCAGCACCTGCATCCCGCGCTGGGCCAGCGTGGCTTCGGCCTGGGCTTGGGAATCACGGCTGAGCTCATAGCCGCGTACTTCGGCGCGGGCAGAGGCTTCCATCAGCGCGGTCCTGACATCCGCCGGCAGACCTTCCAAGGCGCGGCGAGACACAAACACCGCGTTCTTGGTCATGGAAAAGCCAAGCGGCGTGAAAACCTTGGCGTAATCCCAGGATGATGTATCGACGCCCGTTGCGGCCGAGGTGATTTGCGCGCTCACAATGCCGGTAGCGAAGGCCTGCGCCAATTCAGCCGCCTGCACCAGGGTTGGATTGGCGCCTATGATGGTTGCGAAACGATTGGTCATGGGGCTGAAGGTGCGGAAGCGCTGCCCGCGCAATTGCTCAAGGCTGGTGACGGGCTGCTGCGCGTAAAGCCCCGCGGCGGGCCACGGTACCATATAAAGCAGGCTCAGGCCTTGACGCGCCAGCCGCGCTTCAATGTACGGCTTTTGCAGATCGGCGAGTTTCTTGGCCTCGGCCAGATTTGTCACCAATTGCGGGATGGCATCGGCGTCGAAAAACACATCTTCATTCGAATAAGCAGTCAGCAGGATTTCCCCAAGCTGCACCTGACCCTGCTGCACGCCGCGCTTGATCTGCGGCATCGGCAGAAGGCTGCCATTGGAATGCAATTGGATGGAAAGCCGGCCGCCGGTCGCCTGTTCGATTTCCTGGATGAAGGTCCTGATATTGCGCGTATGCAAATTGCCATCCGCGTAAGGGGTGGCCATTTGCCAGCGGGTTTGCGCATGGCCAAGGCTAGGCGCCAGGGCAGCCAAGCCAGCGGCCCCGGCGAGAAAATCGCGACGGTGAAGCTTCATGGGTTTCTTCCTTTTTCTGCCCGGCCTCGCCCCCGCCCCGCTTTCAAAGCGGGTAATCGCGCGCCGGATCCACCCCAGAATGCGTCAGAAAATGGCGAATTGCCACTACCTCATCCTTGGAAAGGCTGTGCTGGGTATTGTGAAAGGCATGGGCTTGGCCATTCAACTTCACCGCCAAGCGGCCTGAGCCATTATGGGAGACCTCGGCGCCCAGCTCCTCAAACACTGCCTCAACCGCCTTGGGGTCAATATTGGCGCTGACGGGATGGGCGAAGATGGCGTGCAATACTTTGCGATGACGATGATTCATGATGGGGTCCCTCCATTACGGGTTTGACCACCCCATCCTGCCGCACCATCACGCAAATGCCTTGATCATGATCAAGAGCTGGCGGAACCGGTCAGCTGGGTGCGTACCAGCTCAGCGAAATGCCCGCCTTCCGCTACCAATTCCTTGAAGCCGCCACGTTCGGCGATCTGACCGCCGGCGAATACCAGAATCTCATCCGCATCACGCACGGTGGACAGCCGATGCGCGATGATGAAGGTGGTGCGCCCCGCCATCAGCGCAGCAAGGGCCTTCTGCACCCGGGCTTCGGTCGCGGCATCAAGCGCGCTAGTTGCCTCATCCAAAATCAGCACGGGCGGGTCTTTCAGCAGCGCGCGCGCGATGGCCAAGCGCTGGCGCTGCCCGCCGGAGAGCGAACTGCCGCGCTCCCCGATCATGGTGTCATAGCCATGGGGCTGGCGCTGAATGAAATCATGCGCTTCCGCCAACCGGCAGGCCTGTTCCAATTCTTCCTGCGTTGCGTTCGGGCGGCCAACCATTACGTTTTCGCGAATGGTGCGGTTGAACAACATGCTTTCCTGAAAGACCACGCCGATATTCCGCCGCAGGCTTTCCAGCGAAATATCGCGCAGATCATGACCATCCAGCGTGACGCGCCCTTCCTTCGGGTCCCATAGCCGCTGCAACAGCGCCATGGCGGTGGATTTCCCCGCCCCGGTTGGCCCCACCAGCGCAATGGTCTTGCCGGGCGCTGCGGAGAAATTGACATGGCTGAAAATGGGCGGCCCGCCCGGATAGGCGAAGGCCACGTCTTCAAACACGACCTGACCTTTCGCGCGCGGAATATCAAGGGCATTCGGTTTTTCTGGCACCGTGGTGCGCGCATCCAACACCGCGAAAAGCTCGGACAATGAGGGCATCAACAGCACAAGCCGCGACGCAAAACCCACCGCGCCTTCGAGCTTGCCGATCAGCATGGTGGCGAAACCCATGAAGGAGACGATTTCCCCCACCGTTGCCTGCCCACGCAGATGCAGCCAGGTGCCCAAGACAAAAATCATGATCACGCAAATCGTGGAGGCAGCCGAGGTCATCACCGACACCACCGCCCACCAATTCAAGACAGGAAATTGATGCGTGATGACCTTCTGGATGATGTCGCTGAAAAGCCGTGCCTCACTGGAAAGCCGCGTGAAGGATTGCACCACCATCACATTGGAAAGCGCATCCTGGGCATTGCCGGCCAATTGCGTATGAAGCGCTTCCACCTGCCGCTGCGCGTTTTCTGTGCGGCGAATGACAAAAGCTGCCAGGCTGCCGAAAATCACCACAAGGCCAATCAGCAAAAGCCCGAGCCGCCAATTCAGAACAAGCGTCAGTGGCAGCAGCACAATGGCGGAAATGAAGGTTGTCAGATGCTCCCGGAAAAAGGACAGCCAAAGCCCGAACAGGTTATCGGCCCCAACGAGCATAACCTTCATCAGCCGGCCCGATTGCGTATCCCCATGGAAGGATAGCGGCAGGGACAGCACATGCTGGAAATAATCATGCATGACCTTGAGGCGATTGCGATGCGCCATGCGGTCCGCAAAAAGCGCCACCGTGACATTGGCGCCAATGGCCGAAAGCCCAATGGCCGCCCAGAGAATCAAAAGGGACAACGCTTCCGCCCAAACCGCCGATTCCTGCATGCGATCCGAGCGCGCGAGCAGATCAATCACCCGCCCGAACAGTACCGGTTCCAGAAATTGCAGGCCGGCAATGGCGAGCGCCGCGAAGCCAAGCCCAATCGCGACAGCGCGATCCGCGGCCAGCAGCCTGAGCACCCTTCCGTAAAGCCGCAAAAACTCCATCGCCCCGTCGTCCTTAACGCCAAAGCATCATAGGGGGCGAATCGCCGAAGCCAAAGCCCCCGGCAAATGGGTTGATCTGGCAGGGTTCACGGGCCACTTTGGCTGGTAATTGAACCACCGGGAGGCAATATCATGATCACCCGCCGCAGCCTGGGCGCGCTTTCACTCGGCGCAGCCCTGCCGATGCCCGCTTTGGCGCAGGGGCTTTCCAACCGGCCCATCCGCCTGGTCATCCCCTTTACCCCCGCCGGCACCACGGATTTGGTTGGGCGACTGACTGCCGAGCGTCTTTCCGCCCGGCTGGGCCAGCAGGTGGTGGTGGATAATCGCCCCGGCGCTTCCGGCAATGTCGGCGGTGAATTCGTCGCGCGCGCGGAACCGGATGGCCATACCCTGCTGCTGACCACTATCGGCACAGGGGCGATCAATTTCGCCGTTTTCGGCAATCGCATGCCCTTCAAGCCTGAGGATTTGGCAGCGGTCGGCCTGATGTGCCGCGTACCGAATGTGCTGATGGCGGCCAATCGCATGCCCATCCGCACACTCGCGGATATGGTGCGGGAAGCCAAAGCCAAGCCCGGAGCACTGAATTACGGCACCGCCGGCATCGCCACGTCGCCGCATGTGGTGATTGAACAAATCCGTCTAGCCCAGGGCATCCAGATCACCCATGTGCCCTTCCGCGGCTCTGCCCCTATGCTGACCGAAATGGTGGCTGAGCGGATCGAACTTGGCATGGATAATATCCCCTCCGCGCTCACTTTCCTGCGTGAGGGTAAAATCCGCGCCATTGGCGTCACCGGGGCCCAACGCAGCGCCGTGCTGCCCGATGTGCCGACCATTGCCGAACAGGGCATGCCGGGTTTTGAGGCGACCGCCTGGTTCGGCGTACTGGCGCCCGGCGCCACCCCGGCCCCGATCATTGCGCGGCTGGGTGCCGAATTGGATGCCATCGGCAAGGAAGCCGATTTCCGCGCCCGCATCGCTGCCTTCGGCGCCGATCCGCCGCGCCTGACCCCTGATGGAGGCTCAAGCCCGGAAAGCTTCGCTGCCTTCATGCGGTCCGAAGTAACGCGCTGGGCCGATGTGGTGCGCCAGGCCGATATTCGTGTGGAATAAGGAAAAGAACATGACCGAGAATACTGCCCTGCTGGGCCGCCGCATCATCCTGGCTGGCATGGCCGGCGTGCTGGCCGCGCCCAGCATTGCCCGCGCGCAAGCCTTCCCGACACGCCCCTTACGCCTCGTTATTCCCTTCCCGCCTGCCGGCACCACGGATATCTCCGGGCGCATCCTGGCGGAACGCTTGGCCGCGCGCATCGGCCAGCCCGTGATTGTCGAAAACCGCGCTGGTGCCACGGGAAATCTCGGCGCCGATATGGTCGCGCGGTCAGAACCCGATGGCTATACGCTCGTGATGTGCACCATCTCCACCGCCGCGATCAATTACTCGCTCTGGGGTGCGCGCATGACCTTCAAGCCCGAGGATTTGGCGGCCGTTGGCCTGGTGATCCGGGTGCCCAATGTGATTTTTGTGCCGGCCAATTCGCCCTATCGCACCGTGACTGACCTGATCGCGGGCGCCAAGGCCAATCCCGGCAAGCTCAATTACGGCAGCAGCGGCTCTGGCGGTTCGCCGCATATGACCATGGAAATGTTCAAACTGCGTAGTGGCACCGATATCACCCATGTGCCCTTCCGTGGCGCCGGGCCGATGTTGGTGGAGGTGGTGGCAGGGCGGCTCGAATCCGGGTGCGACAATATGCCAAGCTGCATCGGCCATATCCGCGATGGGCGGCTGCGCGCCTTGGCGGTTTCCAGCAATGTGCGCGCGGTGGCCTTGCCGGATGTGCCGACCCTGGCGGAAGCCGGCATTCGCGATTTTGAAGCGACAGCCTGGTTCGGCGTGCAGGCGCCAGCACGCACCCCACGCCCGATCATTGAAAGGCTGGGGGCAGAGATTGATGCCATCACGCGCGACCCTGGCTATCTGGCGCGCATTGCGGAGCTTGGCGGCGCACCGCCGGCGCTGACGCCTGCCGGCGGTACCAGCCCCGAGGCCTTTGAGGCTTTCATCCGGAGCGAAATTACCAAATGGGCTGAGGTGGTGCGGGTTTCCGGCGCCACGGTGGATTGATGGCATGGGGCGCTTGCGGGCGCCCCGCCCTTGTCTCTAGTCTTGTTCTTATCAGCAGGGAGAAATTGGGATGAAGATCAGCAGACGAGGCCTAGGCCAGGGTGTTGCCGCTGCCGCAGGTGGCTTGGCACTGAGCGGTATTGGCGCTGGGCCGGTGATGGCGCAGCGCAGCGCCAATACGCTGCGGGTCGCCTTCCGTGATGCCGTGCCGAATATTGACCCCTATTTCAACAGCCAGCGTACCGGAATCATCATTGCGCACCAAGCGATGGATGGGCTGGTGCATCGTGACCCCGACACCTTCCGCAATGTGCCCGCGCTCGCGACCGAATGGGCCTGGCAGGGCAATACGGCGATTGATTTCAAGATCAGGCCCGGTGTGAAGTTTCATGACGGCAGCGATTTTGGCGCCGATGACGTTGTCTATACCATGAATGGAATCGCCGAATTGGGCGGGCGGCTTTCAACGCCAGGGAATTATTCCTGGATTGAAGGCGCGGAAAAGCTTGATGCCAATACGGTGCGCATCAAGATGAAGCGGCCCAACCCCGCTGCGCTGGATTATCTGGCGATGGTTACGCCGATCTGGCCCAAGGCTTACCGCGAACGCGTGGGGCCTGAGGGCTTTTCGCGCATGCCGATCAGCACCGGGCCTTATCGTTTCACCAAGGTAGATGTCTCAAACGGCGTAGAATACGAACGCTTCGATGGCTATTACCAGGGTGGCCCCAAGGGGCGTCCGGCCATTCAGCGCATCACCGCGCGCTATCTTTCCGATGCCGCGACAGAATTGACCGAGCTTCTGGCCCAGCGCGTGGATTGGATCTGGAACATGAATCCAGACAATATCGCCAATGTGAATCGCCTGCCTTTCCTGCAAGCGCTGCAACAGGAAACCATGCGCGTCGGCTATCTTGGCATGGATGCTGCTGGCCGGACGGGTGCGGGCAATCCTATGACGCATCTGAAGGTGCGCCAGGCGATCTTCCACGCGATTGATCGGCAGGCGATGGCGGAAAAGCTGGTGACGGGTGGGTCGCGCGTGCCGCCAGCGCCTTGCTACCCTTCACAATTCGGCTGCAATGGCGATGTCGCGACGCAGTATGAATACAACCCCGCCAAGGCGCGGCAATTACTGGCCGAAGCGGGTTTTGCAAACGGCTTTGACGTGGAGCTCACTTCCTATGTCCAGCCGCGGCAATGGTCCGAAGCGGTGCAAAATTACCTGCAAGCCGTTGGCATTCGCGCGCGCCTGAACCTGATGCAGGTGGCGGCGCAAATCCAACGCTCCCAGCGCGGTGAATTGACACTTGCGATGGGTAGTTGGGGCAGTTTTTCGATCAATGACGTCTCGGCCTTCCTGCCGCAATGGTTCGCCGGCGGGAATGAGGATTACGCGCGCGATCAGCAGGTGATTGACCTGGTGAATGAAGGCGGGGCTTCGTCAGATGAGGCGGTGCGCAAGCGTGCCTATGATGCGGCGATCAAGCGGATCACTGAGCAGGCCTATTTCGTGCCGCTGCACACCTACGTCAGCACCTATGCCTTCCAACGGCAATTGGACTTCAAGGCCTATGCGGATGAATTGCCGCGCTTCTATTTGTCAAAGTGGAAATAAAGGGGAAGCCCTTGCTCGAAAGCCCCGCCGGTCATGCCAAGCGGGGTTTTTTATGCTTTGCTCAGCCGGCCAAATGGCATTCCACCAGCCCATCTTCCAGGCTGGTGATGCGCGGCGTCGTTGTTGCGCAGGGCGCGAAACAGGCCGGGCAGCGCGGATGAAAACGACAGCCGGGCGGAATATTTGCGGGATCAGGCATGATATCGCCAAGCCCGACATCGGGCACACCAAGCCCAGGTTCAGGCGTCAGTACGCTATCCAGCAAGGCGCGGGTATAGGGGTGGCGCGGGTCACGGAACAACGCCCCACTTTCGCGGCGTTCCACGATGCGGCCAAGATACATGACGGCGACTTCACTCGCGACATGTTCGACTACCGCAAGATTATGGCTGATGAACAAATAGGTCAGCCCCAGATCGCGCCGCAATTCCGCCAGCAGATTGAGGATTTGCGCCTGCACCGAAACATCCAAGGCGCTGGTCGGTTCATCGCAAACCACGATGCGCGGGCGCAGCACCAGGGCGCGCGCGATTGCCACACGCTGGCGCTGGCCACCGGATAATTGCGATGGAAAACGCGTACCCTGTTCGGTGGAAAGCCCCACACGTTCCAGGCTTTCGGCAACGCGGCGGTCAATTTCCGAGGTCGCGACATTGCCCTGCGCCACCAGCGGCATGGCAATGATATCGCGTACACGCCGACGGGGATTGAGCGAGGAAAACGGGTCCTGGAATACGGGCTGGATCAGCCTTGCGCGCGCAAGGCGATCCATGCCTTCCAGCCGCTTGCCATCCACCAAAACCTCACCGGCGCTGGGTTCCATCAGGCCAAGGATCATGCGGGCCAGCGTTGTCTTGCCGCAGCCGCTTTCACCCACCACGCCAAGCACGCTGCCGGCAGGGACGGAAAAGCTGACATCATCAACCGCCACCACACGGCGCGGCGGGGCGAAAAGCCCTTGGCTTGCGCGGAATTCGCGCCTCAGGCCGCGCACTTCAATCGCCGGCGTGCTCATGCGGGCACCCCTTCCGGCAGGACGCAGAACATTTCATGCGCGGGCCCAACATTGCGCCGCGGAATAGTGCCTGTGCAGGCGGCTTCGGCAAAACCACAGCGATCCCTAAAGGCGCAGCCGGTGAAGCCCGGCGGAATGCGCGGCACCACACCGGGGATGGAGCCCAGCGGTTCATCACGCTTCACCTTGCCCGGTACCGGCACACAGGAAAGCAGGCCGCGCGTATAGGGGTGGCGCGGCGCGCGAAACAATTCGGCTGTTGGCGCGCTTTCCACCACTTCGCCGGCATACATGACCGAAACGCGATCCGCGACGCGCGCCACAATGCCAAGATCATGCGTGATCAGCAGAATGCCAAGGCCAAGGTCCTTTTGCAGTTCGGCCAGCAAGCGCAGGATTTGCGCTTGCACCGTCACGTCAAGCGCGGTGGTCGGTTCATCGGCAATCAGTAATTCCGGATCGCACATCAGCGCCATGGCAATCATGACACGCTGACGAAGCCCGCCTGAAAGCTGATGCGGAAATTGTCCAAGCCTGAGGCCGGGCGCGGTGATGCCAACCCGCGTCAGCAATTCCACCGCGCGATCCACGGCTTGCGCGCGCGGCGTGCCGCAATGGCGACGCAAAACCTCGGTCATTTGCGAACCCACCGTATAGGCCGGGTTCAGGCTGGTCATGGGTTCCTGGAAAATCATCGCCATGCGATCACCACGCAGGCGTGACATGCGCTTTTCGTCGTAATCGCGAATGTCATCACCGGCGAAGGAAAGCCGTGCCGCTTCGCGCTTGCCGCCTTTGGCGAGCAGGCCCATCACCGCAAGTGAAGTTACCGATTTGCCACAGCCGCTTTCGCCCACCAGGCAATGCGTTTCGCCTTTTTCCACGGTCAGCGAAATGCCGCGCACCGCAGCCGTGCCACCGAAGGTCACGCGCAGATCGTCTACTTCCAAAAGCGCGCTCATCGTGACAGATCCGTGCCCAGCATGTCACGTAAGGCATCGCCCAGAAGATTGACGCCGAGCACAAGGATGAACAGCGCAATGCCGGGGATCATGATGATCCAGGGGCTGAAAAACATGTATTCCTTGGCTTCAGAAATCATCAGCCCCCAGGAGGGTTCGGGCGGTGGCACGCCAAGACCCAAAAAGGAAAGTGCGGCTTCCAGCAAAATGGCGAGCGCCATTTCAAGCGTGGCGACCACGGCGAGATGGGTCGCGATATTGGGCAGCACTTCCTTGAACAGCACGGTCATGGGCGAACAGCCTGCACAGCGCGCTGCCGCCACATAATCCAGATTGCGAATTTGCATGGTGGTGGACCGCGCCACTACGGCAAAACGATCCCAGAGCAATAGCCCGAGCACCAGGATCACCATGGTGAAGCTGGCGCCCCCCGAAAACCCCGCCACAGCCAAGGCCACCAGCACCACCGGAATGGAAAGCCGCGCGGTGATGGCAAAGACCACCGCATCATCTACGCGCCCACCATAGAAGCCGCCCATGACGCCCAGGAAAGTGCCAATAATGCCAGAGGTGATGATGGTCGCGACACCAATGATCATGGACACCCGCGCGCCATAAATCAGCCGCGACAGGTAATCCCGCCCCAATTGATCCGTGCCGAGAATATTGGCCGGCGTGCCGCCTTCCATCCACATGGGCGGGATCACGCGTCGTCCAAGATCAATGGTGAAGGGATCATAGGGCGCCAGCCAAGGCGCAAATATCGCGACAAAGGTGATGAAGCCGACAATGCCCACGCCCAAGATCGCGCCCGCATTGCGCCAGATGCGCCGCCGATTGCTGGCGCCGGCCGGTTGCAAGACCGTGCTCATGCCGACCTCAAGCGCGGATCGAGCACAGCATTCAGCAGATCAGACAAAAGCGTAAGGCCGATATAGATCAGCGCCAGCACCAGCACGACCGCCTGCACCACGGGGAAATCGTTCTTGCTGATGCTCTCCCACGCCAGATAGCCAACGCCATGCAGCGCGAAGACCGTCTCAATGACAATGGACCCGCCCAGCATGAAGCCAAGCTGCACGGCAGCAATGGCGACTACCGGAATGGCCGCGTTGCGAAACCCGTGCTTCACCAGAATGGACAACCGCGAAAGCCCCTTGGCGCGGGCTGTGCGGATGTAATCGGAAGAGAGCGCTTCGATCATGCCGCTCCGCGTCAGGCGCATCAGCGATGGGATGGCGGAAAAGGACAGCACGATGGACGGCATGACGTAATGCTGCCAGGACCCGGTGCCCGAGATCGGCAGCCAGCCTAGGTTCAGGCCTAGCACGATCATCAGCGTAAGGCCGAGCCAAAAGGAAGGCATGGCCTGGCCAATCAGCGCCACCATCAGCACGCTGCGATCCACCCAGGTATTTTCCTTGACGGCAGCCAGAATGCCCAAGGGAAGTGCGACACAAAGCGCGATGAACAGGCCGCAAAGCCCAAGCGTCATGGTGATTGGCATGCGTTCCATGATCAGCCGCGCAACGCTTGTCTTGAAGAAATAGCTATCGCCAAAATCGCCCTGCAGCGCGCGCCAGAGCCAATCGAAATACTGCACCCAAAGCGGCCGATCGAGCCCATAGGCGCGGCGGATCAGTTCAATATCTTCCTGCGTCGCATTCGGCCCGGCGATGGAAATGGCAAGATCACCCGATAGCCGCGTGAGCAGAAAGCTCAACGTCAGCACCGTGAGCGCGACCAGAATCGCAACCGTCAAGCGGCGTCTTAGAAAATGAAGCATCCCAAACCCAACCTAGGCTTGATGGGCCAGGCGCGACAAGGGGGCCATCAGCAAGCCCCCGCCCAGCCATCCCGTCGCGGATCGGATGCCGCCATGCGCACGCCATTATCCAGCACGCGAATGGCCTCCACACTGCACGGGCCTTCCAGATCGGGCATAATCTTCACGCGGTGGCCGCGCGCTTCCAGGGCGCTGATCACCTCTGCACCCATGCCGCGCTCAATCGTCAGCAGATCCTCCCCGCCATGGGGGTAATTGCTTTCCTGGCCGGGTTGGGAAGATGTCCAGCGCGGTGCTTCCAGCGCCTGTTGCGGGTCCATGCCGAAATCGGCGCAGGCGACCAGCACCTGCGTATTCACCTGCACCTGATTATCCGCGCCAGGCGTGCCGAAGATCAGCCAGGGCTTGCCCCCCTTCATCAGCATGGGCGCATTCATCGTGTGGCGGACGCGCTTGCCGGGGGCCAGCGCATTGGCGTGGCCTTCATCCAAATGCCAATAGCTCATGCGGTTATTGAACAGGATGCCGGTCTCAGCACCCGTCACACCGGAACCGAAGGCGGAATTGATGGATTGAATGGCGGATACCGCATTGCCGTCGCGATCCACTACGCAGAAATAGGTGGTGTCCGTTTCCTGCGCGCGGCGCACCGGCAAATGTGCCGCGCGATCAGTGATGGTGGCGGCGTGTTCCGCGGCGCGTTCGGCAGACAACAGCTTATCAAGCGGCGGGTTCGCCGCGCCCGCATGGGCTTCGCGGTCCAGGAAGGCGCGTTTTTTCGCTTCCACCATCAGATGGATCAAGGCAGCGCTGCCCCAGCCAAGCGCGGCAAGATCAAAGCGATCCAGGATGCGCGCCATTTGCGCCATGGCGAAGCCCATGGAATTGGGCGGCGTCTGACGCAATTCAAAACCACGATAGGGCACAGCTATGGGAGGCGCGATAAGCGCTTTCACCGCAGCGAGATCCGCCGTACGCACCAGGGCGCCCGCCTTTTCAAGATCAGCTGCCAGCATTGCGGCGAGCCTACCCTGATAAAAATCCGCGGGTCCTGCCGAGGCCAAACGCTGCAAGGTTGCCGCCAAGGCTGGCTGCACCAGCAAATTCCCCAAGGCGGGCGGCTTACCTTCCGGCAGGAACAACGCGGCACTCAGCGCATCGGGCGAAAGCCGCGCGCGGTTTTCGCCTGCGAAATGCCGGAGCGCATGGGTGGCGGCAAAACCATCCCGCGCCGCTTCAATGGCGGGGCCAAATAGCGCGCCCCAGGGTTTGCTGCCTTCCGCGCCATGCAGCGCGGAAATGCCAGCCACCATGCCGGGCGTTTGGATGGAAAGCGCGCCATGCACCGGAATACCGCCCGCCGCGCGATAATGCGCGATGGTGGCCGCCGCCGGCGCCGCAGCCGTGCCGTTATAGGTGGTGCTGACGCCGGTTTTCGCATTCCAGGCATGGTAAAAACCATCACCACCCAGCCCCGACATATGCGGTTCCACCACGCCGAGCGTCATCGCAATCGCCACCGCCGCATCAGCGGCATTGCCGCCGGCACGCAGAATCTCCATGCCCGCCGCGGTTGCGACCGGATGGTTGCTTGCGACAGCGCCGCGCCGGCCCATGATCAAAGGGCGACGCGCGCGAATGCCCTCATACGCCATGGCTCAGCCCCCCAGGTTCATGCGCGAGACAATCGGCGCCCAACGCGTTACTTCCGCCTGCACATGCGCTGCCGCTGCAGTGGGCGAAGGATCGGGCCAGGTTTCCACGCCCGCCGCCGCCAGGCGCTGCTTCACGGCGGGGTCGGCCACCGCGCGCAATGCTGCGTCACGAATGGGGGGGAGTGCTTCTTCCGGCGTGCCGGGCTTCGCAAATAGCACCTGCCAAGCCGTGACTTCATAGCCAGGCACGCCAACCTGCGCGAGTGCCGGCAGGCCCGGCACAAGTTCGGATGGTGTTGCGGAACTGACGGCAAGGCCCCGCACGCGGCCATCACGCATCAGCGGCGCAAGCATGGTCGGGCTATCAATGGTCAGATTCATCCGCCCCGCGAGCAAATCCTGCACCGCATTGGCAGCAGTCCGATAGGGGACGATGGTGAAGCTGGCGCCGGAAAGCTGGCGGAACAATTCGCCCGCCAGATGATTGGTGGCGCCGGGATTGGTCGCGCCATAATTTGCTTCTTCCTTTTTCTGCGTGAGCCACACCATCAGCGAGGCGACATCGCGCGCTGGCACATCTGGGTGTACAGCAAGTACAAAGGGCTGTCGGCCAATCAGCGCGAGCGGCACAAAATCCGTCACCGGGTCATGCGGGAAATTCGGATAAATCGCGCGCATCACCGGATGGTTATTGGTGCCGATGAAAATCGTATTGCCATCGGCGGGCAGGCGATGAAACGCTGCCGCCCCCACGGTGCTGCCAGCGCCGGCGATATTTTCTGGCACGACCGGTCGGCCCAACTGGGTTTGCAAGGCATCGGCCAGGATACGGCCCACCACGTCCGTCACACCGCCAACGCCCACGGGGATGATCATACGAAGCGGGCGCGCCTGAGCAAAGGCAGGCGCCGCCAAACCAAGCGCAGCAGCGGTAAGCAGGGAACGACGCAGCATGGAAGAACGACCTTTCACTTTGCAAGGCTGTAACCTAGCCTGCCTTGGGCATTCTGCCAGCCCCAAGGCGCTTATCTTTCCAAGTCCAGCGTTTCGGGCTTAGCTCTTTTGCAAATCGGGAGGCGCGACATGGCGAGCATTGTTCTCATTCACGGGGCCTATCAGGGTGGCTGGATTTGGCGCCTTGTCGCCGAAAGGCTCCGCGCCGCTGGCCATGATGTGCATGCGCCAACGCTTGATGGCTGCGCCGAACGCCGCCACCAGATGCGCGCCGGCATTGATACCGAAAGCCATGGCCAGGAAATCGCCAAATATCTTTACTTCCATGATTTGCGCGACGCGGTGCTGGTGGGCACCTCGGCCGGCGGCATGGTGATGGCAGCGGCGGCAGAGCGCGCACGCGACCGCATTGGCCGCCTGGTTTTCGCTGATGCGCTGGCGTTGATGGATGGCGAGAAGATCCGCGACATTGTGACCCGCCCGGCTGCCATCAATACGGATATCGCGCTTGGCCCAAGCCGGGATGATGCGCTGAACCGGCTTTTCCTTGGCATGGAACGGGGCCTCGCGGAATGGGCGGCGGATCGCATGACGCTCCATCCGATTAAGACCTTCACCCAGCCGGTGAAGCTGCCAAGCTTCTGGCAGCAATCCTGGAACGCTTCTGTGATCTATTGCCCACAGGCGGCCAATCCCGGTGAGGCGCATCAGCGCCGCTGCGCGGAAAAACTCAACGCGCGCTGGCATGTGATTGACACGGGCCATTACCCCATGCTGACCACACCAGATGAGCTTGCGCGCATCATCATCTCTGGCTGAGCCCTATGATCTTGCCGTCATTGGTGGCGGCATCAATGGCGCGGGCATTGCGCGCGATGCGGCAGGCCGCGGGTTTTCCGTTGTGCTGTTCGAAAAAGGCGATTTGGGCGGCGGCACTTCAGCCAATTCTACCAAGCTGATCCATGGTGGCTTGCGTTATCTGGAACATTACGAATTCCGCCTGGTGCGGGAAGCACTGATCGAACGCGAAATCCTGCTGGGTATCGCGCCACATATCATCTGGCCCTTGCGCTTCGTGCTGCCGCATCACCAGGGCCTCAGGCCCGCCTGGCTGCTGCGGCTTGGGTTGTTCTTGTATGATCATTTGGGCGGTCGGAAGCTGCTGCCGGCAACGCAGCGCATTGATCTGACACGCTCTCCGCTCGGCGCGCCGCTCAGCCCCGGGCATGCCATCGGCTTTGAGTATTCCGATTGCTGGGTCGAGGATTCCCGCCTGGTGCTGCTGAACGCCAAGGATGCAGCGGAACGCGGTGCCGCCATCCATCCGCGCATGGCGGTGAGTGCTGCGCGGCGGGAAGGCGCGCTCTGGCATATCACCGCTGAGGGCCGTGACGGGACAGCCGAGTGTCACGCCCGCGCCTTGGTCAATGCCGCCGGTCCCTGGGTGGGCGCCGTGCAGGGGCTGGTGATGGGCAGCAATCAGCCGGCGCGGCTTCGGCTGGTGAAGGGCAGCCATATTGTGCTGCCGCGGCTTTATGGTCACGACCGCGCCTATATTTTCCAAAACGCCGATGGCCGGATCATTTTCGCCATTCCTTATGAGCGTGACTTCACCCTGATCGGCACGACCGATGAGGATCATCCAAATCCGGACGAGCCACCGCAAATTTCGGAAGGCGAAATCACCTATCTCTGCGCTGCCGCATCAGGCTATTTCCGCACACCCGTCAGGCGCGAAGATATCGTCTGGACCTATTCGGGGCTGCGCCCACTTTATGATGACGGCGCAAGCAAGGCGCAGGAAGCGACGCGCGATTACGTGCTGAAGCTGGACGCGCCGACAGGTCAGGCGCCGCTGCTCACAATCTTCGGCGGCAAGATCACCACCTATCGCAAATTGGCCGAGGCCGCACTGTCAGAACTTCGCCTGAAGCCCGAAAGCGCCGGTTGGACCGCCCGCGCAGCCTTGCCGGGCGGGGATTTCGCGCCAGATGGCTTCCCCGCGCTGCTGGCGGATTTTCAGCGCGACTTCCCCCTGCTGCGAGAGGCGCTTTGCACCCGCTTGCTCCGCGCCTATGGCACCCGTGCCTGGAGGATTTTTGCCCCGGGCCAGGACCCCGGCCCGGCCATTGGTGCCGATTTGCACGCCGCCGAAGTAGATTATTTGCGTCAGGAGGAATGGGCC
Source organism: Roseomonas sp. (assembly GCA_020249465.1). Classification (GTDB taxonomy): domain Bacteria; phylum Pseudomonadota; class Alphaproteobacteria; order Acetobacterales; family Acetobacteraceae; genus Neoroseomonas. Next base: position 14,467 of record JADCFP010000051.1, on the reverse strand, counting down.
GAAGCGGCGGAAGACGTACTCTGGCGCCGCAGCAAGCTTGGTCTCCGCTTCGATGCGGGGGCGCGGGATAGGCTGGCGCGGCTGATGGGGCGCTGAAAAACCCGCAACACAAGCTTCGCGAAACCGTCTTTTACCTGTAATAAGGGCTCAGTATCGGGCAACGATCGCCAACATTGAGGGAGCGAGAAAATGAATCGTCGTGACATATTGCTGGGAACCGGTGGCCTTTTGGCGGCCCCCTTCATTGCGCCATCCGTGCGCGCCCAGGGCCGCAGCGAAATCCAGTTCTGGTATGGGCTGGGCGGCGCGCTTGGTGAACGCGTGGCCGAACAGGTGACGCGCTTCAACGAAAGCCAAACGCGCTTTCGCGTGAATGCCACCTTCCGCGGTTCCTATGTGGAAGTCATGACCGGCGCCATCGCCGCCTGGCGCGCCGGCACGCCGCCCCATATCGCGCAGGTGTTTGAAGTCGGCACCGCCACCATGATGGCCGCCGGCCCCGCGATTCGCCCGACGCATGAATTGTTGGGCGAGGTGGGCATTACGCTCGATCCCAAGCGCTATCTGGCCGGGGTGCGCGGCTATTATTCTGACACGCAAGGCCGCCTGGTTTCCATGCCGCATAATTCTTCTTCCGCGGTCATGTGGGTGAACCTGGACGCTTTCGAAAAGGCGGGGCTTTCCACAACGGAACTGCCCAAGACCTGGGCTGAAATTCGCGCTGCCGCACAGAAAATCAAGGCGACCAATGCCGCGGAAATTCCGATCAGCACCGCCTGGCCGACCTGGGTGATGTTTGAACAAATGTCATCCATGCATGATGTCGGCCTTGCCACCAAGGCCAATGGCTTTGAAGGCCCGGATGCCGAAATGAACCTCGGCGCGCCGATCTTTACCAAGCATACAAATATGCTGCTTGAGATGCAGCGTGAGGGCCTGTTCGTCTATGGCGGGCGGGATGCCGATGGCTTCGCAAGCTTCCCGGCCGGCAAGGCTGCCATGTCCTTCAATTCCTCGGCCGGTCGGGCGCAGGTGCAGCGCGAAGCCAAGTTCCGCTGGGCTTCCGTGATGCTGCCGTATCATGGCGATTGGTCTGGTCTGAATGGGCCCTCCGCACGAGAACAGGAAATTGAAGCCGTCCTGCGCGCGGATTTGGCCGGCATGGCACCAGATGCCGCCCTTGCGGCTTTGCGGCGTGCGAAGGCGGCCAGCACCCAAGCTGGGCCGCGCAATGGCGTGATTGGTGGCGCCAGCCTGTGGACACTGACGGCGCGCAACCGCACGGCGGAAGAATATCGCGGGGTCGCGGAATTCTACCGCTTCATTTCAGACGTTGAGCAGGATAAGTGGTGGCACCATGTGACAGGTTACGTGCCGCTGACGCTGGCCGCTTATGAGGCTTCACGTGCTGAGGGCTTCTATACCCAGAACCCGGGTACGGACGCCGCCATTATCCAATTGTCGCGCGCAGAACCCACGCCCAATAGCCAGGGCTTCCGCCTGGGCGGCTTTGTGGAAATCCGCAACATCATCCAGGAAGAACTGGAGCGCGGCTTCCAAGGGCAGCAGAATACCGAAACGCTGCTGGCCAATGCCAATCGCCGCGCCAATGTGGTGCTGCGCAATTTTGAGCGTGCCAATCGCCGCTAATTGCGTATCGGGGCCGCCTTCAGGGCGGCCCCTCCCCTTTTTGGTTGAGGCAACATGCAGCGCAAGGCGATATTTAACAATAAACTGCTGCCCTATCTGCTGCTGGCGCCGCAGCTTGTGATCACTTTTATTTTCTTTTTCTGGCCGGCGGGGGAAGCCGTTTGGTATTCCTTCATCCGCCAGGATGCCTTTGGCATTTCCAAGCAATTCGTCTGGTTTGAGAATTTCACGGACCTTTTTGCCGACCCGCTCTATCATCAGGTCATCATCAATACGATGATCTTTTCGGTCGCCGTCACCGTGCTTGCCATGGGCTTGGCGCTCGGCCTTGCGGTACTCGCGGATCGACATATTCGTGGCAAGGATGCCTACCGCACCTTGCTGATCTGGCCCTATGCGGTGGCGCCTGCCGTGGCCGCCATTCTTTATATCTTTCTGTTCCATCCTGATATCGGGCTGATCGGCCGCGCACTGAAGGCGGCGGGTGTTGCCTGGAATTATACGCTGAATGGCAATCAGGCCATGCTGGTGGTGGTGCTGGCCGCAGCCTGGAAGCAGGTTTCCTACAACTTCCTGTTCTTCCTGGCAGGGCTGCAATCCATCCCGCGCAGCGTGCTGGAGGCGGCTGCCATTGATGGCGCGTCCCCCCTGCATCGCTTCCGCACGGTGATCTTCCCGCTGCTGTCGCCCACCACCTTCTTTCTGCTGGTGATTAATATCACCTACGCTTTCTTCGATACTTTCGGCATTATTGATGCGCTGACCAAGGGCGGGCCGGGCAATGCCACGCAAACCCTGATCTACCGCGCCTATATTGATGGCCGGGTCAATCTGGATATTGGCTCATCCTCCGCGCAATCGGTCGTGCTGATGATTGCGGTAATGGCACTCACACTCGTGCAATTCCGCTTCATCGAACGCAAGGTGCATTACTGATGGCCGAAGCGCGCAACAGCATCGCCGCCCCCATGGGCATGGCCGGCAGCAACCCCCGCGCGGATATGCTGACGCATATCATCCTGGTGCTGGGGGTGCTGCTTTTCGCGCTGCCGATCTGGATTGTGCTGATGGGTTCCACCCATGATGCCGGCACTATCGGCCGCGGCGATGTCCCCTTGCTGCCGGGCGCTGAGGCGGCGGCGAATTACGGCGCGGTCTGGAATCAGGGCAATAAGCAGCGCGCTGGCGTGCCGGTTTCGACCATGATGTTCAATAGCGCCATCATGGCGCTGCTGATCACCTTGGGCAAAATCGCGATTTCCATCATCTCGGCCTATGCTGTCGCCTTCTTTTCCTTCCCTGGCCGCATGCTGTTCTTCTGGGCGATCTTCATCACGCTGATGCTGCCGGTCGAGGTGCGGATTTTCCCGACCTTCCAGGTGGTGTCCGATCTTGGGCTGGTGAATACCTATGCCGGCCTGATCGTGCCGCTGATCGCTTCCGCCACCGCGACCTTGCTGTTCCGGCAATTCTTCCTGACCATCCCGGATGAATTGGTGGAAGCCGCAAAGATGGATGGCGCGGGGCCCATTCGCTTTTTCAAGGATGTGGTGCTGCCGCTATCGGCCACCAATATTGCGGCACTTTTTGTCATTCTGTTTGTCTATGGCTGGAACCAGTATCTTTGGCCGCTGCTGGTGACGACCTCCACCGATGTGGAAACCATCATGATCGGCATTGTGAAAATGCTGGGCTCCCAGGGTGATACGGAATGGCATCTGGTCATGGCGACCACGGTGCTGGCGCTGCTGCCCCCCGTTGCCATTGTGATCCTGATGCAGCGATGGTTCGTCAAGGGATTGGTCGAGACCGAGAAATGAGAAACCCCCATGGCTGAACTCAAACTTTCCGGCATCGTCAAGAATTTCGGCGCGGTCCGCGTGCTGCATGGCATTGATCTGACCGTGCAAAATGGGGAGATGATTGTCATTGTCGGCGCATCCGGCTGCGGCAAATCGACCTTGCTTCGTATCGTGGCAGGGCTGGAACGCGCGACGGGTGGCACGGTGCTGATTGATGATCGGGATGTGACCGCGCTGGAGCCAGCCGCGCGCGATATTGCCATGGTGTTCCAGAATTACGCGCTTTATCCGCATATGCGCGTCTTCGACAATATGGCCTATGGGCTGCGCATTCGTGGCCTTGCGAAGGAAGACATCAGGCGCCGTGTGCAGGAAGCCGCCGATTTGCTCGGCCTTTCCGCCCTGCTGGATCGCCGCCCGCGGGAACTCTCTGGCGGGCAGCGCCAGCGCGTCGCCATGGGCCGCGCCATTGTGCGTGAACCGAAGCTCTTCCTGTTTGATGAACCACTTTCCAATCTGGATGCGAAGCTTCGCGTTGCCATGCGCGCGGAAATCAAGCGCCTGCAACGCCGGCTTGGTGTCACCAGCCTTTTCGTCACCCATGACCAGGTGGAGGCGATGACCTTGGGCGATAGGCTCGTCGTCATGCATGAAGGCCGCGCGGCGCAGATTGCTTCGCCCATGGAAATTTTTGAACGTCCCGCCGATACCTATGTCGCGGGCTTCATCGGCAGCCCGGCGATGAATTTCCTGCCAGCCACCATCACGGAAGATGGCAAGGGGGCCACGCTTTCGGATGGCAATATCCTCGCCCTCCCACCCGGCCAATATGCTGCGCGTCCGGGGCAGAAAGTGACGCTCGGCATTCGCCCGGAACATATCAGCCTGCCCGGGCCGCTGCGCCTGATGACTGATCTGATTGAACCGCTGGGCTCCGAAAGCGTGGTGCATGGCAGGTTGGCTTCGGGTGAAACCATGGCCTTGCGGCTGCCCGGCGCGCCGCCTTCAGCCACCGTGCTGGAAATCGCACCGCGCACCGAACATTTGCATGTGTTCGATGCCGAGACCGGCAAGCGCCTGCCGCCGCCTGCCTGAAGCATTTTCAAGCCAAGTGGAATCACTTGGCGACTCGGAAAATGCGACCAAACAGAAAATTTAGAGCGTGCCCCGTGAACGAAAGTGAACGGGATACGCTCTAAATGGCCTCACGCCTGCCCGCGTTCCAGCAGCAGGCGCTTCACTTCATTCTTCGGGACCTTGCCGTAGCCTGAGCGCGGCAGCGCGTCCCACACCACGATCTTCGCCGGCCATTTGTAGCGCCCAAGCCGGCCATCGAGATGCGCCATCACCGCTGCCGGATCAATCACAGTGCCCGCTTCCGCCACCAACACCGCAACACCGCTTTCGCCCCATTTCGCATCCGGCACGCCCACCACGCAGGCTTCCGCAACGCTTGGATGTGTCAGCAGCGCTTCCTCTACCTCACGCGGATATACGTTCGACCCGCCCGAGATATACATGTCCGAAGCGCGGCCAGTGATGTACAAAAAGCCGCGCGCATCCAAGTGTCCAAGATCACCGGTATGGAACCAACCGCCGGCGAAGGCCTTTTCATTGGCGGCATCATTTTCGAAATAGCCGGCGAAAACCGCAGGCCCGCGCACGCAAATCTCGCCAGTTTCACCGGCGGCCAAGGGCTGATTCGCGGTATCCAAAATCGCAACCTCGATCCCCGTGCGCGGATAGCCGCAGGACCCGATCGGCATGGCGGGATCATCTTCCAGGCTATGCCAAGCCGGCGGCAGCACGGTGATATTGCCGGTCACCTCACCCAGTCCGAAATACTGCACCAGACAGGGGCCGAGCTTCGCAAGCGCGTATTTCTGATCCTCCCGATACATGGGCGCGCCGGCATAGATCACGTGGCGCAGCGATGAATGATCATGCGTATCCACCGCCGGATCACGGCAGAGCGCGTTCAGAATCGTCGGCACAGTGAACATGTTGGAAACCCGATGCGCTTCAATCAGCCGCCAGGCTTCCGGCACATCAAAGCGCTCGCCAGGCAGCAGGATCGAAACCGCGCCGCGTGCCACTTGCGATAGCGCATGCACGCCGGCGCCATGGGAAAGCGGTGCCACCACAAGCGACGCATCGTTTTCGCTCAGCCCCGGCATCAGATCGGCGATGTGGTTGTTGATGACAAAGGCCATTTGCCCGTGGGTCAGAATGCCGCCCTTGGGCCGGCCTGTGGTGCCGGAGGTATAGAAGAACCAGGCCGGATGATCTCGATCCACATCGGCGGGCACCTTCACCGGCGCGGCTGCACCTTCCGCGATTAAATCTTCCCAAGAAAAGCCGGCGCCATCGCCAATCGCGATATCCAGCGTGCAGGTCAGGTTTTCCGCGCGGCAGGCGGCGCGATGTTCGGGGAAAGCCACATCGAAAATCTGCGCCTTGCAGCGTGAAGACCCGGCCAGATAGGCGGCTTCGGGCGGGCTCAGGCGGAAATTTGTCGGCACCCAAACGGCACCGATCAACCAACAGGCCCAGACGCCTTCGAAAATCGCGTTATTGTTGCGCGAATGGATCAGCACGCGATCCCCCGCACCAATGTTGCGCGCGCGCAAACCGGCGGCAGCGGCAGCGGCGCGGGCGGCGATTTCCGACCAGTTCCAGACCCGGTCGCGCCAGATCAGCCCGGGGCGGTCCGGCAGGCGGCGGGCGGTTTGCAGCAGCATGGCACCCAGGTTGGAAGTCGGGATCATGCGGCGTCTCCTATCTTTCAAAGGCGCCATTTCGGCGGCGCTTGCGATGTTTCGCTTGCCTCTGGCGCTGACCTTGGGCATTTGGTGATTATAGTCTGGACTCATCAAAAGGGAGAAGAACGCCATGACCACCCCATTCCAGGGCGCGACGCGCCGTAACCTGCTGCTGGGCGCAGGCGCGCTTGGCCTCGCCGCCCCCACCATTGCAGGCGCGCAGGGGCAATACCGCGCCGAATACAAGGTCTCGGTCGTCGGCAATCGCCCGCTGCCGATCTCGGACGGCGCCTTTACCTGGGCAGAGCTGGTGACGGAACGCTCCGGCGGGCGGATCAATATGAAGGTCTATCCGGGCAGCCAATTGGTTGGCGGCGATCAGACGCGTGAATTGGTCGCGATGCGCCAGGGCGTGATTGATATGGCGGTGTTTTCCACCATCAATATCTCCCCCCAAATCCGCGAAATGAATATCTTTTCACTGCCCTTCCTGATGCCCAATCACCGCGCCTATGACGCGATCATCAATGGTGAGGTCGGGCGCGACCTGTTCGGCACGCTGACCAGCCGCGATGTGGTGCCGGTCGCCTGGGGCGAGAATGGTTTTCGCGAAATCTCCAACAGTAAGCGCGAAATCCGTAAGCCCGAGGATCTGCGCGGTCTGAAAATCCGCTTCGCGGCGGGGGCGATTTTCAGCGAAATCTATCAGGGGCTTGGCGCCAATCCAGTGCAAATGTCCTTTGCGGATCTACAACCGGCGCTTTCCACCGGCGCTGTGGATGGGCAGGAAAACCCGGTCAATCTGTTCCTGGGCTTCCGCATGGATACGCTGGCGCAGCGCCATTTGACCATCTGGAATTACTGCGCCGATGCAGCGATTTTTGTTGCCTCCAAAACCGTGATGGATAGTTTTGCGCCAGCGGATCGTGACCTCGTGATTGCTTGCGCGCGTGAAGCCGCGCAGAGGCAAATCGCTGCCGCGCGCAAGGGGCTTGGCATTGATGGCGATCGTTCCTCGATCGAAGAATGCATCCGCCGCGGTGTGGCAGTCGCGGAACTGACGCCGGCCGAAAAGCAGGCTTTTGCCCGTGCCACGCGGCCGGTCTTTGACAAATGGGCGCAGACGGTCGGCAGCGCGCTCGTGCAAAAGGCCGAAGCCGCCATTGCGCGCGCGATTGCCTGACGCGCCATGAGCGTTGAACTGGATCCGGGGGCGACGCTTCCGGATCCGAAAACCCGGATACCGCTCAGTTTTGAGCGCGTGCTGCTCGCTCTTGCCATGGCGGCCATGGCGCTGATCACGGCGGCCAATGTGCTGGCGCGTTACCTCACCAATGTCTCATTGGCCATCACGGAAGAATATTCGGTGGTGCTGATGGTGGTGATTGCGTTGATCGGCGCGGCACTGGCGATTGCGACAGGGCGGCATATCCGGGTTGGATATTTTACTGATCTGATGGGCAAAATCGGGCAACGCCGGGCAGAGATGCTGGCGCTTGTGCTGGCCATTATCTGCTTTGGTTTGCTTGCGGTCTTCGGTGCCAAGCTCGCTTATGATGAATATCGCTTTGAGGTGCTCTCCAACGGGCTTGGCAATCCGCAATGGCTTTATACCGGGTGGCTGCCGCTGATCTCACTTCTGGTGATTGCGCGCGCAGCGGGGCGACTGATCCGCCTTGCCCGTGGTGAGGATGGCTGAGCAATGATTGCGACCATCCTGTTTCTGGCCTTTGCCGTACTGCTCGCGGGCGGTGTGCCGGTCGCGATTTGTCTCGGCCTCGCGGGGGCTTTTGCCATTTGGCTCGCTGATCAATCCATCATGGCGATGCCCACCAATGTCTATGCCGGCATTGCCAAATATCCGCTGATTGCCATCCCGATGTTCGTGCTGGTGGGCAGTGTGTTTGACCGCACCGGTGTGGCGCTGCGGCTGGTGCGTTTTGCCACTGCGCTGGTCGGTGCCGGGCGCGGTGCGCTGGCTTCCGTCGCCGTGCTGGTCGCCATGGTGATTGGCGGCATCTCAGGTTCAGGGCCAGCCACCAGCGCGGCAGTTGGTCAGGTCGTGACGAAAAGCATGGCGGAAGATGGCTATCCGCGGCCCTTTATCGCCAGCACGGTGGGGGCGGCGGCGGCCACTGATATCCTGATCCCACCTTCGATTGCCTTCATTGTCTATGCCGTGCTGGTGCCGGGCGTTTCCGTGCCCGCCATATTCGCCGCCGGCATGATCCCCGGCATTCTGGCGGGGCTATGCATCATCGCCGCCGTGGTCGCCATTTCCATTCTGAAGGATTTCGGTGGCAAGGCGCGCCAGAAGGAAGCGATTGCCGTCTGGCAAAGCTTCAAGGAAGCCTTTTGGGGCTTGATGGCCCCGGTCGTGATTCTGGGCGGCATGCGGCTTGGCTTTTTCACCCCAACGGAAGCTGCCGTGGTCGCGGTGTTCTACGGGCTTTTCATTGGCTTTTTCGTCTATCGCAGCCTGACGCTGCGCGATGTCTATGAAATGCTGGTGGAGGCTGGGGAAATCTCCGCCGTCATTCTGATCGTCATTGCCTTGGCAACGGTTTTTGCCTGGTCCACCAGTACGCTTGGCATTGTGCGCCCGATTGTGGAATGGGTGGTGGGGCTTGGGCTTGGCTCGGCCGGTACGCTGGCACTGCTCACGATTTTCCTTGTCTTTGTCGGCATGTTTCTGGATGGCATTTCGATTTTTCTGATCCTGCTGCCGCTCCTGCTGCCGATTGCCGCGGCCTTTCAGTGGGATTTGACCTGGTTTGGCGTGGTGCTGACCATGATGATCGCGATTGGCCAATTCACGCCGCCCATGGCGGTGAACCTCATGGTGTCCTGCCGCATCGCCGGCGTTTCCATGGAAAGCACCGTGCCTTGGGTGATCTGGCTGGTGCTTGCCATGTTGCTTTCGGCGGTTGCCGTCATGGCCGTGCCGGATTTGGCGCTGTGGCTGCCGCGCGTGATGGGGCTTGGCTGAAACTATTCAGCCAAGCTTCAGCCCAAGCTCCTGCACGGTCTTCTTCTCATCCTCATAATGCGCTGCGGCAGCAACGGCGTAATCGGCGCTGTTCAGATAGCGCACCGGCATATCGAACCGCGCAATCACCGCCAGATGCGCGGGATCAAACAGCGCTTCCTTGAAGGCATCATGCAGCACGCGCACCACGCCCGCGTCCATGCCGCGCGGGCCGCCGATGCCATAGGTGCTTTCGCCCAATACGTCGTAGCCAACTTCTCGCAAGGTCGGGACATTCGGGAAGCGCGCAGCCCTTTCGCTCATCCATACGGCCAAGGGACGCACACGGCCTTCAAGGGCCATATCGGCCCAGGCGCTGGTTTCTGCCGAGAAATGAATATCGCCCGCCAATAGCGCTTGCAGATTGGGTGCGGCGCCGCGGAAGGGCACGGTCACCCAATCAATGCCAGCCAGCCGCGCAAGACGTGTCATTTGGATATCGGTCGTATTGGCGCCAGGCGTGCCGTAATTGAACTTGCCCGGATTGGCGCGCGCATCGGTCAGCAATTCCTGCATGGTCTTCCACGGCGCATCGCGGCGCACCACCACGCCGCCCATATAGCCGACCAGGCGAATGACCCAGGTGAAATCCTGCATCGGGTCCCATTGTGGCCTTTCCTGCATTAGCGGCATGCGAAAGGTGCCATTGGACATTTGCGCGAGTGCATAGCCATCTGGCCGCGCCTCACGCGCCAGGAATTGCGCTGCCAAGGAACCACCCGCGCCTGGCTTGTTCTCCACTATGATCGGCTGGCCCAAACGCCGCGCCGCCTGTTCACATAGGGCGCGCATTTGAATGTCCGTGGCGCCGCCCGGCGTCCAGGGCACCATCATGCGGATCGGCCTGTCGGGAAACCGCGATTGCGCCACTGCAGGTGTTGCCAAAGCGCCAGCCATGCCCGCCATGAGCGCACGGCGACCAAGCGGCATAACCATACCTACCTCCCACTCCTTTACGGGAAGGCTAAACGAAACGGCGCCACGAAAGCGAGACATTTTTGCAAAGCCAACAGCGGCCAAACGGCTGCATCACGGGGATAAGGATAACGTTTCCCGCCCATGGCAGTGAAAGCGGTAGGCCGGCACAGCGCGCGGCATGCCGGAAAGGTTTTAACCTGGCTTGAAGCGATGGCTTGCCCATTGCCGCCCATCCAAGTCACCCGCTTATCGCCGCGCGTTCCTCAAAAGCGCGTCGATCGACATTGCCTGCGCCAGATATTGTTCGTTCAATTCAATGTACAGATTGACCGCCTGAAGAAGGTTGGTGCATGGGTTGCAAACATAAACAACCTTCATGTCAATCTTGTCGGTGAAAACAGCTGTTCCAAAGCGAACCCCCATATCCGGGTTTCTCTCAATGACGCGCCTGACCTCAAATTCGTCGCGATAGAGCACATCAATCCTATGATCCCTCAGGGCTTGAATGCCCTCTTCCCATGACTGGACTTCGACGATGGTCGCCGCGGGAAAATTTCGTCTGGCAAATTCCACATATGACGATGCATGAATGGCCCCAAGACGCCCCGTAAAGTTACGGAAAGCTTCTTCCGGGCTTCGCCCATTGGCAAGCCGCGCCAGGACCGCCCGATTATAAACCATGGCGTGGCGGAGCCTGACATAAGGTTCAGAGAAACGGACAAAGGGCGCGCGATCAAAACTTGCGGACATGCGGTTGATACCAATATCGGCTTCAAGATCAGCAACCGTCTTGGCGAGCGAATTGAAGGTATTGCCGCCATCCACGAAGACAAGATTGACGCCAATCGCACGGGCGATTCCTTTCGCAATGTCTATCTCGGGACCTTCGAACTCTCCCGAGGGTAATCTCACACGAAACCCAGGTACGTCGAAATTGGGAATGGCGACGCGCAGGCTTCCCGCAGCAAGGATGTCCCTGAGGTCACGCGACTGGCCGCCGGCTCTCAAATCTTGGGAATGCGCCGATGTGTTGACCAACCCGCTCAGCGCCAGCGCCAGGACAGCCAAGCGCTTATAATGCCAAAATCTGCGCGTCCAGCCGGATTTCAGAAAACCTCCTATTCGCATGACGCTTTCCCCCCGATCACATTTCGCTTTTCCAAAAATGATATTGCCCCATTCACATGCGTTCACTCTGCCGCAACAACGTTTGGCTTTTTACTGCCGGAGCCAGCCAGGGCTGGAATTTGGCAATTCAAAGCGACATTGAGCATTGCCCGAATCATCGAAACGATTGGGTCCACGACGATCATCAGGGGTAGCGCGAGTTCATAGGATAGGCCGAAGGGACGAAGCACCGCTGCCAGTGGCACAAGGCCAGGAAGACCACTAATACCAATCGTGGCGAATGACCCAATGAGCGCGAATACCGCCACAAGCAGCAATTCCGCAAAACTGAAGCTATACCCGGTCAAGCTGGCAATGAACAAAGCGGCGACTATGAAATGCACGATATTGCCAAATCGGACGACAGCGAAGCTGATCGGGATGAAAAGTTCGCAGGGCGGCTTTGGCGCGCGCAGCTCCCTGGTCATTGTCTCCAGCGCTGTTGGCGCGCAGACAAGGGTATTACGTGTCGCGGCAGCAAGGGCCAACGGCTGCGTAAACACCGCAAGGACGTGCCGGGGGCTCACGCAAAGCACAACACCAATGACAAAGATTGGAATGGTAAGAAGAACGATGCTGGTCAACAAAAGTGCAATGGCAAACGGCGCCAACACCGCGAAGGCATCATTACCCAGAAGCGCGATCTGCGGCGCAACCAGCGCAATAATGCCAATTGGCATGAATAGGTTGAACCACTCGAAAATCAGAAGGCAAACACTTTGGATATGCCGAAGCGCATTGAAGATGGACGTGCCGGATCGTCGCTCGCTCCAGACCATGGCCAGACCGAAAAGGAACAGGAACACGATAACCTGAAGGCTATTGTTTGAAGCCAGTGAGGCGAAGATATTGCTTGGTACGATGGCGATCAGCCCTGTTGCATTGCCTCCCAAACCATCATTGGCAAGTTTGGCGTTAAGCGCAAACTCAAGGTCAACATGGCCACCGGCACCGCCAAAAATCGTACCAATCCGTCGCGCGATTTCCTGATCTATGGGCACGAAATGGAACAGCATGGATGGCACAAGCAGCGAAACCGCCATGACCAGTAAAGTCGTTGCCAGCAACCAGCCAATCAATCGCCCGACGACGGGCCCAGCAACGCCACTTGTTAGGGCCGAACGCACCGCGAGCGGTATCGTCGCCATAAGGAAGGGCAAAACGCAAACCTGCAGGAGCGCAATAAAGACATCACCTACCGGCTTCAGGTGTTCCACGAAAGGAAACTGCATGTACCCAAGCCAGACACCAATGATGACCGCCACGATCGTGACTGAGGGGCGATTAAGTTTTTTCGAGAGGTCAATAAGCCGATCAGTATTTCCCATATGAGCCTTCCGCGCCGCAGACTAACCCAGTTTATATTGAAATTATTGGAGTTTTCCCTGTGACTTTGAACATTATGCGAAGGGGGATGGCTGGTCAACAAACGCTCTGACGGTGTCTCTTGCAGCATGAGCGGCAAGGGCTGATAGAGCGTGCCGGGCATTCCCCAAAAAAGCGAGCATTTTTTGGCGCCCGAAACCTGATCCCCGCATCCCCCCATGCAGGCAAAAAAATACCGTGATCAGCGGCAGCCGATCACGGTATGGCGCAACACCCAACGGGCATGGCTTGCGCCATGCCAGCAATGCAACCTTAGGTGGTCTGCTGAATGGCCGAAAGCAACCAACGCTCCTGAGGCCCGCTGCGGACAAAGGTCCACATCTCGGTCGAGGTCTGGCGCTCTGTCGTGCTGCCTTCCACCACCTTATTAGTCGCGGCATCAAAGGTGGCATCCAACATGGAAAAGCGCATGGCAACCGTGGCGTAATCCAGCCCATCCTCATGCCAGGCTTCGGACAGATCGCCGCCTTCCAGCTTCACATCGCGGGTTTCATTGCGCCAGCCGCGCGCATCCAAATCGCGATAATCCTGTGCGAAATAGCCCACCATCTCGGGCGTTGCGAAATCGCGCAGCCCCTTCAGGTCACGGCGCGACCAGGCAGCATTCACCTCGATCAGGGAGCGTTCAAAAGCCTGATAATCCTGTGGCGTCAGCTGAACATCACGCGCTGGCGCGGCATAGGCGCCGGCTGAAGCGACACCACCGGCCACCGGCGCGGGCTCCATCTGGCGCGCATAGCCCGAAGGCCCGGCGACAGCGGGTTCAGCCTGACGGCGACGGAAGATGCGGAAGGCAAGCCAGATCAGCCCGCCGATCAGCGCCACCTGCAACAGCATGCCAAGAATGGCGCCAAAGCCGCCGGCACCGCCAAACAGCCCGCCGCCGAACATCATGCCGATCAGGCCACCCATGAGCAGGCCACCCGCCAGCGCGCCCATAAAGGAACGCTGCGGTTGTGCTTGCGGCGGCATACCGGGACGCGCGGGGGCGCCGGCCTGTTGCGGGCCGGAAGGTTGGGTCGCGGTGCGCTCCATCGGGCGCGCCGTGCCCGGCGCGGTCTGGGTTGGCGGCGGCGCGGAATAGGTCCGGCTGCCACGGCTGCCGGAAGATGAATTGCCCCCCGGCTTGGCATCGGCCAGAACCGGCACCAAGACCATGGCCAGGGCCGCAAAAGCGGTCACAAGGTAAGCGGGACGACGCATTGGATTCTCAACCCCCCAAGATGAACTGGCGTTAATATAGTGATTTTTGCCGCAAAGCGAAGGGGTAATTCGCCTATCTGAGGCAGAAGGATTGCAGCCCCCGAAGCCAGACGCCGCCCAAATCCCTAACGCATGCGAATTTACACGTTTCGCTAGCGAGTTTCTGTTAGTGTATAAAGCCTCATGTCCAGTAACAGACACTCCGCCCTGCATGTTCAGGCCAGCCAGACATCCTTGCAGGACGCCTTGCGCCGCGCCCTGCGCGATGAAGGCGGCAGGGCGGCTGTTCGGGTCTCCCCCGGGGTGCAGCCAGAAGCGCAAAGGCTGGTTTTCACCCTGTTGCGGGAAGCCGCCGACGTCAAAGGCGGGTCTTTGCTTGAAATTTCCGCCGATGACTGGCTGTTGACGGAATTACCCATTTTCGAAGCCGAAAAGCTTCAGGCGCTTCTGGGGAAAATCCTGGGGCCGGAGGCGGTGCAATTACTGCCCTTACCTGCCTCAAAACAGGTTCTTGCCGGGCTGATGGGCGCATCCCGCCCACCGCAATTTCT